>CAZOOF010000017.1:0-36617 GCA_964581365.1 uncultured Chromatiales bacterium
TAAACGAACTTCAGTATCTTGATCCATGTATTTTTTCAAGACATCCATTCCCAAACGAGAACCTTCAACCCAAGCAGGATAAGCAAATTCAACATTTTGCTCAATTCCTTCTGCTGGCATCCAACGATTCGTTCTTCCTGGATAACCCAAAATCATAGAGAAATCTCCGGCTTTAAAACCTTGAATATTTATTGGTAAGTAATGTTTAGGTTTCATAGGTACGTTATCTGTAGAAAACGCCGCTGGTTGATTATTTGCATCTGCATAAACTCTAAACAAAGCAAAATCTCCTGTGTGTCTTGGCCATTCCCAGTTGTCTGTATCACCACCAAATTTCCCGATACTGTTTGGAGGCGTACCCACTAAACGAACATCTGTATAATCCTGATAAACAAAGTAGTAATATTCATTTCCTTGAAAAAACGAACGCACAGAAACAGTATATTTTCCGTTTTCGCTGTTTTCTTTTTCAATTTTTGCAATCTCTTGATTGATCGCTTTCTCACGGTCTGCTTCAGACATTCCATCATGAACTACATTTAAAATTCTTTTGGAAACATCGTCCATACGAACAAAAAATCGAACCGATAAACTTTTTGGCTTACGTTCTTCCGCTTTGGTCTGAGCCCAAAATCCATTCGTTAATATATCATCTTCCGGAGTTGACAATTCTGCAATTTTATCGTAACCACAGTGGTGATTGGTCAGAACTAACCCTTGGTCGGAAATGATTTCTGCTGTACATCCATTGTTGAATTGAACAATTGCATCTTTTAAAGAGTGATTGTTGATACTGTAAATTTCGTCAGCAGTCAATTGCAATCCCATTTTTTGCATATCGCGGTGGTTAAGACGCTCGATGAACATCAAAAACCACATTCCTTCGTTTGCCAATGCCCCCAACGGCGTTGCTAATATAAACAAAGAAAGAAATAAGCTTAATTTTTTCATTATTTTGTTGATTTTATCTAAGTGCGAAGATAATAAATAGTTTGTGTTTTTTGACGAAACAGTAAATCGTTTTTATAGGAATTGTTTTTTTTATGTGATTTAAGTGAATTCATAAAGATCAGAAGATTATCTACTTTGTTAGAAAGCAGACAATAAATCTTTAGCAAAAAACAGTAACAAATTAGTAGAAAATAAAAAAGCTTTGTAAGAAAAAAGGCTGTTGAAAAAACAGCCTTTAATTATTTCTTAAGTTGTCTACTGACAAAATAATATAGTAGCGAACCAAGAATAGCGCTAAATATAACCATCATCCCATCTAAATCAGGATGAAGTATTTGAAACCAATCTACAAAAAGATTCAAAATAGGAAAAACAATCATCAAAGCTGCCATTACGAATAAACTATCTGCGATTCGATGTGCGTTTTGTTTTAATTTCTCATCTTTTTCAACAGCTTCTACTGTATAACCAGCTATTAAATTATATTGTTTATTGAACTTAATCAAGGCCGCCAAAACTGCCAAAACCATTGCCAATAAAAAAGAAAAAACTAATGTAAGCATCCGTTAAATTTTTACAATTTTAAATCAAAAAACAACAGAATCTAGTTCAACATTTGCCACAATTTATCTTTTCATAAATGTGGTTTTGTAATAGTAATAACTTCTGGTGTTAAACCATTATGCATATCATATTTTAATTCACCGTTTACCCACACTTTTATTGCTATTTGTGTATTAGATGTTTCATTTATTTCGGTTACAATAGTATCACGTTCGGTAGCATTCCATTTTATAACACTTGTAATTTTGTTGTTAATGATATAATCCCTGCCGATTTGATTAAGAAGCCTAAAAACGTTAAAGCCAGAAGAATTATAAATAATAAAATCATATTTATAATCTAAATTTGGCTGATAAAATTCTACATAATTACCATTGTTATTTAAATGTTCTACCCTAATTGCATCGTTATCAAAATAATCAGGTGTATCTGCATTTAATAAATCTTCATTATTATTTGTAGTAACAATAAAATCAGTACTTGTATCATAAACGTAATTATTGCCTTTAAGTTCGTTGTCTGATGAACAGCTCATTAATGAACAGATTATGATTAAAAAAAATATCTTTTTCATAATTTAAGGTTTTTGTATATTATGCACTATATCTACTTTGTAGTTAAAATCGTGGGCGCCGGGATTAAAATTACCGTAAGAATAAAACGCATTGTGTAAACCTCCCCAGCCCCAATTCATATGGTATCTTATTACTGAAAATTTTCGGTTTCCCCATATCAACCTTACACAAAATGAATATGTTTCTAATCCATCGGCAACCCACATATGTCCGCTTCCACTTTCTTGATATTTAAATATCCACCAGCCAGCTTCTTTTCCTCCACTTATTATCACAGGCTGATTGTTTAAAATATCACTCATAATTGTTATTTGTTTGGGTATAAATATTGAAGTTTGATTTGAAGCAGAAGCGTAACCGTAATTTAATTTCAGCATATTGTGAACTGGAAAATCACCATCAACAGCAGTTCCGTCACATCTATATTTTAAGGGACGAGCAGGTTGAAATGGGAAATTAAATTGGTCATAAAATAATAAATCTTATGATGCAAATCATTAATAAGTCTTCGTGTTTCGGCACTCCCAGAAGCATCGTTCATAGAACCATAATTGAAATTTGTTGGGTGCTCATGATATCTAATAACTTGCGCAATAGCAACCGGTACGCAACCGGCATAAAAACGATTATTTCCACTATCAATACTGCTGCAATATTGTGGCACTGCCAATGGCATATTGTCATTATAGCCTAATCTTTGATTCCAAGTTGTTTGCAAAAGTGGCTCTTTTATTGTTGCTATTACAGGAATAAGAGAACAGTCTGAAAGGTTCGAAGGGTTAAAACGTACGTTACCCAAAGCAACATCGTCCCACATTTCAACAAATTCTTCTGGCTGTGGTAATTCTTTAGCACGAATTTCTTTAATTTGATTTTTTGCATAAACCAACCATTCAACCAAACCTCCAGGATAATCCTCTGCACTTGTATCAAAGCTATTGTCAAAAGAATATGCTAATACAGGTATTGAGCGAGTATCGGCTGCCAAAATAACAAATCCTCCTTCTGAATAATTATTTATATAATAAACAATTTCATCGTTTTCATCTTTTACAGGGAAAGATTCAATTAAAACCTTACCTTCAAAACTTTTAGCTTGATTTTCAAAAAAATTCCCTCCTATTTCTTAAGCTTTTTGTTGGGAAACAAAGTATTCGTTTTGTTTTGTTTCTCCTGACAAATTTTCTATATCATCATTAGCACAAGAATAAACGAATAATGACACTATAAATAATAAAACCCAAAATATTTTTTTGCTCGCCCCCGTTGGTGGGCAGCATGAACAGAATGAACTTGCGGATATTGTCATAGACCGCGCGGCCCTCGCGCACGGCGGCGGCGATGGTGGCAAAGTTGTCGTCGGCAAGCACCATGTCCGAGGACTCCTTGGCCGCCTCGGTGCCCTTCATACCCATGGCAACGCCGACGTCGGCGCGCTTGAGGGCCGGCGCGTCGTTGACGCCGTCGCCGGTCATGGCGACGACCTCGCCGTTATGCTGCAGGGCCCGCACGAGCCGCAGCTTGTGCTCGGGACTGGCGCGGGCAAAGATGTCGGCTTCCGCCACCACCTGGCGCAGGGCTTCGTCGTCCAGCTCATCCAGTTCCGAACCGGCAACCGCGCGCTGTCCGGAATTGCCGATGTTCAATTGGGCGCCGATCGCGCGTGCCGTAGCGACGTGATCTCCGGTGATCATCTTGACGTCGATCCCGGCGCGGTGACATTCGCGCACGGCGAGGATGGCTTCCTCGCGCGGCGGATCGATGATGCCGGCGAGGGCCAGCATGGTGTATCCCCCGATCTCCACATCATCCAGCGAGAGTCCGTCATCGCCGCCGGAGGATCGCTTGCACGCGATTGCCAGCAGGCGCAGCCCCTGGGCCGCGGTCTCATCGGCGAGCCGCCGCCAGCGCTCCGCGTCGAACGGCTGCACATCCTCTTCTCCGTTCGCCCACTGATGAGCGCAGATATCGAAGATGCGCTCCGGGGCGCCCTTGATGAAAATCCAGCGACCGTCTTCCGGATCACGGTGTGAGGTCGCCATAAAGCGGTTTTCCGACTCGAACGGGATCGAATCGATGCGGGGCCACAGCTCGATTTCCTCGTCGTGGTATACCCTGAGCTTGCCACCGAGAACCAACAGCGCGCCTTCCGTGGGGTCGCCTTCGACCGTCCATTGACCATCGTCGCTGTGCAGCCTGGCGTCGTTGCACAGGACGGCGGCCCGCACCGCGAGCCTGAGCACCGGGCATCGCTCCGGCTCGATCGGCCGGCCGTTCACCATGGCGTGACCGACCGGCTCATAGCCGATACCGGTGATGTCGAAGGCCTGGTCCGCCATGACGAAACGCTGTACGGTCATTTCGTTGCGGGTAAGTGTTCCGGTCTTGTCCGAGCAGATCACGGTCACCGAGCCCAGCGTTTCCACCGCCGGCAGCAGGCGGATGATCGCATTACGCCGTGCCATGCGCTGTACGCCAAGGGCGAGCGTGACCGTCATGATCGCCGGCAGCCCTTCCGGGATGGCCGACGCCACCAGCGCCACCACCATCATGAACATCTCGCTGGCAGGGTGACCGCGGCCCAGCGTTCCGAGGATGAAGGTGGCAACGCCCATGGCCAGGATGACGAGCGCGAGGATGCGCCCAAAACGGTCGATCTGACGCAGGAGCGGCGTGGTGACGCTGCGGATCTCCGAGAGCATGCGATCGATGCGTCCGAGCTCGGTATTGCCACCGGTGGCGACCACGATGCCCCGCGCCTGTCCGTATACCACCACGGTGCCCGAATAGACCATGCAGCGACGGTCGCCGAGGACTGCGTCGACGGCGACCGGATCGGAGCTCTTGGAAATGGCCTGGGATTCTCCGGTGAGCGCGGCTTCGTCGACACGCAGCGATTTGACGGTGAGCAGGCGGATGTCGGCGGGAACCCGGTCACCGGATGCGAGCAACACCTGGTCTCCCGGCACCAGTTCGGCGGCATCGATGACCCGCTGTCTCCCGCCCCGCACCACGGTCGCCCGGGGAGAGAGCAGACTGCGGATCGCATCCAGCGCGTTCTCGGCCTTTCCTTCCTGGATGAAGCCGATGATCGCGTTGATGATCACCGCGGCGAGCAGCACCGAGGTATCGATCCAGTGCTCGAGCAGCGCCGTAATTACTGCTGCCCCCATCATCACATAGAGCAGGATATTGTTGAACTGCATGAGGAAGCGCACGATCGGGCCGCGGGATTTCGCGCGCTTGAGGCGGTTGGGACCGTAACGGTGGCGGCGCTCGCGGACTTCGGCGCTGTCGAGCCCGCCAGAGCCCGAATCGAGCCGCTCGGCGACCTCAGTAATGGACATGGCGTGCCAGGGTTCGCTTTCTGCTACGCTAATAGCCTGCTTGCCGGGCTGATCGCTATCGGTCGGAGATGGGGTCAAGATCGCGGCAGATAGCTCGAATGAGAAGGTGAACCGGTTCCGACCGATTGTATCGGGCGGGGATCACGCCACGCAACCGCAGATCCTGGGACAGTAGCCCTTGGCTTACATGGTGTGGGTCATGCGGTCGGACTTGAGTGCGCCGGCGAGATAGGTCTCGATCTTGTTGCGGACGGTGTCTCCGTCCTTGTCGGTGAACTGCACGCCGATGCCCGGCACGAAATGTCCCTGGGCATCCTTGGGATTGATCCATGCGACTCGCCCGACCACCGGCAGCTTCTCAGTTTCATCCATGAGGGTGAGCAGAATGAAAACCTCGTCGCCGAGCTCATACGGCTTGCTGGTCGGAATAAAGATTCCGCCCCCTTTGAGGAACGGGATGTAGGCCGAATAGAGCGAACCCTTATCTTTGATGGCCAGCGACAGGATGCCCTGACGCGGACCTCCCGCCGGTGGCGTGCCCGCTCCGTTTGCCTTTTGTTCGCTCATGCTTGCGATCCATACCTCATCAGGAATCGAGTCTCAGACCGGTGCTGTCCCTGCCTGCGGCGCCGGGCGTCCGGCGGCCCCAGACCAGGCGATGAGGACATCCTCGAGCAGCAGCTGGGCGTTGCTCTGCCCCTCGACGAGCCGCAGGGACTTTTCCGTCAGGCGCAGGATCCGGTGCAGCTCATCGGCAGGAACCCTGCGGACCAGTCTGCCTGCGCGCGCTTCGCCCGGTGTCCCGGCAATGTGAGCGGGAACCACCCCCGCATCCATCCGGAGCATGTCAGCCAGCCAGTGATATAGCCAATATAGCGATTCCCGGGGGCCGAACTTTAACCAGTCGGCGGCGATCGTGACCGGATCGGCGCGCCCCAGCGCCAGTTGCTCCAGTTCTTCGAGCATGGCGTCCCGCCGCCCCAACCCTTCTGCCTGGCCGCCGAGCTCGAGGGCCGCTAGCGGGCTTCCCCCGCTCAGCGCCAGCAGGAGCCGCGGATCGAGTCCCTTGGAGCAACGCTGCGCCAGCCAGGCCACGGCGATATCGGTGGCGGGCGGCGCACAACGCAGCCGCTGGCAGCGGCTGAGCACGGTGGCCGGCAGGCGGCTCGGATGTTCGGTCACCAGCAGCAGCAGCCCGCTTGCCGGCGGCTCTTCGAGAGTCTTCAGCAAGGCATTGGCGGCATTGGCATTCATGCGATGGGCCGCGGCCATGATCACGATCTTTCGACTGTGGTGCGGGGTCAGACTGAGGAAATGACACAGATCCCGGATCTGGTCGACGCCGATGCTGCCCTTCTCGCGGTCGGGCGCGCCGTCGCTGGCTGTCGGTTCGCAGCAGTACAGATCCGGATGGGAGCCGGCTCGCAGGAGCGTGCAGGCGTCACAAGCGCCGCAGGGTCGACCCTGATCCGGCTGCCGGCACAACAGTCCTTCCGCCAGCAAGCGGGCGAACTGCTCCTTGCCCAGTCCGGCCGGACCGTGGATGAGGATGGCATGTGGCAGACGTCCGGCATCGGCCGCTGAACGCACTCGGGCCCAGAGGTCCTCCTGCCAGGGAAGCAGTTCCTTCATGCCGGATTCGCGCTCAGCCAATCCTCGATAACCTCGCGAAGCTGCTCCTGCACGGCCTCCATCGGCGCGGAGGCGTCTATCACCCGGAACCGAGCCGGGTCATTGGCGGCGAGCTCGAGATAGCGCGCCCGCACACGCTCGAAGAATTCGCGGCGCTCGCGCTCGAAGCGGTCCGGTTCAGCCCGCTCGCCGGCCCGGGCGAGCCCCTGGTCGACCGGAATATCGAGCAGCAGTGTGAGACCAGGCACGATGTCGCCGTGCACCCATTGCGCGAGCTGTGCAATGCGCGCACTGTCGATGCCACGGCCTCCCCCTTGGTAAGCGAAGCTGGCATCGGTGAAGCGGTCGCACAGGATCCATTTGCCCTCGGCGAGCGCCGGCCGGATCAGGCGGTCCAGATGCTCGGCCCTGGACGCGAACATCAGCAGCAACTCAGTATCCGGCGCCATGCCTTCGACGCGCTGCTCGAGCAGCAGATCGCGGATCTGTTCGCCGAGCGCGGTTCCGCCCGGCTCGCGGGTGGTAATCACCTCACGGCTTCCGCCGCGCTCGAGCAGTTCGCGAATAAAACGAAGATTGCTGCTCTTGCCGGCCCCTTCCACGCCCTCCACGGTGATGAAGCGCGGGTGGGCCATTCCGGATCTCTTCATGGGAGCACCTCGTCGGACATGCCAAGCTGATACTTGCGCACCGCCCGCTCATGCAATTCCAGAGTACTGGAGAAATAATGTGTTCCGTCGCCACGGGATACAAAGAATATCTCATCTCCATCCAGAGGATTGACGGCGGCTCTCAGCGACTCCGCCCCAGGCAGCGCGATCGGTGTCGGCGGCAGTCCGCGGCGGGTGTAGGTATTGTAAGGGGTGTCCCGCCGCAAGTCCCGGGTACGCAGGCGGCCGGTATAGTCCTCCCCCAGCCCGTAGATCACCGTGGGGTCGGTCTGCAGCCGCATGTTCAGTTTCAGACGGCGGATGAAGACGCCAGCGATGCGTTCCCGTTCGTCCGCCACCCCGGTCTCCTTCTCGATGATGGAGGCCAGGATGAGCGCCTCGTAAGGTGTAGCGAGCGGCAGATCGGGTGCGCGTTCTGCCCAGGCCCGGGCCAGATGCATCTCCATTGCCTCATGGGCGCGGCGCAACAGCGCGACATCGGTGGTGCCGGCAATGAACTGGTAGGTGTCAGGGAAGAAGCGCCCCTCGGGATGTTCTCCCGGATAGCCGAGCTCCGCCATGATTTCCTCGTCACTCAGCTCCGCCGGGAGCAGCGGAACGATCTTGTCGTGTCGCTGAACCGCGGCGAACAGCTGGCGGAAGGTCCAGCCCTCGGGCACGGTGAGGGTGTAGCGCATGACTTCGCCACGCCTCAGCTGATCCAGCAACTCGGCCGGCGTCATGCCGGGACGCAGCTGATACTCGCCGGCCATGATGCCCGCCTGGCCCCGCCAGCGCGCATACCAGACCAGGAAACGCGGCTTGCGCAGATGCCCACGCTCCGCCAGATCCTGGCTCACGGCGATCAGGCTGGCTCCCGGTGCGACCACGTAGTTCTCTGGTTCCTCAAGGCTCTGCAGCGGGGTATTGAGAAAGCTCTGGAAGTCCATCAGCAGCCAGCCCACACCGAAGCTGAGGACGATGATGAGGATGCCCACGATCCGGTGGGGAGCGAACCAGCGACGCTTCATGGCTTAGCCGTCCCCTCACCGGGTACAGAGGCCAGGGTAAGCGGAGCCAGGCTGCGGGCGAGCTGCAGGGCTATCGGCCCGGGCTGGCGCATCGGCCCGCCGTCGACCCGGGATACCGGCACCACCCCAAAGAGAGCGTTGCTCAGGAAGATCTCCTCGGCGAGCCCCAGATCGTCCGGAGTGATCCAACCTTCCTCGACCCGCAGCCCCAGTTCCCTGGCGGTCTTCCATACCCGCTCGCGCATGACGCCGGCCACGCCGCATTCGCTCACGGCCGGCGTGCGCAGCTCCCCGTCGCGACAGAGGAAGACATTGCTCATCGTGCCATCGATGATCCGTCCCTCGCGGTCCATCATCAGGCCCTCAAAGATACCGGAATCGCTCCATTCGTCCCGAGCAAGCACCTGCTCGAGGCGGTTGAGATGCTTGATGCCGGCAAGCACCGGATTGCTGCCCAGGCGCGTTCTGCACAATCGTACCGTCACTCCGTCGCGCCAGCATGCCTCGCTCCACAGCGGTGGGCGATAGAGCAGCAGAAGACGCGTCGGACGCACGTTGGCGTGATCGATGCGGTATCCGCGCGGCCCCGGCCCACGGGTCAGCACCAGTTTGAGCACGCCGCGTCCGATCCCGTCGCACAGCCTTTCCGCCTCGCTCCGCAGCTGATCCGTGTCCGGCAGCGGCAGCTGCAGCGCGGCGCAGCCGGCGGCGAGACGGCGCATGTGACTGTCCCACAGCGGCATCGCGCCGTCACGCACCGCAAGCGTCTCGAACAGCCCGTCACCGTAGTGCAGGCCGCGATCCCTGACATCGCAAGCCGTCTCCTGGCCGCCGTCGATGAGGGCGCCGAGCAGTTCGCCTGCCGCAGGATCAGTCCACATCGGAGAACACCCGCAACAGGCCGCGCGCCTTGGATCTGGTTTCTTCGAGTTCGCGGCCAGGCACCGAATCGGCAACGATACCGGCGCCGGCGCGCAGCGATATCCGCCTGCCTGATCGCACCAGGGTGCGGATCAGGATATTGAAGTCCATATCGCCACTGCGGTCGAGATAGCCGAGGGCGCCGGTATAGGCACCGCGCGGACTGCGTTCCAGCGCGGCGATGATTTCCATGCAGCGGACTTTGGGGCAACCGGTGATGGTGCCGCCGGGAAACAGCGCCCGGATTACCTGCCCGGGCGTGATGTCCTCACGCAGTTCGCCCCGCACGTTGGAGACGATGTGATGCACATGAGCATAAGTTTCCACGGTCATCAGCTCGTTGACGCGCACCGATCCGGGGACGCAGACCCGCCCGAGATCGTTGCGCTCGAGGTCGATGAGCATGATGTGCTCGGCGCGCTCCTTGGGGTGCGAGAGCAGCGCAGCGATGAGTCCGGCATCCTCCTCGGCACTCCTCCCGCGGGGGTGGGTGCCTGCGATCGGCCGCGTTTCGACCACGCCGGAACGCACGCTGAACAGCCGCTCGGGTGAGGAACTCAAAAGGCTTGCCTCTCCCAGCCGCGCGAGCGCCGAGAATGGTCCGGGATTGCAGCGCCGCAGACGGGCATAGATGTCCGCATCGCCCACCGCCTCGGCCAGCCTCAGCCGCCACTCGCGCGACAGATTGACCTGAAAGACATCGCCGTCGGTAATGTGCGTGCGGACGCGCTCGACACCGTCGGTGAACCGGGCGCCGTCGTCCTCCTCCACCGCTTCGACCCGGATCGCCACTTCGGAATGGGCGCCGGCATTCGTGGCGCGCGAGAGATCCGTACGCAGCGTCCGCAGCAGTTCCTCGTGCCCGGGCTCGGCGATGGCCAAGGAACGGCCCTCGAGGCGATCGTGGATGATTGCGCCCGGACAGCGCAAGGCACAGGCGACCGGAAGCGCATCCGCCGCGCGGCCGTCATAGGCCTCACGGAAGGCGTCGCGCAGCCGAGGCTCGATTTCAGCGGCGAGTTCGTAGCCGAGGAATATCAGCCATCCGCCGAGGAACGGCCACTCCCGGTTGGCAGCGGCGCGAGGAAGACGCAGAGTTTTCCACCACTGATCGAGAGCCTCGATGAATCCGGCCCCGGGCACCGGTTCGATACCCTCTCCGTGGATCGTGCCGTCGGCGTGCAGGATGAGGCGTTCGCCGCTGGCGGCAAACAGAATATCGTAACGGGCCCGCGCCGGCTCGCCTCCCCCGCTCTCGAGCAGACAGGGATAACGGACCGGATCGAGCCGGTGCAGCGCGAGTAGATCGGGAGACGCAGGCAAGACGGGCTGGCTCCGCCCGCCGGTCAACGCAGCCGGCTGAACACCAGGGTGCCGTTGGTGCCGCCGAAGCCGAAGGAGTTGGAGATGGCGACGTCGATCTTCATCTCGCGGGCCTGATTGGGGACGTAGTCCAGATCGCACTCGGGATCGGGATTGTCCAGATTGATCGTCGGCGGCGCGACCTGATCGCGAATCGCCAGGATCGAGAAAATGGCCTCGATGCCACCGGCCGCGCCAAGCAGGTGTCCGGTCATCGACTTGGTCGAGCTGACGGCCAGGCGATAGGCATGATCGCCGAACGCCGCCTTGAGGGCGATGGTCTCCGCACGATCGCCGGCGGGCGTCGAGGTGCCATGCGCGTTGACGTAGTCAACGGCATCAAGCGTGATGTTCGCATTGCGCAGCGCGTTGAGCATGCAGCGGCTCGCACCGCCGCCGTCCTCGGGCGGCGAAGTCATGTGGTAGGCGTCGCCGCTCATGCCATAACCGATCAGCTCAGCGTAGATGCGCGCGCCACGGGCACGGGCATGCTCGTACTCCTCCAGCACCAGCACGCCGGCACCATCGCTCAGCACGAAGCCGTCGCGGTCGGCGTCCCAGGGCCGGCTGGCGCCTTCAGGATCGTCGTTACGGGTGGACAGCGCACGGGCGGCAGCGAAACCGCCGAGGCCGGTCGGTGAGGTCGCCATCTCCGCGCCACCGGCGACCATGACGTCCGCATCGCCATATTCGATGATGCGGGCGGCGTCACCGATATTGTGCGTGCCGGTGGAACAGGCGGTGACCACCGCGATGTTCGGACCACGCAGGCCGCAGAGAATCGACAGGTTGCCCGAGATCATGTTGATGATATTGCTCGGGACGAAGAACGGAGACAGCTTGCGCGGCCCGCCCTGCAGATAGGCTTCATGCCCCTTTTCGATGCCGGGCAGACCACCGATCCCCGAGCCGATCGCCACGCCGATGCGATCGGCATTGGCTTCGGTGACCTCGAGGCCGGAATCGGCGAGCGCCTGCACGCCGGCGGCGATGCCGTAATGGATGAACGGATCCATCTTGCGGGCATCCTTGGCCGGGATGTAGGCCGTGACATCGAAATCCCTGACCGTGCCACCAAAGCGTGTGGAAAACGAGGAAGTGTCGAACAGCGTGATGGGAGCGATGCCGCTCTTGCCCGCCAGAATGTTCTTCCAGGAATCCTCGACGTTGAGTCCGACCGGACTCACCATCCCCAGGCCGGTGATGACGACGCGTCTCTTCATGGTATGCAGTACCGTTCTTCAGTTGCCGTTGATGCCGGGCACAGGTCCGACACCGTCAAACGCAGCCGCATTCCCGCCGCATGTGTGCCGGCACAAACCCGGCGGACATGCGGCGGAAAGTCGTTGGAACGAAAACGGTTGGACGGGCGAGATCGGAAATGCGGTTGGCCATTCGGAACGGGACACCGCCGTGGCCTCTCCTGAAAGCGCCGATCCCTCGGCCGGGCCGAAAGCCGCAATCAGGCCTGCTTGTTCGAAGTAATGAAGTCGATTGCCTGCTGGACGGTGGTGATCTTCTCCGCTTCTTCGTCGGGAATTTCACACTCGAACTCTTCTTCAAGAGCCATCACCAGTTCGACGGTGTCCAGCGAATCGGCGCCGAGATCGTCAACGAAGGAGGCTTCGCGAGTAACTTCCTCTTCCTTGACCCCCAGCTGTTCAACAACGATCTTTCTGACGCGTTCTTCGATGCTATCGCTCATGGTACCGATTTCCTCCCTCGAGAAATTCGCTTGCGGCAAGTGGCCGCGAAGCGGGTATTTTATTTAAAACCTGCAAGGGACGCCAGATAAATCAGCGCCCACCGGCAAGGCGTCCGGATTCTACAATAGGTCCCCAAAAATAACCACTTAAGCCATGTACATTCCGCCGTTCACGTGGATCGTTTCCCCGGTGATGTAACTGGCGGCCGGCGAAGCGAGAAAGCCCACGCAGGCGGCGACTTCTTCCGGACGGCCAAGCCGGCCTGCCGGAATCTGCTGCAGCAGGTGCTCGTGCTGCGCATCGCCCAGCCCGCGCGTCATGTCGGTGTCGATGAAACCGGGCGCTACCACGTTCACGGTGATCCCGCGGGTACCAATCTCGCGGGCCAGCGACTTGCTGAAGCCGATGATGCCGGCTTTTGCCGCGGCGTAATTGGTCTGCCCCGGATTGCCGGTGACGGCGACCACCGAGGCGATATTGATGATCCGTCCCTTGCGGGCCTTGGTCATGCCGCGCAGGCAGGCGCGCGACAGACGGAAAATTGAGGTTAGATTGGTATCGATGATGCTCTGCCAATCTTCATCCTTCATCCGCATCAGCAGGGTGTCCCGGGTGATGCCGGCATTGTTGACCAGAATGCTGGGGGCACCAAAGCGTTCCTCGATCGACTTGACCGCGGTCTCGATGCTCTGCGGATCGGTGACGTCGAGCACGATTCCAGCGCCCGACACGCCATTGGCGCTGAGGTGAGCTTCGATCCGCGCCGCGCCCTCGGTCGTGGTAGCGGTGCCGATCACGGTCGCGCCGAGACGGCCGAGCTCATCGGCTATCGCGCGACCGATCCCTCGGCTGGCTCCAGTTACCAGCGCCACTTCTCCCTGCATGCTCATTCCCCTCTCCTCCTTTACTCTGCGCCGCGCTGCGCCGTCAGTGCTTCTTCCAAGGACGCGGGGTCCTGCACACAGACGGCGACCAGTTCGCGGTCGATTCGCTTTCCGAGTCCGGCCAGCACCTTGCCCGGACCAAATTCGATCATCAGCCGCGCGCCCTGCGCTGCCATCGCCTGCACCGTCTCGACCCAGCGGACCGGACTGTAGAGCTGGCGCACCAGCGCATCGCGGATGGCCGCCGGATCTTCCCAGGAACGCACGTCGGCATTGTGCAGTACCGGTACTGCGGGCGGCGCGAACGCCGTTTCCTCCAGCAGCGCAGCCATGCGCTCGGCTGCCGGCTGCATCAATGCACAGTGCGAGGGCACGCTGACCGGCAGCGGCACGGCGCGCTTGGCACCGGCTTCCTTCGCCAGGGCAATTGCGCGCTCCACGGCCGTGGCCTGACCGGCAATTACCACCTGCCCGGGCGAGTTGAAATTCACGGCGGCGACCACCTCGCCTGCGGCGGCCGCAGCACACACATCGCGCACGCGCCCATCCTCGAGCCCGAGGATCGCCGCCATTGCGCCCTGCCCGGCCGGCACTGCTTCCTGCATGAAGCGGCCGCGTTCGGCGACCAGGGTCACGGCGCGCGCGAAATCGAGCGCACCGGCGCAGACCAGAGCCGCGTACTCGCCAAGGCTGTGACCGGCCATCACCGCCGGCATGACGCCGCCCTGCTCGCGCCACGCCCGCCACACCGCCACGTCCGCAGCCAGCATGGCCGGCTGGGTGCGATCGGTGCGGTTGAGGTCCTCGGCCGGACCTTCCTGCACCAGCGTCCACAGATCGTAGCCGAGCATCGATGAGGCTTCGTCGAAGGTCTGCTTCACAGTCGCGTGGGCAGCTGCCAGCTGGGCAAGCATGCCGATCGATTGGGAGCCCTGGCCGGGGAACACTGCTGCAATAGGTATGGTCATGGAAGTCAGGAGTTCAAAAGTGAAAAGTTCGGGTTGAATGCGTGGATCGTCCCGGCTAACCGCAATCCGGTGCCCGTCCTTCAGGCGTCACGGCAACCGCTAGTACTTCACCAGGGCCGAGCCCCAGGTGAAGCCGCCGCCGAAGGCCTCGAGCAGCAGCGTTTCGCCGCGGCTGATGCGACCGTCACGCACGGCGGTATCCAGGGCGAGCGGAATGGACGCCGCCGATGTGTTGCCATGCTGATCGACCGTCACTACGACCCGGTCCATTGGCATCTGCAGTTTGCGCGCCGTGGCCTGGATGATGCGTATGTTCGCCTGATGGGGAATGAGCCAGTCGACGTCGCTCTTCTGCAGGCTGTTGGCCTCCAGGGTTTCATCGACGATGCGTCCCAGCGTCGCGACTGCGACCTTGAACACTTCGCTCCCCTTCATCCTGATGTAGGCGCCGTCGCCGCAGATGCTGGCGTGTCCTTGCGATACGCCGCCGGAAACAGTCAGAAGATCCTTGTAACGGCCATCGGCGTGCAGATGCGTGGACAGGATGCCCGGGTCGCTGCTCGCCTCGAGCACCACCGCGCCGGCTCCGTCACCGAACAGCACGCAGGTGCTCCGATCCGTCCAGTCGAGGATGCGGGAAAGCGTTTCGGCGCCGACGACCAGCGCACAACGCGCAGCGCCGGTGCGGATGAACTTGTCGGCGACACCGAGCGCGTAGACGAAGCCGGTGCACACCGCCTGGATGTCGAAAGCCGGGGTGCCGGCAGTGCCCAGCCTTTCCTGCAGCAGACAGGCGGTGCTCGGAAAGACGCGATCCGGCGTAGTGGTGGCAACGATGATCAGGTCGATGTCAGCGGCGGTGACGTTCGCCGCCTCCATGGCGCGTCTCGCCGCGATCTCGGCAAGATCGCAGGTGGTTTCGCCCTCGGCGGCGATGTGACGCACGCGAATCCCGGTGCGCTCGCGGATCCACTCATCGCTGGTTTCGACCATCTTTTCGAGGTCGCCGTTGGAAAGGGTCTTCTCCGGCAGATAGGAGCCGGTTCCAGCGATACGCGCATACATGGCGATCAGGCCTGCCTTCCGATGAGTAGCGACTCGAGCTGCATGCCGATGCGCTGCGGAACGTCCTTGATGACTTCGCGCACGGCTTCGGTGATGGCATGGGAGAACGACAGCTGGTCGGCACTGCCATGGCTCTTGACCACGATCCCTTGCAGGCCGATCAGGGTGGCGCCGTTGTAACGGCGGGGATCGACCTTGTCGCGGAAGGCGTGCAGCACCGGACGCGCCACCAGGGCACGCAAACGGGCAAGCGGCGAGCGGGTGAATTCCTCGCGCAGATAATGGGAGATCATTCTCGCCACTCCTTCGCTGCTCTTGAGCGCTACATTGCCGACGAAGCCGTCACAGACCACGACATCGACGGTTCCTTCGTAGATGTCGTTCCCTTCGACAAAGCCAGCATAGTTGATGATGTCGCTCGCTGCCAGCAGCCGCGCCGTTTCCTTGACCCGTTCGTTTCCCTTGATCTCTTCCTGCCCGATATTGAGCAGGCCCACCGTCGGACGATCGATATTGTCCACGGCGCTGGCGAGAACCGAACCCATGACGGCGAACTGGAACAGATGATCCACGCTCGAATCGACATTGGCGCCGAGATCGAGCATGCGGGTATGACCCCGCATCGTCGGCAGCGTAGAAATGATGGCCGGCCGCTCGACTCCTGGCAGGGTCTTCAGCACGTAACGCGCGGTCGCCATCAACGCGCCGGTGTTACCGGCACTGACGCAGGCCTGGGCAGCGCGCTCCTTCACCAGATTGATGGCGACGCGCATCGACGAGTCCTTCTTGGTGCGCAGCGCCTGCGAAGGCAGCTCGTGCATCTCGACCCGCTGAGTCGTGTGACGGATGCTGATTCGTCGCGAATCGCGCACGGTGTGACGGGCGAGCTCGGCTTCGAGCTCGCCTTGATCACCCAACAGAATCAGGTGCAGTTTCGGATGCTGCTCCAGGGCAGCGAGCGATGCGGGGACAGTGACCGAAGGACCATGATCACCGCCCATCGCATCGAGGGCTATGGTCAGACTCAAGCCTTAGGCTTCCCCGTCCTTGACGTCGATGACCTTGCGACCGCGATAGTAACCGCTGGCGGTTACGTGATGACGCAGGTGAGTCTCGCCGCTCGTCGGATCGATCGACAGCGCGGGCGCCTTGAGCCTATCGTGCGAACGACGCATGCCACGCTTCGACGGCGTTTTGCGATTCTGTTGGACCGCCATGATTCATGTACTCCGTATTGTCAGTTTCTGCTTCGGGACGCCAAAGACGAGCGCGTCCATTTACTTCCCGCCGTCAGCTGCGTGATGTCTTCAGCAGGCCAGCAAGATCCTTGAACGGGTGCTGCCGTTCGTCGGTGTCGTCGTCGCGGTTCTCTCCTTCGGAAACCGTAATGACGTCACTGTCATATTCACATTCATCCGGCGCATGCATGGGCACGATGGGCAGCGCCAGCAGGAGCTCGTCCTCCACCAGCCGCGCCAACTCGAGGTTTGCTTCCTCGAGCTCCAATACCTCGTACCGCTCGGGGAAATCCGCCGAGCGGCCCGGTATGGCAAGGCCGAGCAGAACCTGCACATCCATCCGGCAGGCAAGAGCCTGCAGACAACGCTGACAGGTCAGATGCAGAACCGTATGCAGGCTGCCGCGAATGAAGCGAGTGCCGATCTCATCGACACCGAAATCCAGTTCGACATCCACTGTGCCTTCGGTATCATGCAGACTCTCCGCAAGGCGGCCCAGTTCATCGACGCGCAGGGTGCCGCGAACGGCGCCACCCGTCTCTGCCAGGCGCGCCGGCTGTACGTACTGCGGAAGTCGGCCGGACATAGCGGCACAATATTAGGGCCAGTTTTCCCGACTGTCAAAATTTCTCAATAAAACCAACCCGTTCAAAGCACAGCCGATGCCAGCGACCAATGAGCAAGCCCCGGAGGCGAGCGACCCGCGCCCGCTGATTCTCGCTTCGACCTCCGTCACCCGCCGCGAGCTGCTTTCCCGCCTCGGGATCGCCTTCGAAATTCTCAGTCCGGATGTGGACGAAGAGCCGGCCCCCGGCGAGGATGGCGTCGCCCTCGCCCGCCGTCTGGCGCTAGCGAAAGCGCGGCGAATAGCCGCCGAGCGTCCCGAGGCGCTGGTGATCGGCTCCGATCAGGTCGGCTTGCTCGGCGACACATTGATCGGCAAACCTGGCGGTCACGAAGCCGCGATCAGGCAGCTGCAGGCGGCCTCGGGCCAAATCATGACCTTCGTGAGCGCGGTCTGCCTGCTCGATGCGCCGAGCGGCCGGTATCAGCTGGAGAGCGTGACCACCACCCTGCGCTTTCGCCGCCTGGATAGGGAGCGGATCGAGGATTATCTGCGTCGCGACAAACCCTATCAGTGTGCGGGCGCGTTCAAATCCGAGTCACTCGGCGTCGCACTCATCGATGCCATGGAGAGCGAGGATCCGACGGCAATTCTGGGCATGCCGCTGATCCGGCTCACCGCAATGCTGGAGAACGAAGGGGTGCGCGTCCTGGCCGGGAATGCGCGCTCCTGAAGGTCAGAACAGGGATATCTGTCCCTGAAGGCCGGAGGGCGGCCTGAATCCGCCGCAGTCGAGATCGGGTCCGGGACCAAAGCCCAGCCGACGCACCGCCACGCGAAAGCGCTGCGCGAGCATATCGGCGTAGACGCCAGTACCCGTCATGCGGCGGCCGAAACTCGCCTCATAGGCGCGCCCTTCGTGTGCGCCGCGAATGAGGCTCATGACGCGCTCCTCACGCAGCGGCTCATGCTCGCGCAGCCAGTCCTGGAAGATTTCCCTCACCTCGCGCGGCAGACGCAGCAGCACGTAACCAGCCGAAGCCGCGCCGGCATTCCGCGTGCGGGACAGGATGGCATCGAGTTCGTCATCGGTGAGTCCGGGAATACACGGCGCCGCGAGCACGCCGACCGGAATGCCGGCTGCGGCCAGACGGGCCAGCGCCTCCAGCCGGCGCTCGGGCGCCGCGGCACGCGGCTCCAGGCGGCGGGCCAGTTTGCGCCTCATGGTCGAAAAGGAAAACATAACGCTCACGCACTTCACCGCCGCCGCCTCGGCCAGCAGATCGATGTCGCGTTCGATCAGCGCCGACTTGGTGACGATGGTGAACGGATGCCGGCATTCCACCAGCACTTCGAGGATGCGGCGCGTCAGCTCGAGCCGGCGTTCGATCGGCTGATAGGCGTCAGTGTTGATGCCAACTGCCACCGGTGCACAGCGATAGCCACGCGCGCCCAGTTCCCGGCGCAGAATATCCGGGGCGTCGGGCTTGTAGAACAGACGGGATTCGAAGTCGAGTCCAGGCGACAGATCGAGGTATGCGTGCGTGGGGCGCGCGAAGCAATAGGCACAGCCGTGTTCGCAACCGCGGTAGGGATTGATCGAACGGTCGAAACCGACGTCCGGCGACTCATTGTATGAAATGACGCTGCGCGCGCGCTCGGCAGTGACCGTGGTCGCGAGCGACGGCAGCGGTTCGTCGGCGATTCCCCAGCCGTCGTCCAGCGCTTCGCGGTGCTCGGCGGCATAGCGATTGGCAGGCTGTCCCATCGCTCCGCGCCCCCGGCGCGGCGGTCGCGTGGCGCCGGATCCGCTGCTCACTCCCTCAGTCCGCTCCGCAATCGAGGACCAGTTTGCCGGTAGTCGCGTGACTTTCGATCAGCCGGTGCGCCTGCGCCGCCTCATCGAGCGGAAGCACGCGATCGACATGTATCTTGAGATCGCCGGCGCTGAACAGTTCGGCGCAGCGATCCAGGATATGGCCCTGATGCCGCCGCGCGGCGGGCAATTCGCGCAGCATCGGGGTAAGCATCAGCACGAACCCGATGCGCAGATTACGGTTTCGCGCCTCTTTCCACGACATGTCGGCAGGCGGCTCGAGAATGGTGACCAGATCTCCATAATGAGCGACAGCTTCGACGCTGCGCCGGAACACCTCTCCACCCACGGTATCCAGAGCGAGATCGACACCTTCGCCGCCGGTCCACTCGAGTGCCGCCGCGACGAAATCACGGTCACGCACGATACAGGTTTCGGCGCCCAGATTGCGCGCGAATTCCGCTTTCTCGGCAGAACCTGTCACGCCCATCACCCGCGCGCCCGCCAGGGCGGCGAGCTGTACCGCGACGTGACCGACCCCGCCGGCCGCCGCGTGAATCAGTATCCGGTCGCCGGCCTCGATCCGGGCACGATCATGGAGCGCCTCCCAGGCGGTGATCAGCACCAGCGGCGCTGCGGCCGCCTCGTGGAAACTGAGGCTGGCCGGCTTGCGGCGCGCGAGATGCTCGTCGAGCACCACATATTCCGCGTAACAACCCTGTGTTCCGCCCAGTCCGCCTTCGCAGAACCATACCTCATCCCCGGCATTGACCCGCGTGACTGCGCTGCCGGTCTCGACCACGACACCGGCGCCGTCACAGCCGAGCACGGCGGGGCCGGCGTCGGGATAAAACGTGCCTCGTGCCCGCAGCTTGGTATCGACAGGGTTGATGCCGGCAGCCCGCACGCGGACCTTGATCTCATGCGCGGAGCGTATGGCAGGTTCGGGGATATCCCGCAGTTCGAGCACCTCGGGGCCGCCCGCGGCAGTCATCAGTATTGCGCGCAAGAGTCCTCCTTCAGCAGGCCGCCGGCAAGCTATTCCCTGGACGCGCCTCGCGCCGGGCCGACAGCCGCGACCCGCTGGCTGATGTGGAAACCGGAGCGATCATTCTGCGTCCGCGCGGCAGCCTCCGCAAGTTTCCCTGGAGGCGCGGCGGGCGGCTTCAGGGGATGGCGTCGACCACTACCGGCCAGGTTTCTAGCGCGCCGCGATAGATCATCTCGAGCGCCACATAGAGGATCAGCGCCAGTCCCACGAAAGCGATCCAGCGGTGGCGATGCAGCAGGCGGGCAATGTACACCGCGGCGAGTCCCATCAGCGCGATCGACAGCGTCAGACCGAACACCAGCACCCAGGGATGCTCCCGCGCAGCGCCGGCGACGGCGAGCACGTTGTCCAGTGACATTGACAGGTCGGCGACGATGATCTGCATGGATGCCTGGCGCAGGGTCTTGCGCGGCGCCTGGCCCGCTGACACGTCGCCGTCCTCACCCCTGGACTTCACTGCTTCGAGCGCTTCGGCCGCGGCTTCCTCGCGCTGGGGCGGGGTGCGCAGCTCGCGCCACATTTTCCAGCATACCCACAGCAGCAGGATGCCGCCGGCAAGCAGGAGTCCGATGATCTGCAGCAGCTGAGTGGTGACTGCGGCAAAGGCGATGCGCAGGACGGTGGCCGCGATGATGCCAATGATGATTGCCTTGTTGCGCTGCTCCGCGGGCAGGCCGGCGGCGGCCAGGCCGATGACGATGGCATTGTCTCCGGCCAGCACCAGATCGATGACGATGACCTGCGCAAGCGCGTTCAATGCTTCGAGAGTCACATATTCGTTCATTGGCTCTCCGGAACCGGTTGAGTTTCAGGACCGACGTCCAGTCTGTATCGGGAGCTCGTGCCTCCCGAAAACCGTGTTACCATGGCGCAAAATCAGGCGGCCGCGACCCGGTACGGCGCATACGATACGCGCGCGGCCGCCATCATACCAGCCTCTGTAACCAGTCATGGAACTGCTGCTGATCATACTCCTCCCCTTTCTTGGGGCAGGCCTGACTGCCTTGTGCGCGCGCATCGGGAGGAACGCGCCTGCCTGGTGCGCCGGCATCGTCACCGCAGCAGCCGCACTGTGCTTCGCTACGCTCGTTCCCGGAGTTTTTGCCGGGGAAGCGGTCCGCGTCGCCTGGCCGTGGATATCCGCCCTGGGCCTGAACTTTTCCCTGCGCCTGGACGGGCTCGGTTTCCTGTTCGTGACCCTGATTCTCGGTATCGGGCTGCTGGTGATCATGTACGCGCGCTACTATCTCGCGCCCACCGAGCCCATGGGACGATTCTTCGGCATGCTGCTGCTGTTCATGGGCAGCATGCTGGGGGTGGTCCTGGCGGACAACCTGATCGTCCTCATCATCTTCTGGGAACTCACCAGTCTGAGTTCGTTCCTGCTCATCGGCTTCTGGCGGCATCGCGCCGACGCGCGCCAGGGCGCTCGCATGGCGCTGACCATTACCGGGGCAGGCGGACTCTCCTTGCTGGCCGGGGCACTGCTGCTCGGTCACATCGCCGGCAGCTACGAGATCTCCGAGATCGTTGGCCGCGGAGACCTCATCCGAGCGCATGACTGGTACGCGCCGACCCTGATCCTGGTTCTGCTCGGCGCGTTCGCCAAATCCGCACAATTTCCGCTGCATTTCTGGCTGCCCCACGCTATGGCGGCGCCCACTCCGGTGAGCGCCTACCTGCATTCGGCCACCATGGTGAAAGCCGGGGTATTCCTGCTCGCCCGGCTGTACCCGGCCCTGTCCGGCACCGATCTGTGGTTTTTCCTGGTAGCCGGGGCGGGCATGGCTACTCTGCTTTTCGGCGCCTACGTCTCGCTGTTCCAGCACGACATCAAGGGCCTGCTCGCCTATTCGACCATCAGTCATCTCGGTCTGATCACCCTGCTGTTCGGCATGGGAACCGAACTCAGCGTGGTCGCCGGCGTGTTCCACATCATCAATCACGCGATCTTCAAGGCCTCGCTGTTCATGGCGGCGGGGATCATCGATCACGAGACCGGAACCCGCGATATGCGCCGCATCAACGGCCTGTGGCGATTCATGCCCCACACGGCAACCCTGGCGATGGTAGCGGCAGCATCCATGGCTGGAGTGCCTCTGTTCAACGGCTTCCTCAGCAAGGAAATGTTCTTCGCCGAGTCGCTGTCCGAGCAGCTCCCCGGCGGCATCGCCTGGCTGATCCCGACCCTGGCGGTCATCGCCGGCATATTTGCCGTGGCCTATTCGCTGCGTTTCATCCATGACGTGTTCTTCAATGGTGATCCGATCGATCTGCCGCGCACTCCGCACGAACCGCCGCGCTTCATGAAAATTCCGGTGGAGATTCTGGTCGTTCTCTGCCTGGTGGTCGGCATCCTGCCGGGCATCACGGTGCAGCCGCTGCTCGAGGTGATCAGCGGGAGCGTGCTCCAGGCGCCGCCCCCTCACTACAAGGTCGTGATCTGGCATGGCTTCACCGCGCCCTTCATCATGAGCCTGGTGGCGCTCGCCGGCGGCGCGACAATCTACGTCTATCGGCGCCGTCTGTTCGAGTTCTATGCCAAGATCGACCATCTCGCCGATGCCAAGCGCATGTTCGAGGCCGTGCTCGCCGCCGCGATCCGAAGCGCGGGCCGCATCACGGCGGTACTGGAGTCGGGCTCGCAGCAGCGCTATCTGGCGATCCTCGTCGGCGCCTCTGTCATTGCCGGTATTGCCGCCTACGTCCAAGGGGGCATCGCCGCGATACCGGAACAGGCAATGGAGATACCCGATCCGCTCGCCATCGTCGCCTTCCTGGTGCTGGCGGCGGCAGCTCTGATCGGAACGGTCTGGCATCGTCAGCGCATACTGGCGGTCATCGTGTTCGGCGCCGTGGGACTGGTGGTCACGCTGACCTTTGCCCGTTTCTCCGCGCCGGACCTGGCGCTGACGCAGCTGTCGGTCGAGATCGTCACCGTCATTCTGCTGCTCCTGGCGCTGCATTTCCTGCCCGACCAGAGCCCCGCCGAGTCTTCCGCCGCGCGGCGCTGGCGCGACGTCCTCCTGTCGGCTGCGACCGGCGCTGGCGTGGGTCTGCTCAGCTGGGAAATGCTGCGTCGCCCCCATGACAGCATCTCCCACTATTTCCTGGAGAATGCCCAGACCGGCGGCGGCGGAACCAACGTCGTCAATGTCATCCTGGTGGACTTTCGCGGCTTCGATACCTGGGGAGAGATCTCGGTCCTCGGGATCGCCGCCGTTGCCATCTTCGCCATCATGCGCAACCTGGTGTTGCAGCCCCCGCTCACCGCCAGTGACGGCCGACCCTGGGCGGCGAATACCCATCCGCTGTTCCTGCGCATGATCTCGCGCCCGTTGCTGCCGATGGCGCTGCTGGTTTCGTTCTACATCCTGCTGCGCGGCCACAACCTGCCGGGCGGCGGCTTCATCGCGGCGCTGATCACGTCGGTAGCGCTGATCCTGCAGTACATCGCCGGGGGCATCGCCTGGGCCAGCGAGCGCAGCCTCCGCGATTACCATCCGGTGATCGCCGCCGGCCTGCTGATCGCCACCGGAACCGGTGTCGGCGCCTGGGCATTCGGCGCCCCGTTCCTGACCTCGACCTTCGGACACCCGCAGCTGCCGCTGATCGGCGAGATCGAACTTGCGTCCGCCATGCTGTTCGATCTCGGTGTGTACCTGACCGTGGTCGGCGCCGTCATGCTGATGCTCATCCAGCTTGGCGAGCCCGGCGGCCACGATCCCAATGGCCGCCAGCCTGCGACCGGAAACCTGCAGCGAGGACAGGAAGGATGAGCGCGCTCTTTGCCATGGCGATCGCCATCCTCACGGCTTGCGGCGTCTATCTGCTGCTGCGGGCGCGGACCTATCCCGTGGTGCTGGGACTGACGCTGCTCTCGTACGCCGTGAACCTGTTCCTGTTCGCCAGCGGCGGCCTGACGGCGGGGCGCGCGCCGATCCTGGGCGCCCAGCCCGAGTACACCGACCCGCTGCCGCAGGCGCTGGTGCTGACGGCTATCGTCATCGGCTTCGGCATGACCGCGTTCCTGCTGATCTTGTCCCTGCTCGCGCGCCGTGATCTCGACAGCGACCACGTCGACGGAGACGGGAAATGAGTCACCTGGTCATTGCGCCGGTAGTGCTTCCCCTCGTCGCCGGCGCCATCATTCTGCTGCTTTATCGCCTGCCGCGCGCGGGACTGGCGATCAATCTGGCGGGCGCCATCGGACTGCTGGGAATCTCGGCGGCTCTGCTCGGCGAGGCGGCCGGGGGTGCCTACACGGTCTACGCCCTGGGAGACTGGCCGGCGCCCTTCGGTATCGTGCTCGTTCACGATCGCCTGTCGGCGCTCATGCTGGCGCTGACGGCGGTGCTCGCTCTGAGCGCCCTGCTCTATGCTACGACCGGCGCCTTGAGAACGGACGGGCATTTCCATGCGCTCTTCCAGTTCCAGCTCTTCGGGCTCAACGGCGCCTTCCTCACCGGCGATCTGTTCAACCTTTTCGTGTTCTTCGAGGTGCTGCTCATCGCCTCCTACGGCCTGCTCCTCTGCGGCGAGGGTGGCGGCCGGGAGCGCACCCGCGCCGCGCTGCACTATGTCGTGCTCAATCTGGTGGGTTCGGCCGCGTTTCTGATCGCACTCGGGATCATCTACAGCGTGACCGGCACCCTGAACATGGCCGATCTGGCCATGAAAGCGCCGGCAAGCGACAGCGGCGGATTGCTCGGCGCCGGAGCGCTGATTCTGTTCATCGTGTTCGCGCTCAAGGCCGCGCTCCTGCCGCTGCATTTCTGGCTGCCGGCTGCCTACAGCCACGCTGCGGCCCCCGTAGCCGCCCTGTTCGCGGTGATGACGAAGGTCGGCGTCTACGCGATCGTGCGCGTCTATACGCTGATTTTCGGCGTGGGAAGTGTTGCTGACATCGCGCTCGACTGGCTGATGCCCTTCGCCATCCTGACCATCGTCCTGGCTGGGATCGGGGCGCTGGCCGCCACCACCCTGAGACGTCTGGTTTCGTATCTCGTCATCCTTTCCGTGGGAACCCTGCTGGCGGGTGTGGGTATGTTCAGCGAGGCGGGAATCGCCGCCGCCCTCTATTACCTCCTGCACACCACGCTGGTAACCGGTGCGCTGTATCTCATCGCCGACCTGATCGCGCGTTCGCGACCCGAGGTCGCAGACGGCCTGACTGCGCCGGGCCCAGCGCCGGCTTCGCTCGTTCCCGGGGTGCTGTTCATGGTTGGCGCCATCGCCATCGCCGGCCTGCCACCGATGAGCGGTTTCATCGGTAAGCTGCTGGTGCTAGAGGCAGCGATCGGCCGCGCCGACATGGCCTGGTTATGGTCCGGGTTGCTCGGCGCCAGCCTGCTCGCCATCGTTGCCCTCAGCCGCGCCGGAAGCGCCCTGTTCTGGCGTCCCAGCGAGCGCAGCACAATTCCGCTCTGCCGCAAGGCGCTGTTGTACGCTGCCCTTCCCCTGGCCGCGAGCCCGCTGCTGGTCGTATTCGCCGCACCACTGCGCGAATATGCCGGCGCAACCGCCGCTCAGCTGCTGGCCCCCGACGGCTACATCAACGCGGTACTGGGACCCTCCCTGGGAGTGATCTCGCCATGAGAGACCGATACTTTCCTCACCCCCTGATGAGTCTGACGCTGGCCATCGTCTGGTTGCTGCTCACCAACAGCGCCTCGCTCGGCAACATCCTGCTTGGAGCACTGTTCGGCATCCTGATCCCGATGTTCACCAACGCCTTCTGGCCTGAGCGACCGCACCTTGCCCGGCCCTGGTTGATCATCCAGTTCATATTCCATCTGGCCTGGGATATCGTGGTCGCCAATCTCCAGGTGGCCCGCACCATCCTGTCACCGAAACCGGACATCCAGCCCGACTTCGTTGCCTACCCAGTGGAACTGCGCAACGAATTCGCCATCACCATTCTCGCCAGCGTCATCGCTCTCACGCCCGGCACGGTTGCTGCTGCCCTGAGCGATGACCGCAGGCTCATCCTGATCCATGCGCTGGATGTTCCGGATCCGGAGAGCTTGGTCGCCACGCTCAAGTCGCGTTACGAAGCGCCTTTGCTGGAGATCCTGCCGGAATGATCCTGATATCCATCTATGTCGCCTACGCGCTGATCGGCATTTCCCTGCTGCTCAACCTCTGGCGGCTGCTCGCCGGTCCGGCCGTCGTCGACCGGATCCTCGCGCTCGACACCATGTTCATCAACGCCATCGCGCTGCTGGTGGTGTATGGCATACATATCAGCAGCGGACTGTATTTTGAAATCGCGCTCTTGGTGGCCTTGATCGGCTTCATCGGCACCGTCGCGCTGTGCAAGTACTTTCTGCGCGGCGACATCATCGAATAGGAGACACGGAATGTGGATCGAACTGATTATCTCGCTCCTGATCCTCTCCGGCAGCGCCTTCACCCTGCTCGGCTCCATCGGCCTGGCACGCCTGCCTGATTTCTTCTGTCGCCTGCATGCCCCCACCAAGGCCACCACGCTCGGCGTCGGCAGTATGCTGGCGGCCTCTGCGCTATACTTCAGCTTGCGCCATGGAGCGCTCAGCGTTCACGAACTGATGATCATCGTTTTCCTGTTCATATCCGCGCCCGTCAGCGCCCATATGCTGGCCAAGACAGCCCTGCATCTGGAGCAGTCGGACATCTGGAACAGTCTGCGCGACGAACCTGGAAGGAAGTCCTAGCATGTCGAAAAAGAAGTACGGTATCCGCATCACCCTGCCTCCAGACGATTTCCTCAACGCGCCGCATCTGCTGGGATCGGACTGGGAAGGTTACCGCTGGTACAACACGCTGGAAGAGCGGGAGCGCGCCTATGCCGACATGCTGCGCCAGCCCCCCTACTATCGCCGTGGCGATATACCTAGCCAGACGCTGGAGCGCGTGGAGCGCGAGGACTGATCAGCGGCGCCGGGGCGGGCTGAAAAAGCGCACGTCCCGGCGCTTGAACACTGGAATCAGCACCATGCCGGCGATGAAGCCGCCGATGTGGGCAAACCACGCAGTCCCTCCCTGATCCGCCGGCGTGATGAGGGAACTGAGGACCTGGAATCCCATCCACAGTCCGAGCGCGACCATCGCCGGCATGTAGGTCAGGTGCAAGTAAAAGCCGATCGGCACCGCGATGCGGATACGCGCATGCGGATAGAGCAGGATGTAGGCGCCGAGCACCCCCGAAACCGCGCCGCTCGCCCCGATCATCGGGATCTCCGCCGCCGGAGCCGCCATGGCCTGCGCCAGCGCCGCCGCTGCACCGCACAGCAGATAGAAGACCGCGAAGCGCAGCGTCCCCATCGCATCTTCGACGTTGTTACCGAAGATCCACAGATACAACATGTTGCCCAGCAGGTGCATGAACCCGCCGTGGAGAAACATCGAGGTCAGCACGGTGGCGGCGGGCGGCAGGACGGACACATCGTCGGGCAGACCGGCGGTGCCGAAAAGAACCGCCGGCACCATGCCGTATGCATAGATCGCCCTGACCGCCGACTCGGCATCGAGTGACACCTGCCAGAGGAAAACGGCGATGCAGGCGACAATCAGGGCAACGGTTAGGATGGGCGGCGAGCTGGTCGGGTTGTCGTCGCTTATGGGTATCATAGGCCCATGATACAGGCGAGCGGAATCCAGCGGGAGGATGCGCCGCGTCTGCGGGTCGAGGACCTGCATTATTCCTACATGGAGGGTGGCGGCCACCGCCAGGTTCTGCGCGGCGTCTCACTCGAACTGCGGGGCGGCGAATGTCTCGCCCTGATCGGTCGCAGCGGCTCGGGCAAGTCCACCCTGCTCAACCTGATAGCCGGGATCGAAACACCCGCGTCCGGTTCGGTCGTGCTGGCCGGACACGAGCTCACCGCCATGAATGAGCGCGAGCGCACCCTGCTGCGCCGCCGGCACATCGGTTTCGTTCACCAGTCGTTCAATCTGCTGCCGGAACTCACGGTAGCCGAAAACCTGCGGCTGCCACTGCAGCTCAATCGTATGGACCCCGGTCCCGTTGGCTCGCTCCTCGCAGCCGTCGGTCTGGCCGATCGTGCCGGCGCCTACCCGGATCAGCTGTCGGGTGGCGAGCAGCAGCGCGTGGCGATTGCCCGGGCGCTGGTCCATGACCCGGCGCTGGTTCTCGCCGACGAACCGACCGGCAGCCTGGACGCCGTGACCGGCCGGGAAGTACTCGATCTGCTGCTGAATCTGGTCCGCGCCCGGGGCCGCATGCTGCTGCTGGTGACGCACGCCCCGGAGTTGGTCGAGGCCGCGGACCGCACCGTGACCCTGGTCGATGGACAGCTGCTTGCCGGCAGCCGGGCGCTCCGGTGAGCACCGCGTTTCTCGCCTCCATCCGCTACTACGGTCATCACCCCTGGCAGTTGATCCTGGCGTTGTTCGGGATCGCACTCGGCGCCGCCATGGTGGTTTCGATCGAACTGGCGACCGGCAGCGCGCAGCGCGCCTTCGACCGCTCGCTCGATACTCTCACCGGCGCGGCGACTCATCGCATCATCGGTCATGGCGGCGCAGTTCCCGATGAGATCTACGCCGCGCTTCGCCGCGCCGGCTTTCGCCATATCGCTCCTGTGGTCGAGGCCTATGGACGGGTGGGTGGCGAAACCCTACACCTCATCGGCGTGGATCCCTTCGCCGAGTCTGGCTTCCGCGATTATCTGCGCGGCGGACAGGACGATGCCACCCGGTTGATCGTCGAGCCGGAGAGCGCATTCATCCCCGCGGCCGTTGCGGATCGTCTCGGCGTGACGAAGGGCGACAGTCTGCCCATCGAGATCGGTGAGCGACTGGCACGGCTGAGCATCGCCGGAATCATCGACAGCGAAGAAGTCGCCGGCACCGACGGCCTCATCATCACCGATATCGCCACTGCTCAGGAACTGGCGGGAATGATCGGACGATTGAGCTGGATCGACGTGCGCTTTCCGTCCGTCCCGGATGACACGGACTCATACGCCGCGCTGACAGCGGCCCTGCCCTCCTCGGTTTCGCTCGTGCCCTCCGAGGCCCGCGGCCATGCGCTGCGGCAAATGACCGCGGCCTTTCACACCAATCTGCGCGCGATGAGCCTGCTCGCGCTCCTGGTCGGGAGCTTCCTCGTCTACAGCACCATGCGTTTCGCCGTGGTACAGCGCAGGGAACGCTTTGGCCTTATGCGCCTGGCCGGCGTGACGCAGCGCGGTGTGCTGCTGATTGTGCTGCTCGAGGCGCTGTTCATCGGTACGCTCGGAGCTCTGGCGGGAGTCGCCGGCGGCGTGCTGATCGGAGAATGGCTGCTCGGACTGGTCACGCGTACCGTCAGCGACCTCTACTTCGCGCAATCGGTCGGCACGACGGAGGTCGATCTCGAGCTGCTGTTGCGGGGATTCGCACCGGTGATGCTGGCTACTCTGGGTGCGGCATGGATACCGGCGCGCGAGGCCGCCGGCGCCGCACCGGTGACCGCGCTGCGCCGCTCCGCTTTCGAGGAACGCAGCCGTCACGGCGCCTGGCGCGGCAGCATGCTCGCCCTGCTCGCCTTCGGCGCGGCAGGCGTCGTGCTGCTGGCATCCGAGCGCTCGCTGATCGCCGCCTTCGCCGGCCTGTTTCTGTTCGTGCTCGGCGTCGCCCTGCTCGTTCCGCAGGCCATAACCCTGCTGGCGAAGTGGTGTGCGAAGGCGGTGCGCCGGTCCGGCAATACCGTCATGCAGCTTGCCCTCGCCGGAATTCCCGCCTCGATCAGCCGCACCGGTGTGGCGGTAGCCGCCCTGACCATCGCAGTGACGGCCGCCATCGGTGTAGGGCTGATGATCGCGAGCTTTCGCGTCGCGGTGGATGACTGGCTGCAGGCGACATTGCAGGCCGACATCTACGTCTCGAGCCCCTCCACCGGTTCACGCTCCAATCCGTCCGAAATCGATGCCACCGTCGTCCAGCGTCTCATCGCTCATCCCGCAGTGCTCGCACACACCAGCGGCCGCCTGATCAATCTCGAAACAGGAGCTGGCTTCACCGAGCTGTTCGTCCTTGGACTGCCCTCTCAGGTCCAGCCATGGCACCGACTGAGCGAGACGCTTCCTGATGCCTGGGAGCGCTTCCGTCGCGGAGAGGGCGTACTGGTATCACAGCCCTACGCCTGGCATCACCGGGTTGGTGCCGGCGATCACATCACCCTGCCGACCAGCGAAGGCCTGCGCCCGTTCGTCGTCCTCGCCGTCTACCTGGATTATCGCGGCGGCACCGGGCAGGTGCTGATGTCCCGCTTCCTCTACGAGCGCCTGTATGACGATACCGCGATCGGCAGTCTCGGTCTGTATCTTGCCGCTGATGCCGACACCGATGAGGTCATGCAGGAGCTGAGAGACCTGGTATCGCACTCCACCGCGATGAACCGCGTCCAATCCAGTCAGGCGCTGCGCGAGCTTTCTCTCACCATCTTCGACCGGACTTTCACCGTGACCGGGGTGCTCCGGATCATCGCCCTGCTCGCCGCGATCGCCGGGATACTCGGCGCGATGATGGCTCTGCAGCTGGAGCGGAGGATTGCGCTCGCCACCTTGAGGACGCTGGGAATGACGCCGGGTGATGTCTTCAGGCTGGTCGTCATTCAGACCGGAATTCTCGGCGCCCTCGCCGGTCTGCTAGCTCTCCCCGCCGGGGTGCTGCTCTCGGTCCTGCTGGTGAAGGTCATCAACTTGCGCTCGTTCGGCTGGACCATGCCGACGGGCATTGACGGGACGGTACTCGCCGAAGGCCTGGCTGCAGCACTGATCACCGCGCTCACCGCCAGCCTGTATCCCGCCTGGCGCGCTGCACGGGCGACTCCTGCCGCCGCACTGAGGAACGAATGACATGCGCCGGCTTCTGCTGATATCGATCATCGCGCTGGTGCCGGTAGCCGCGCTACTGTCATGGATGCAGCAGCGCGCGGACACCGACAGCGCTGATGACTCGCGGCGCTTCGATCTTGCCGAACTCCTTGGAACCGATGCCCGCGGACTCGCTGATCACGCTCCGGACCAGGGCTATGCCGCAGTGCTCGCACCCCGGCCGATGAGCTTCCCCCGCGATCATGGACCCCACCCGCATTACCGCAGCGAGTGGTGGTATTTCACCGGCAACCTCGCCGACGCCAATGGACGCCGCTTCGGCTATCAGTGGGTCCTGTTCCGGCTTGCCCTGTCACCGGACGCACCGGCGCGGCAGTCCGACTGGGGCACACGCCAGGCCTACATGGCGCATTTCGCCATCACCGATCCCGAAGCCGGCCACTTCCATGCCTTTGAACGCTTTGCTCGCGGCGCCGCCGGCCTGGCCGGCGCCAGGGGCGAGCCGCTCGATCTGTGGCTGGAGGACTGGTCGCTGCGCGAGAATCCAGAGACCGGGATCTGGCGTCTGCGCGCCCGGGAACGGGACATCGAAATCGACCTCGAACTCACTGCCGCACGGCCGCCCGTACTGCAGGGGGATCGCGGCTACAGCCAGAAGAGCGCAGCCCCCGGCAATGCCTCCCATTACTACTCCATCAGCCGTCTCGACACCCATGGTATACTCCGCGCGGACGGACGCCAGCATCAGGTACGCGGACTTTCCTGGCTCGACCGGGAGTGGGGAACCAGCGCGCTGGCGAATGACCAGCTCGGCTGGGACTGGTTCGCCCTGCAGCTCGATGATGGCACCGATCTGATGGTCTACCTGCTGCGCCGCAAGGATGGCGGCATCGATCCTTTCAGCGCCGGAATGCTGATCAGCGCTGAGAGTTCGACACCCCTGACCGCTGACGATGTCTCGGTCGACGTCCTCGCCCACTGGACCAGCCCCGATGGCGTGCGTTATCCCGCCCGCTGGCGCATCGACGTACCGGAGCACCAACTGACACTGGACGTTCGCCCGCTGCTTGCCGGACAGGAGCTCGATCTCTCGGTGCGCTACTGGGAAGGCGCCGTTCAGATCAGTGGGCGGCACGGCGAGGCGCCGGTCGGTGGACATGGATATGTAGAGCTGGTCGGCTATGCAGGGGCTGATCGATCCCGGCACAGGTAAAGAGAACGGATGAAAGAGCAACCTCGACGCACCCCCGCGGCGCCTGAACGATCCGAAGCGCGGATCGCTTTTTCATCGTTTCTTCTTATCCGCAATAATGCCCTGATCTGACAGGACCGGCTTTCCATGACACACAATGTTCCCAAGGTCGGCTTCGTCAGCCTGGGTTGCCCCAAGGCGACAGTCGATTCAGAACGCATCATCACCCGCCTTCGCGCCGAGGGCTACGACATCAGCCCGAGTTACGAACAGGCCGATCTGGTGGTGGTCAATACCTGCGGCTTCATCGATGATGCGGTCGAGGAATCGCTCGATGCGATCGGCGAAGCCCTGGCCGAGAACGGTCGTGTCATCGTTACCGGCTGTCTGGGTGCACGACGCGACGTCGTCATCGACGCCCATCCCGAAGTTCTGGCGGTAACCGGCCCGCACGCGCTCGAGGAAGTCATGGCCGCCGTCCATGAGCACGTTCCGCCTCCACCCCACGATCCCTTCACCAGTCTGGTCCCGCCTCAAGGCATCCGGCTGACACCCCGTCACTACGCCTGGCTGAAGATCTCCGAAGGCTGCAATCATCGCTGCACCTTCTGCATCATTCCGTCGCTGCGCGGCGACCTGGTGAGCCGCCCGGTGGGCGAAGTGATGGAAGAAGCTGCGAGACTGGTCGATGCCGGCGTAAAGGAACTGCTCGTCATCTCGCAGGACACCAGCGCCTACGGCGTCGATATGCGCTATCGAACCGGTTTCTGGCGCGGGCGTCCGCTGAAGACACGCTTTCTCGAACTGACCCGCGCGCTGGGCGAACTCGGGGTCTGGGTGCGGCTGCATTACGTCTATCCCTATCCTCACGTCGATGAGGTCATTCCTCTGATGGCCGAGGGCAAGATCCTTCCCTATCTCGATGTACCGCTGCAGCACGCCAGCCCGCGCATTCTGAAAGCGATGAAAAGACCCGCAGCGAGTGCGGATATGCTGGCGCGCATCCGACAGTGGCGCGAGATCTGTCCCGATATCACTCTGCGCAGTACTTTCATCGTCGGCTTCCCGGGGGAGACCGAGGACGACTTCGAGCGGCTGCTCGACTTCCTCGGTGAAGCCGAACTCGATCGCGTCGGCTGTTTTCCCTACTCGCCCGTCGAAGGAGCTGCCGCCAACGGATTGCCGGATCCGGTCCCGGAAGAAGTGCGACAGGAACGCTGGGAACGCTTCATGGCATTGCAGGCCGGAATCAGTGCAAACCGCCTGCAACGCTTCGTTGGCCGCACCATTGCAGTGCTCATCGACGAGCAGGACGAGAACGGCACGCTGATCGGACGCAGCATGGCCGATGCCCCCGGCATCGATGGAGTCGTGCGTATCAGCGGCGGGAATGACGCAAAGCCCGGGGATCTGATCACGGTACGGGTTACTGCGGCTTCCGATTACGATCTCGAGGGCAGGGCCGAGCCGATGCGCTGACTCTGGTCCGCTTCTTGGATGTCTGCGGAATGATCCAGGTTTCATCGGCTTGCAATCTTCACCCGTAAGAATTACTGTTGAAACCGGTCTGGAATAAATCCAAGAATCAAGGACCCGCGGCATGAAGAATTCTCTCGAGACGGAGAAGTCTGTAACCGAAACGGTTCCCAGATATTTTCCAGAGACCGCCGATCTGATCGTCGCCTGCCTCGAACGGATAGGCGTCGAATATGTCTTCGGTGTACCCGGCGGCGCTATAGAACCACTCTACAACGCGCTGGCCCGCAGTCAGCGCCGCGGCCGCATCTTCCCCATCATCGCGCGTCACGAATCGGGCGCCGTCTTCATGGCGGATGGCTATGCCCGGGATTCAGGACGCCTTGCCGTATGCTGCACTACCACCGGCCCCGGCGTGACCAACGCCATCACCGGAGTCGCCAGCGCTTACCAGGACGAGATCCCCATGCTCGTCATCACCGCGCAGACTCCGCTCGAATCCTTCGGCCGCGGCGCCGTTCAGGAATCATCGTGCACCGGTATAGATACCGTGGCGATGATGACCCACTGCACGCACTACAACACCCTCGTTTCGCATCCCGGACAGCTCGAACGCAAGCTGGGCGCAGCGATAACGATGGCGGTCCAGGCGCGTGGTCCGGTTCATCTCAGCATACCGCTCGACATCATGCGGGCGCCGTATCAGACCAGCACCTCGCTGGAGCGGTTCGAGACGCTGTTCCAGCCAGCGCGCACCGTAGATCCGGAGCGCCTCGATGCGCTTCATGCCAGGATTCGCGCCGCATCCCGTATCGTGGTCATCGTCGGTGAGGGATGCCGCGAAGATACCGCTAGGGTGATCGAGTTCGCCGAACGCACCGGCGCCGTCGTGGTCACCACCCCGCAGGGCAAGGGCCTGGTAGACCCCTACCATTCCCACTATCGCGGCGTCTGCGGTCTCGCCGGTCATCGCCGGGCGCGCGACCTGCTGCTCCATCCCTCGGTAGACCTGGTCATCCTGATCGGATCGACTCTCGACGATCAGGCCGGTCAGGGCTGGCTGCACGAACCGGCGCTGCGGGGGAAGTTCATACACGTCGATGCCCTCGCCCGCCATTTCGCCCGTTCCCAGCACGCCGAACTGCACGTTTGCGGGCACATCGGACTGATCTTCTCGATGCTGAACGCACAGATCGGCAACGGCGCAGAGGCGGCATGGGACTGCGCCACATCCACGGCAGCGCACAACATCGTTCCCTTCGAGCGCCGTCAAGGCGACCGGAGGCACAGGGGCGCCGCGGGCCATGGTCCCATCGAACGCCGTCAAGGCGACCGGCGTCTGTCGAGCATCGGACCACGGCTGCGGCGCGCATTCACCCTGAACGACGAACACAAGTGCAGCGGCAGCGACGATGCCGCGATCAAACCACAGCGCCTGATGCAGGAGCTGTCCCGGATCATGCCCGCCGGCACCCGCTTTCTCGCCGATATAGGCAACAGTTTTCTCTGGGGCATCCATTACCTCCACCCCGCCCAGGACGGCAGTTCCGGGGCAGTTGATTACTTCCGCACCAGCATGGGATTCGCATCCATGGGCTGGTCCATCGGCGCTGCGGTCGGCACGGCGATCAGCGACTCCTCCACTCCTGTCGTCTGCCTCGTCGGCGACGGCAGCTTCCTCATGAGCGGACAGGAGATCACCACGGCGATCATGTGCGAAGCACCGGTGATATTCGTCGTGCTCAACGACCAGGCCCTGGGAACCGTAAAACATGGCCAACGTCTCGCCGGCGCCGAGCGCATCGGATTCGAACTGCCGCCGATCGATTTCGCCGGCATGGCGCAGGCCATGGGAGTCGCCGCATATCGCGTCGCCACCGTGAACGAACTGCGCGATATCGATTTCTCACGCCTGGCACGGCGTCGCGGTCCAAGCCTCATCGATGTCCGCATCGACGACAGCGAGGCTCCGCCGCTCTCCGAACGACTGGACATGCTGGCGACCTCCTCTTGAAGCGTGAAACCATCCGCAGCCGCATCCGGCACGAAGAAGCAGAAGCCGACAACCCGTTTGCGGCGGCCCGCTGCTATTGCCATGGCTATGATGTCTACGGAGACGTCCTCGGCCGCGCCGACTGGTCCGAGTATCTGTATCTGCTTTTCCGCGGCGAACGCCCCGATGCCACTCGCCGTCGCCTTCTCAACGACCTCGCGGTAGCGCTCGCCGATCCCGGCCCACGCGATCACAGCGTGCTCGCCGCCATGAACGGCGGTGTCGGCGGATCACACGCAGCCGCCTGCCTCATGGCCGCGCTCGGGGTCGGCGCCGGACAGCTCGGCGGCGGACGTGAAGTCGTGCTGGCGATGGAACTGTGGAACCGCTGCGAGCGCGATATCGAAGCCTGGCGCCGGGAGCTCTCCGCGCCGGCGCCGGCCGAGCGCGCCGATGTATGGCCGGAGATGGAGCATGCTCCCGGATTCGACCCGCATGGAAAGAGCTGCCCTGCCCCAGTGCGCCAGACGCTCGAACACCTCGCATCGATCGATGACAGCGAGGCACTGACCTGGCTCCGCGATCATCGCCCGGCGCTCGAGGACATCATTCGTCGCCCGCTGGCGATGACCGGCGTGGCTGCGGCCGCCTTCATCGATCTCGGCTTCACGCCGGCCCAGGCCGAATACATCTACCTGATCTTGCGCCTTCCCGGCGCCGCAGCGCATGCGCTCGAACAACAGGAGTTCGGCTTCCGCCACTTCCCGTTCTTCCAGAATGCGGTGCATCTGACGGATGATCCAGGAC
>CAZOOF010000018.1:0-36517 GCA_964581365.1 uncultured Chromatiales bacterium
TGGGCGACGAGGATCATCTCGGCGACATGGATTTCAAGGTTGCCGGCACGGTCTCGGGCGTCACCGCCTTGCAGATGGATATCAAGATCGATGGTATCACCCGCGAGATCATGGCCCAGGCGCTGGAGCAGGCCCGCGAGGGACGTCTGCACATCCTCGAGCGCATGAACTCCATCATCTCCGAGCCGCGCGACGATATTTCGCGTCACGCGCCGCGCATCATCACCATGAAGATCAATCCGGATCGCATCCGTGACGTGATCGGCAAGGGTGGCGCCACCATCCGCGCACTCACCGAGGAGACCGGCACCAGCATCGACATTTCCGATGACGGTACCGTCAAGATCGCTTCGGTCGATCAGCTTGCGGGCGAGGAGGCGATCCGTCGCATCCGTCAGCTCACCGCAGATGTCGAAGTGGGCGCGATCTATGAGGGACGGGTGTCCAAGCTGATGGATTTCGGCGCCTTCGTCACCATCCTGCCGGGCAAGGACGGACTGGTGCACATCTCGCAGATCTCCAACGAGCGCGTCGACAGCGTCAGCGACAAGCTGTCCGAGGGCAAGATCGTGCGGGTGAAGGTGCTCGAGATCGACAAGCAGGGGCGCATCCGCCTCAGCATGAAGGAGATCGAGAACGAAGGGGTCTGATTCCTTCGCCTCAGGCAGTAAAGAAAGGGGACTTCGGTCCCCTTTTTGTTGTTCGGCGGAAGGCGGGAGAAACCGGGGAGAACAGCCGCGAAACGTGCGAAGGCACGGAACTCCGGCGGATCAGCGGTCGCTTCTTTGCGTGAAGTTGCCGGCGAGTTCCGCCAGATAGCGGCGCAGCGCGAGGAAGAATACGGCGTTGCGCTGGCGTTCCTCGGGATCGAAGGAAATGCCGACGGTGTAGAATTCGCCGGGAATCGCCTTGCACCATGCCACGGTGCCGTTGACGCCGGCGGTGAGCTCGTCGCTGCGGTACTTCAGGTGGATGCGTTCACCGGGACGCAGGGGGTAGCGGGTTTCGACACCGGCACCGCTCAGGGATACATCGCACAGGCGCGTTATGGTGTAGATGCCGTCTTCGGACTTGATGGAGAAGCGCGCTTCTCTGTCGCATTTCACCGTGCCGCGGGCGTTGAATCGTTTGTCGGCGCTCATCGCTGTCGTATCCGGGATGTTGTGTATGCTCAGTGGACCAGCTGTATCGATTCGGTGCGTGGATGTGGCCGGGAAATCATGCACAGTGCGCGGCTTCCCGTTTCGACATCCCCGTTCAGCAACTCTGTATCGTCCCGCTCCGGATGTCTCTTTAGCTCCCGCGCGCCCGCCTTGCCCCTCCGTGAGATGCAGAGCTAGAATGCAGATTCATTGATCCGCTCTCCTCAGAGGCTTTTGTGTCAATCGCTTACCCGACCGTTGAAGCCTATGTCGGCAACACTCCGCTCGTCCGGCTGCAGCGCCTGACACCCGCAACCGGGGCCGTGGTGCTGGTCAAGCTCGAGGGAAACAATCCGGCCGGATCGGTCAAAGACCGGCCCGCCATGCGCATGATCCGCGGCGCCGCGGAGCGGGGTGAGATCCAGCCCGGGGATACGCTCATCGAGGCCACCAGTGGTAATACCGGCATCGCCCTGGCCATGGCGGCGGCGATCCGAGGCTACCGCATGTGCCTGGTGATGCCCGAACACATGAGTATCGAGCGCCGGGCGCTCATGCTCGCCTACGGCGCGCGTATCGTGCTGACGCCCCAGGATGGCGGGATGGAGGCGGCGATCGACCGGGCGCGCGAGATGGTCGCGGCCGGGGAGGGCGTCATGCTCGATCAGTTCTCCAACCAGGACAACCCGCTGGCGCATTACGAGGCGACCGGCCCCGAGATCTGGCGCGACACCGGCGGGCAGGTAACGCACTTCGTCAGTTCCATGGGAACCACCGGTACGATCATGGGCGTGTCACGGTATCTCAAGGAGCAGAATCCTGCTGTGCGCATCATCGGCGTCCAGCCGGCCGACGGCTCCTCGATTCCCGGTATCCGGCGCTGGCCGAGTGATTACCTGCCGCGCATCTATGATCCAGCCCGGGTCGATCGCATCATCGATGTCACCCAGGAGGATGCCGAGCGCACCACGCGCGAGCTGGCGGCGAGGGAGGGCATATTCGTCGGTATTTCCGCCGGCGGCGCCGTCGCCGCTGCTTTGCGTATCGCGGCGGAGATCGAGCACGGTGTGATCGTCACCATCGCCCCTGATCGCGGTGACCGCTATCTCTCCACCAGCGTATTTCCCGTCAAATGACACGACTCAACGTCCTGGTATTCGATATCGAGACGGTGCCCGACGTCGATACCGGGAGGCGCCTCTATGACCTGGCGGGGCTGAGCGACGGCGATGTCGCCAACGTGATGTTCCATCGCCGCCGGCAGGAAACCGGCGACAGCGATTTCCTGCGTCTGCATTTGCAGCGGGTGGTTGCGATCTCTGCCGTGATGCGCTCTGGCGACGGCGTCCGCGTCTGGTCGCTGGGTGATCCGGATTCTGGCGAAGCCGAGCTGGTGCAGCGATTCTTCGATGGCATCGAGCGCTACATGCCCTGTCTGGTGAGCTGGAACGGTTCGGGTTTCGATCTGCCAGTGCTGCATTACCGCGCCCTGCTGCACGGCATTTCGGCGCCGCGCTACTGGGATACCGGCGACGACGATCAGTCCTTCCGCTGGAACAACTATCTCAGCCGCTTTCACTGGCGTCACATCGATTTGATGGACGTGCTGGCCGGATACCAGGGGCGCGCTTGTGCGCCGCTCGATGAAATCGCGGTGATGCTGAGTCTGCCGGGCAAGCTCGGGATGAGCGGGGCGCGGGTGTGGGAGCAGTATCAGGCCGGAGACATCGCCGGTATCCGCAATTACTGCGAAACCGATGTGCTGAATACCTATCTGGTGTATCTGCGTTTCGAGCTGATGCGTGGCCGTATCCTGCCCGAGCGCTATGAATCCGAATGCCAGCTGCTGCGCGATTATCTCGCCCAGGCGGATCGGCCGCATTTCCAGGAGTTTCTCGAGGCGTGGCCAAAGAAATAGAACGCAAGTTTCTGGTCATCGCGGACGACTGGCGAGGCGCGGCGACCGGATCGGTGCGCTACCTGCAGGGTTATCTCGCCAACGGCGCGCGCTCCTCGGTCCGTATCCGCATCGATGGCGATCACGCCTGGCTCAACATCAAGAGCGCGACGCTGGACATCGAACGAATGGAATACGAATACCCCGTGCCGCTCGCCGATGGCGAGGAGATGCTGGCTCGTCTGTGTGAGGGGCGGCTGGTGGAGAAGCGACGCTGGTTCGTTCCGCACGAGGGCCAGGTCTGGGAAGTCGACGTGTTCGAGGGCGAGAACGAAGGCCTGGTGGTGGCAGAGATCGAGCTCGACAGTGCGGACGAGGATTTTGCGCGTCCGCCGTGGATCGGGGAGGAAGTTTCCCACGACGGTCGCTACTACAACGTCTATCTGGCACGGCATCCCTATAGCACATGGTGAATGCGCGGGGTAAGCGGCGCGGCGCCGACCGGCCGTGGTCCCGGGTACTGGTGATGCTGTGTCTGGCGGCAGCGCTGCTCGGCTGCGCCGCGGAGACGCCGCGCGAAGATCTGCGCTTTGGCCTGGCTTCGATGCCGGTGACGCTCGATCCGCGCCACGCCACCGATGCTGCTTCGGCGCGCATCATCCGGCTGCTCTACCAGCGACTGGTGGAGTTCGACGAGCATGCCATGCCGGTGCAGGGCATTGCCCGCTGGGAAACACCGGAGCCGACGCTTTACCGCTTCGTCCTGCAGTCCTCCCGTCCGCGCTTCAGCGATGGCAGCGAACTCACCGCTGCTGATGTCGTTGCCAGCTATGAATCGGTGCTCGACGAGCGCACTGCTTCGCCGCACCGCATCTCACTGGAGAACGTGGCCGGGATCCAGGCCATCGATGACGAAGTGGTGGAGTTCCGGCTCAAGCGCCCCGATCCGCTGTTCCCCGGCAGGCTGACCATCGGCATCATGCCTCGTGCCCTGCTGGAAAGCGACCATCAGTTCAACCGTTCCGCGGTCGGCAGCGGTCCGTTCGAGTTCGCGGCCTGGCCGGCCGACGGCGAGCTGCGGCTGCGCCGGCGCGCCGATGGCGCGGAGTTCGTATTCGTCGCGGTGCAGGATCCAACGGTGCGGGTGCTCAAGGTGCTGCGCGGCGAGATCGACATGATCCAGAATGATCTGCCGCCGGAGCTGGTGTCCTGGTTGCGCGAGCGCGAGGAGGTGACGGTCAGCGCAGGCTCGGGGACGAACTTTGCCTATCTCGGTTTCAATCTGCGCGATCCGCTCACCGGACAGCCCGAACTGCGTCGCGCCATCGCTCACGCGATCGACCGCGAGGCGCTCATCCGCTACGTGCTCGGCGATACCGCCAGGCCTGCCGGAGGAATCCTTCCGCCCGAGCACTGGGCTGGGCTGGGTGAGCAGGGGATACGCTATGATCCGGCCGAGGCGAAGCGGCTGCTGGCGTCTGTTGGCCTGAACAATGTACGCATCGTGTACAAGACTTCGACCGACCCGGTGCGGCTGCGGCTGGCGACTGCGATACAGCGTCAACTCGGCGAGATCGGCATCGAAGTCGATCTGCGCAGCTATGACTGGGGGACCTTTTACGGTGACATCAAGGCCGGCAACTTTCAGATGTACAGCCTGAGCTGGGTCGGCGTGAAGCTGCCGGAGATCTACCGTTATGCCTTCCACAGCACCGCGTTGCCACCGCTGGGCGCCAACCGCGGCTTCTTCGTCGATGCGTTTGCCGACAGGCTCATCGAGCAGGCCGAGGCGGCGGATTCGGCAGCGGAACAGCTCGATCCCCTTCATGCCCTGCAGCGCCGGCTGCTCGAGACGCTGCCCTATGTGCCGCTGTGGTACGAGGATCATGTCTTCATCGCGCGCTCCGATATCCGCGGCTACCGAATCGCGCCCGACGGCAATTACGACAGCCTGGCGACCGTCCGGCGCGTCGGTTGGGAGGGGCGCTTGTGATCCGTTTCCTGCTGTCGCGCATCGCCAGTGCTCTCGTCGTCGTGTTCGGCGTTTCCGTGCTGGTGTTCATGCTCATCCATGCGGTGCCTGGCGATCCGGTCGAGGTGATGCTCGGCGAGACCAGCCAGCCGGCCGATCGCGAGGAACTCAGGCGCGCGCTCGGGCTGGATCAGCCGCTGCATGTTCAGATGGCGGAGTACTATCGGCGGCTGCTCGCGTTCGATCTTGGCACCTCGCTGTATTCGCGCCGTCCGGTGACGGAAATCCTGGCGGAGCGATTTCCCGCCACCCTGGAGCTGGCGGTGGCGGGACTGGCGGTGGCGCTGCTGCTGGCGCTTCCGCTCGGCATCCTGGCAGCGATGCGGCGCGGCACGGCCTGGGACAGCGGAGCGATGATGTTTTCCATGCTGGGCGTATCGATCCCCAATTTCCTCATGGGGCCGCTGCTGATCCTCGGTTTTTCCCTGTGGCTGGGGTGGCTGCCGGTGAGCGGTCGCGATGGACTGGCCTCGCTGATTCTGCCGGCGATCACGCTGGGAACCGCGCTGGCAGCGATCCTGTCCCGAATGATCCGGGCCACACTGCTCGAAACGCTGGGAGAGGACTACATCCTCACCGCCCGCGCCAAGGGGCTGTCATGGCCCCGTGTGATCCTGCGTCACGCCCTGCCCAATGCGCTGCTGCCGGTGACGACACTGCTCGGTCTGCAGCTCGGCGCCTTGCTCGCCGGGACGGTCATCACCGAGATCGTGTTTTCCTGGCCCGGGATCGGCCAGCTCACCATCGAATCTATCCACCGGCGCGACTACCCGGTGGTGCAGGCCTGCATTCTGCTGATCGCCGTGTCCTACGTGCTGGTGAACGCCCTCACCGATCTGGGGTATGGCTGGCTCGATCCCCGGGTGCGCTTCGACAGTAGGGAGGGGCAGTGACTCTGAGACCCTGGTGGGCGGTGGTGATTCTCGCCTGCTGGGCGGGCCTGGCCTGTTTCGGCTGGCTGTTGCCGCTCGACCCCGGAGCGATGGACCTCGAGCGCATTCTGGCGCCACCGGGGCCCTCGGCCTGGCTGGGCTACGATGACCTGGGCCGCTCGCTGTGGGACCGCATCGCCGTCGGGGCCCGCTATTCCTTCTTCGTGGCGGTGTTCGTGGTTTCGATCTCTGCGGTGCTCGGCACGGCCATCGGTGCGCTGAGCGCCTGGGCCGGCGGCTGGGTCGACCATGTCGTGACGCGGATCATCGATGTGTTTCTGGCTTTCCCCGGCATCCTGCTCGCCATCGCGCTGGCGGGCGTGCTGGGAGCAGGGCTCGGCAACGTGGTGATCGCGCTGGCCGCCGTCGGCTGGGTCGGCTTCGCCCGCCTGGCCCGGGCGCAGGTGCTCACTCATCGTGAGCGCGAGCATGTCCAGGCAGCGATCACGCTGGGAGCCAGTCGCAGCCGCATCCTGTGGCGTCATCTGCTGCCTCTGATCGCCGCGCCACTGATCGTGGAGGCGACCTTCGGCATCGCGGCGGTGGTCATCGCCGAAGCCGGGCTGTCCTTCCTCGGACTCGGTATTCAGCCGCCAGCGCCGTCCTGGGGAAGCATGATCCGGGACAGCAGCCGCTACATGCTGGTGGCGCCGCACATGGTGATCGTGCCCGGAGCCGCGCTGATGCTGGTGGTGCTGGCGGTCAACGCGCTGGGAGATCGCCTGCGTGACCGACTCGACGTGAAAACCGATCGCAGCCATATCTGAGTATCCGGGAGAGACGATGGGCGGGAATATCGGACCGATCATGATCGGCGTGGAGGGGACCGGGCTGGATGCGGCAGAGCGTGAATTGCTGCGGCATCCCTGTGTCGGGGGCGTGATCCTGTTCAGCAGGAACTTTGAATCCGTCTCGCAACTTATCGCCCTGACAAGAGAAATTCATGAGTTTCGTGATCCGCCGCTGCTAATCGCGATCGACCAGGAGGGTGGCCGAGTGCAGCGGCTGCGCGAAGGGTTCACGCCGCTGCCGCCGCTGGCGGTGTTCGGCCGCATCCATGCCCGGTCTCCGGAGCGGGCGGCGTCGCTGGCCGAAACCTGCGGCTGGCTGATGGCCATGGAGATGCGCAGCGTGGGGATCGATCTCAGTTTCGCGCCGGTGCTCGATCTGGATCGTGGCGTGAGTGGCGTGATCGGCGACCGCGCCTTCGCCGCCGGGCCGGAGCTCGTCGCGGCGCTGGCATCGCGCTATGTCAGCGGCATGAGGCGGGCGGGCATGGCGGCAACCGGCAAACATTATCCCGGACATGGCTCGGTGGCGGAGGATTCACACCTGGCGCTTCCGGTCGATCCCCGTCCTCTGGAATGCATCGAAGCCGAGGACCTGGTTCCCTTCGCGCGGCTCGCCAGAGAGGGGCTGGAGGCGATGATGGTCGCGCATGTGCGCTACAGCGCGGTCGATGACCGGCTCGCGGGCTTTTCTCCGTTCTGGTTGCAGGAGGTGCTGCGCGGCCGGCTCGGTTTCGATGGCGCCATCATCAGCGATGATCTGCTCATGGCGGCGGCGGATGTGGCGGGCGATGTGCCGGAACGTGCGGTCGCGGCGCTCGACGCCGGCTGCGACATGGTGCTGGTCTGCCGCGGACTCGAGCCGGCTGCCGCAGCGGCCGATGGCATCGCCGGACGTGCGCAGCCGCCCGCGGCCGCCGCGCGGCTGGCCCGTCTGCGCCCGCTCGAGGCGTGTCCCGGCCGGGATGAACTGCAGAAGCTGGCGGCGTGGCGTGATGCGGCGATGGTGGCTGCGGAACTGAGCGAAATGCAGGCTTGAGATGACGCGGGATTGACCCGGTCCAGCGGGCCGCGCCCCCTTCAGGGGCGGCTGACGCTAATCGGTTGAACCCGGGATACCGGTGGCGGGCTTCCGGCGAGAGCCCGCATTTCTTTGCTACTGCCTGATTTCGATTCTGCCTTCTTCGCGCAGCTCGCTGATGTAGCGGGCAATGCTGCGGTTGGCCAGCTGGCGCTGCAGATCGTCCCGGACTTCCTCGAGCGGCGGCACGGGAACGATGCGCGTCTCTTCGAGGCGCAGTACATGCCAGCCGAAGTCACTTCTGACCGGCTCCTTCGCGTAGCTGCCGGGGCGCAGACCGGCAGCGGACTCGCGCAGAGCGGGGGAGAGCTGATCGGCGCTGATCCAGCCGATTTCCCCACCCTGAGCCGCGGTGGAGTCGATCGACTTCTCCCGGGCCAGTTCCGCGAACGGCTTCCCGGCGCCAAGCGTCTTGATCACCTCGCGTGCCGCATCCTCATCGGCCGTGAGGATGTGGCTCAGCCGGTATTCCCGCACCGGTTTGAGTTCACGATAGGCTTTCTCGATTTCATCCTGGGCGACCGGAGTCTGCAGCAGCTGGCTGAAGGCGTAACGCGCGACGATGTTGCGGCGGTGATTCTCCACGGCGTTGATCACCTCGGGCGCCTCGTCCCAGCCCTTCTTTACCGCATCCTGAAATACCAGTTCACGGTTGATGTACTCCGAAAACAGCGTGTTCATCTGCTGTTGATTGAGATTGACCTGGCGCTCTCCGATGCGCGTGCTGACAAAGGCGTTGAAGTCGCCAAGCGTGAGTTCCTTGCCGTTCACCACGGCGATGACTCTCTCGCCCGGCTCGTCCGCGTTTGCGCCAGCGGCCATTGCAGGGAAAGGGCTTGTGAGGAAAATCACCAAAACAGCAAAGAGATAGCGGCGTAACATGATGTCGCGGTCGAACATGTCAGTCCTCGAATTCAAATTGTAGGCACCCAAGGGCTCTGGCGCTGGAACCCGTGTTCGCGACCATCGCTGTATCGGCCCATCAAGGCAGCGTCTTCAGGAACGGCTTGACCGTCACCTTCCTGTAGACACCGTATCTGCAAAAAGGGTCCGCTGCGGCCCATTGTTCAGCATCTTCCAGGGAGGAAAATTCCGCGATGATGAGGCTGCCGCTGAAGCCTGCCTCGCCGGGCTCGGGGCTGTCGATCGCGGGGCAGGGGCCGGCGAGGAGCAGGCGTCCCTGTGCCTTGAGTTCATTAAGGCGTTCGAGGTGCGCGGGACGGTGTTCACGGCGAGCCTGCAGCGAGTTCTCCGCATCCTCGCAGTAGAATACGTAGATCATTCTGTGCCCTTGTCCGAATTCTCACCGGTCTTGACGTGCCGCATGAGATAGATCGATTGCAGCAGCACGAATGCGAGCGTCAGGCCGAGGATTCCGAACAGCTTGAAGTCCACCCAGATTTCGGTGGAGAAATTATACACAACCCACAGATTGATCGCGCCAACCGCCAGAAAGAACAGGCCCCAGGCAAGGTTGAGTCGGGTCCATACCGGCGGCGGGAGTTCGATATTCTTTTCCAGTATGCGCTGCATCAGCAGGCGTTTACCGATAAAATGGCTGCCCAGGAACACCGCCGCGAACAGCCAGTTGACCACGGTCGGTTTCCACTTGATGAATGTTTCATCGTGCAGCAGCAGGGTGGCGCCACCGAACACGATGAGCAGGCCGAGCGTTATCAGGTGCATGGACTCGAGCCGGCGCTGACGCAACCATACCAGTCCGACCTGGATCACTCCCGCGACGATGGCGACGCCGGTGGCGATGTAGATATCCCCTCCGGTTGCCTTGAAAGCGATGAAGAACAGCAGGACCGGGAATAGATCGAAGAGAAGCTTCACAGGCCGTGTCCGGGAAGGCTGATGCGGATTGGCATATCGAGAGACTGAATACCTGGATTCCGATGAACAGGCACGAACATTCCATCCCGCTCCGGGTCGATCTGCACAGTCATTCGAACTGCTCGGATGGCGTGTTGTCGCCTTCGGCGCTGGTCGAACGGGCTGCGGCGCAGGGAGTCGGACTGCTCGCGATCACCGATCATGATACCACGGCCGGCGTAGCGGAAGCCCGGGCAGCCGCACAGCGTCTCGGGCTGAGGCTGATCGCCGGCGTCGAGATCTCGGTGAGCTGGCGCGGTCAGGTACTCCATGTGCTCGGACTCGATGTCGATCCCGAACATCCCGGACTCGCCGCCGGCCTGCGTGGGCTCGAGCAAATGCGCGTCGATCGCGCCGAACGCATGGCGGCCAAGCTCGAGCGGGCGGGCGTCAGCGGCGCGCTCGAAGGCGCGCGGACTCAGGCCGGGGACACGGTGCCGGGACGCAGCCATTTCGCGCGCTTCCTGGTCGAAGCCGGCCACGCCCGTAATATCGAGCGCGCCTTCAAACGCTATCTGGTGCGGGGCGCTTCCTGTTATGTCGCCTGTCAGTGGGCGACGCTGGAAGAGGCGCTGGACTGGATTGTGGGCGCCGGCGGTCGGGCGGTGCTGGCGCATCCCGCGCGCTACCGCATGAGCCGGACCGCGCTCCGGCGCACCCTCGATGCATTCAGTGAAGCTGGAGGCGCGGGGCTGGAGGTCATCTCGGGGAATCAGGCCCCGGAAGTGACCGCGACGCTCGCGGCGCATGCGCGGGATTTCGGGCTGCTCGCATCGAGCGGTTCGGATTTCCACATTCCAGGCGCCGGGCCGGAGCTCGGCCGGCTGGCGCCGCTGCCCGCCGGTTGCACTCCGGTGTGGCTGGACTGGGCGGCCTGAAAGGAGTCGATCGATGCAGTACTTCGAGGTACATCCGGATAATCCGCAGCGGCGCCTGATGTCCCAGGCGGCCGATATCCTGCGGCGGGGAGGGGTGATCGCCTATCCCACCGATTCCTGCTACGCGCTCGGTTGCCTGATCGGCGAGAAAGAGCCGATGGAGCGCATCCTGCGTCTGCGTCAGCTACCGCCCGATCACAATTTCACGCTGATCTGCCGCGACCTCTCCGATATCGCCAACTATGCCCAGGTCGACAATCAGGCCTATCGTCTGCTCAGGTCGCTCACCCCCGGCCCGTACACTTTCATCCTCGGCGCCTCCCGCGAAGTGCCGCGGCGGCTGCAGAATCCGAAGCGTCGTACCATCGGTCTGCGTGTCCCCGATCACCCGGTGGTGAATCTGCTGCTAGAGCTGCTTGGTGAGCCGCTGATCAGCGTGACCCTGATCGAGCCCGGCGCCGATCTGCCGCTTACCGACCCTGAGGAAATCCGCGAGACTCTGCAGCGCCAGGTCGATCTGTTCATCGATGGCGGCGCCTGCGGACATGAGCCGACGACGATCATCGATCTGACCGGCCCGGCACCGGTCGTGCTGCGTGAAGGCAAGGGAGACGTCTCCTTCCTGGTGTCGAAGTGAGCGGGCCGGGGCGTCGTGACGGCCGGACGGCCGGCCGGTGAGCTTGGTCGAGCTGGTCGCGATCTGGATGCTGCCCGTGGTCTTCGGGATCACGGTTCATGAGGTCGCGCACGGATGGATGGCCCTGCGGCTCGGTGACCGTACCGCACAGATGCTGGGCCGACTCACCCTCAATCCGATCCGGCATATCGACCCGGTGGGGACGATCCTGGTGCCGGCGGTGCTGTTGATGCTCGGCGGCTTCGTGTTCGGCTGGGCCAAGCCGGTGCCGGTGACCTGGGAGAATCTGCGCCGTCCGCAGCGCGACATGGCGCTGGTGGCGCTGGCTGGACCGCTGGCAAACGTGCTGATGGCCGTCATCTGGCTGATCGTGCTGCTGTCCGGCATCGCGCTGCAGGATTCAGCCTCGACCCAGGCGTTCGCTCGCGGCATGGTGTACATGGCCACGGCCGGGATCCTGATCAATACGGTGCTCATGGTCCTCAATCTGCTGCCGGTGCCGCCGCTGGATGGCAGCCGGGTGGTGGCGGCGCTGCTGCCGCGTCGGCTGCGTGCCGGGTACTCGCGGATCGAGCCGTTCGGATTGCTGATTCTGGTGCTGCTGATTGCCACCGGATTGCTTGGGCCGGTGATGCGTCCCCTGATGTGGGGATTCTTTGAGATACTGTTCTCCTTCAGCGATACGGGTCTGAGATACTTCCTGTGGGCGATGCAGGTGGTGAGCTGAGCTTGAAGGCGTTTCGGGTGTGTCGTTTAACTTACTGATATGAAGTGAAAAGGATGGTGGATGTGATCCATTCCGACAGACAGCGGGTGCTCTCCGGCATGCGGCCCACCGGCGCTCTGCATCTGGGGCACTATCATGGGGTGCTGAAGAACTGGCTGACCATGCAGCATGAGTACGACTGCTTCTTCTTCGTCGCCGACTGGCATGCGCTTACCACGGAGTACGAGAATCAGTCCGTCATCGGTGATGCCACCAGGAATATGGTGATCGACTGGCTGGCCGTCGGCATCGATCCGTCCAGGGCGACCCTGTTCGTGCAGTCGCAGGTACCCGAGCACGCCGAGCTGCACCTGCTGCTGTCCATGATCACGCCTCTGGGCTGGCTCGAGCGAGTCCCCACCTACAAGGACCAGCAGGAGAAACTGCGGGAGAAGGACCTCGGCACCTACGGCTTCCTGGGCTATCCGCTGCTGCAGAGCGCAGACATCCTGATCTACAAGGCCGGCCTGGTGCCGGTGGGAGAGGATCAGGTGGCCCATGTGGAGCTCACCCGCGAGGTGGCGCGGCGCTTCAATCACCTCTATGGCCGGGAGGCCGACTTCGTGTCGCGGGCAAAAGCCGTGCTCGCCGGCATCGAGGCGGGCAAGGCAAGCAAATACAATGAGCTGCGCCAAGCTTATCAGGAAAAGGGTGATCACGAGGCGCTCGGTGAGGGGCGGCTGCTGGTCGCCGGACTGCAGGTGAGCGAAGAGGATCGCGAACGCCTGGCGGGTTACCTCGAGGGCGAGTCGCGCATTATCCTGCCCGAGCCGCGCGCCGTGCTCACGCCAATGGCCAAGATGCCGGGGCTCGATGGACAGAAAATGTCCAAATCCTATGGCAATACCATCGGTCTGCGCGAGGACCCCGACAGCATCACCCGTAAGATAAAGACCATGCCCACCGACCCGGCGCGGGTGCGGCGCACCGATCCCGGCGAGCCGACCAAGTGCCCGGTCTGGCCCCTGCACGAGGTTTACTCCGATGAGGACACCAAAGAATGGGTGCTTGCCGGGTGCCGCGGCGCGACTATCGGCTGCATCGAGTGCAAGCAGCGCGTGATCGACCGGGTGATCGCCGAGGTCAGCCCGATCGCCGAGCGTGCCCGGGAGCTGGAGAACGACCCCGCCCATGTGCGCGAAGTGATGCGTCAGGGCGCGGAGCGGGCGAGGGCGGTGGCAGGCGAAACCATGGAAGAAGTGCGTCGGGCGGTCGGATTAGTTGGTATCATCTAGCGCCATGAGTGAGACGCCAAGCATCGGAGACGACTCGGTCCCCCGTCAACAGGTCATGCCGTGTGCCCTGGTGCAGGGCAGACAGATGATGCCGCCGCAGGATCTTTACATCCCGCCGCACGCGCTCGAGGTCTTTCTCGAGGCTTTCGAGGGGCCGCTCGATCTGCTGCTCTATCTGATCAAGCGCAACAACCTCGACATTCTCGATATTCCGATCGCCGAGATCACGCGCCAGTACATGCAGTACATCGAGCTGATGCAGGACATGCGCCTGGAGCTCGCCGCGGAGTATCTGGTGATGGCGGCCATGCTGGCCGAGATCAAGTCGCGGCTGCTGCTGCCCCGTCCCGCGACGGTGGAAGAGGAAGATGATCCGCGCGCGGAGCTGGTGCGCCGGCTGCAGGAATACGAGCGCTTCAAACAGGCCGCCTCCGATCTCGACCAGCTGCCGCGCATGGAGCGCGATACCTGGCCGGTGGACGTGGCCGCGCCCGAGACGCGGGTGGTCAAGATGCCGCCGCCAGTCGACCTGCGCGAGATCCTGATCGCGTTCCAGGAAGTGATGATGCGGGCGGAGATGTACAGTCATCACCAGGTCACCCTGGAACCGCTGTCGGTGCGCGAGCGCATGACCAGCATCCTCCAGCAGGTCGACACCGAGCAGTTCACCAGTTTCGGGTCCTTGTTCACGATCGAAGAGGGGCGGCGAGGCGTAGTGGTCACCCTGCTGGCGATTCTGGAGCTGGTGAAGGAATCGCTGATCGAGATGATCCAGAACGAGGCTTTCGGCCCGATTTACGTGAAGGCACCACAGCATGTCAATGAATCAGCCGCCACTTAAGGCCATCATCGAGGCCGCGCTGCTCAACGCCGGACATCCGCTCGGCATCGAACGACTGCAGGCACTCTTCCCTGACGATGAGCGCCCGGAGAGCGATGCAGTGAAGGCGGCGCTCGATGAGCTCGCCGCGGACTGGGAAGGGCGTTCGGTCGAGCTGAAGCAGGTGGCCAGTGGCTGGCGCTTCCAGGTGCGTTCCGAGTTCGCGCCGTGGATCGGCCGGCTGTCCGAGGAACGTCAGCCGCGCTATTCCCGCGCGCTCCTCGAGACGTTGGCGCTGATCGTTTACCGTCAGCCGATCACGCGCGCCGGCATCGAAGAGATCCGGGGCGTCAGCGTCAGTTCGCAGATCATCCGCACACTGCTCGAGCGCGAATGGATCCGGGTGGTGGGGCATCGCGACGTGCCTGGCCGGCCCGCCCTGTATGGCACCACCAAGAAGTTTCTCGACTATTTCAATCTGCGCAGCCTGAGCGAACTGCCCCCGCTGGCCGAGATCAAGCCGCTCGACCAGCTTCAGGCCGATCTCGGTTTCCCCGAGGAAAGCAGTGCGGAGGACAGCACCGGTGAGGATGGCGCTGGCGAAGCCGCCACCAGCGTGGTGGTCTCGATCGCCCGCGACGGCGAGCCGACGGACGCTGACGCCAGCGATAATGTCGAGGCCGAAGGTGCCGGAGCCGAAGATGGCGAGGTGTCCAGGCCGGATGCGGACGCGACCGAGGCCGCGGTGATCGGGGACGGCGGAGAAGAGCATGCCGTCACCGACGCGGAAAGCGCTTTGGCAGAAGATGATGAAGGCAAGGGCCCAGGCGTAGAGGAGCGTCGCGTCACCGCGACTGACCCGGCGTGAGCGCGGCCAGGCGTTCACCTTCGCGCGGCGGTTCCGGCCGCGCGCGCCGGGGAGCATCCAGTCAGCGCAAAGCGGCACAGCCGGCGGCGCCCGCCACCGCGCCTGCGGCGCCGTCCGCCCCCGAACGCGTGCAGAAATTTCTCGCCCGTCTGGGGCATGGCTCGCGTCGCCAGATCGAAGAGTGGATCCGTGCCGGCCGCATTCAGATCAACGGCCGTGACGCTGTGCTCGGCGATACGGTGACTGCGGAGGATGTGATCACGGTCGATGGCCGGCGCGTGATCGCCGCGGCGACGCCGTCCTGCCGCGTTCTTCTCTATAACAAGCCGGAAGGCGAAATCTGCACCCGCTCCGATCCCGAGGGCAGGCCCAGCATCTTCGACCGCTTGCCGTCGCCGGGTGGTCAGCGCTGGGTGTCGGTCGGACGGCTCGACGTCAACACCAGCGGCCTGCTGCTGCTCACCACGGATGGCGATCTCGCCAATCGACTGATGCACCCTTCGGGCGGAATCGATCGTGAGTACCTGGTGCGGGTACTGGGCGAGGTGACGCCGGAAATACTCGAACGCCTGCGCACCGGCGTGGAGCTCGAAGACGGACCCGCAGCCTTCGAACGGGTCTACGAGATCGGCGGCCGCGGCAGCAACCGCTGGTACGGCGCCGTGCTGCGCGAAGGACGCAAGCGCGAAGTGCGCCGTCTGTGGGAGGCGGTCGGTGTTCGCGTGAGCCGGCTCAAGCGTATCCGCTTCGGTCCCATCAGTCTGCCTTCCCACCTTCGGCGCGGACAGTTCATGGAACTGGACGAGGCCACGATCTCCTCCTTGCGTGAAGCGGTGGCGCGTCGCTGAATCGATGGCGCGCATCCCGCTGGGACTGAAAGCGATGCGCGGTCAGGGCATGTTGGCAGCCGCCGCGAAGTGACGCGGGAGGTGAACCCGGTCACGCTTGTGTGGTTAAATGCCCAGTCATGTTCAGACCACTTCCAGTCTATATCGGGTTGCGTTATACCCGCGCGCGGCGTCGCAATCATTTCATCTCCTTCATCTCCGTCATTTCCATGCTCGGGATCGCGCTCGGCGTTACGGCGTTGATCACGGTACTGTCGGTGATGAACGGTTTCGAGAAGGAACTGCGGGAACGCATTCTCGGCGTGGTAGCGCATGTCACGGTGCGCGGCGCCGCCGGTCCGCTCGATGACTGGCGCAGGCTCGCCGCCGAGCTGCGCGATCGGCCCGGGGTCAGCGGCATTGCGCCCTTCGTCAGCGCCGAGGGCATGATCGGCAATGGACCGCGGGTGTCGGGCGCCATGCTGCGCGGCATCGATCCGGCGCTGGAGGGCGACGTTTCCGATCTGCCCGAAAAGATGCGCCTCGGAGCTATCGACGATCTCGTCGCCGGCGAATTCGGCATTGTGCTCGGTCGTGAACTGGCGCGCTCGCTCGGCGTCACCATCGGCGACCGGGTCGTCGTCATCACCCCGCAGGCAACCGTCACCCCGGCCGGCTTCCTTCCGCGCCTGAAGCGCTTCACGGTGGTCGGCATGTTCGAGATCGGGATGTTCGAATATGACAGCGCGCTTGCCTTGATGCATGTCGAAGACGCGTCCACGCTGTTTCGTCTCGATGGCGGCGTGAGCGGCGTGCAGTTGCGGCTCGCCGATATGTTTCTCGCGCCACGCTTCGCCGCCGGCCTGGCCGCCGACATGCCCTTTGATTACCGCGTCCTCGACTGGACGCAACAGCACGCGAACTTCTTCCGCGCGGTACAGATGGAGAAGACGGTGATGTTCGTGATCCTGCTGCTGATCGTCGCCGTCGCCGCCTTCAATCTGGTTTCCACGCTGGTGATGCTGGTCACCGACAAACAGGCCGATATCGCGATCATGCGTACCCTGGGTCTCAGCCCGGCGGCGGTGATGGGGGTGTTCATCGTCCAGGGCGCGGTCGTCGGTCTGATCGGGACGGTGCTGGGCGTGGCCGGCGGCGTCGCGCTGGCACAGAATATCGACGTGGTGGTGCCGACACTGGAAAGTCTGCTCGGTATCCGCTTCCTCGCGCCCGATGTGTACTACATCAGTGATCTGCCTTCCGACATGCGCTGGAACGATGTCGGTCTGATCGGCGTCATCGCATTCCTGCTCTGCCTGCTCGCCACGCTGTATCCCGCCTGGCGCGCGGCGCGAGTACATCCCGCGGAGGCGCTGCGCTATGAGTGAGGACACCGTGGCCGCAAACGCCGCGCTGCACTGCGAGGGGCTGGCCAAGACCTATCGCGAGGGTCCCGCCGACGTAGAGGTGCTGCGCGATATCAATCTGACTCTGGCCGCGGGTGAGCGTGTCGCCATCATGGGCAGTTCGGGGGCAGGGAAGAGCACGCTGCTGCACCTGCTTGCAGGACTCGATGAGCCCGATCGCGGCGAGGTCTGGCTGGGGGGGCGCTGTCTGACCAGACTGGGCGCCGCGGCGCGGGGCCGGCTGCGAAACGAGATGCTTGGCTTCGTTTATCAGTTTCACCACCTGCTGCCGGAGTTCACCGCGCTCGAGAACGTGTGCATGCCACTGATGATTCGCGGGATGGCGCCGGCTGAGGCCGAACAGGCGGCGCAGGACATGCTCTCCCGCGTAGGCCTCGGCAAGCGCACGCGTCACAAGCCGGGCGAGCTGTCGGGTGGAGAGCGCCAGCGCGTCGCGGTGGCGCGGGCGCTGGTGACGCGGCCGCGCTGCGTGCTCGCCGATGAGCCGACCGGCAACCTCGATCATCGCAATGCCGCGGAAGTGTTCCGGCTGATGGTCGAACTCAACGCCGAACTGCAGACCAGTTTTCTGGTGGTCACCCATGAGCCGGCGCTGGCCCGGCAGATGGATCGGGTGCTGATCCTGGAGGCGGGCAGGCTGCATCCCGCGGACCAGGTGCCGGGCGAACGCTGATCGCGTAGCGCGCCAGGCTTCGACGCTCAGCGCTGGTCGTTCCCCAAGGTCATTTTTGGCCTGGTCCAGCTTCCTGCTGACGGCTCTGTTTCTGCCGGCGTGCCCGCCAGCTCAGGTTTACATGAACGCGCCAGAGGGCGCGGACGAGGAGGTTGCCCAGGATCGCAGCGGTTATTCCGGCGATCAGGCAACCGAGCAGGAAGGGTGCCCAGATCACCTTCATCTCGGTCAGCAACCAGGTGATCGAGGGGTCGCTGAAGTCGATGCGATGTACCGGTCTGTCGAGCAGCCAGGCCCCGATCTTGTAACAGACATAGAAGACCGGCGGCATGGTGATGGGGTTGGTCACCCAGACCAATGCAACCGAGATCGGCAGGTTGACGCGGAAGAAGATAGCGAACGCCGCCGCAATCACCATCTGGAAGGGCGTGGGAATGAAGGCTGCGAAAAGCCCCGACGACACCGCGCCTGGCACCGATTTCCGATTGATATGCCAAAGATTCGGATCCTGCAGCCGGGAACCGAAGCGTTTGAGGTGCTTGTGCTCCCTGAAGGTGCGGTGATCCGGGAGCCAGCGTTTGAGGAGCTTTCGAGGCATCAGTGAATTATAGGTAAGCCGCGTACTAAGTGTCAGGAGTATAGCGCGAGGGGCGCAGGCATGGGCCAGGGATCGGCCGCCTTCCTGTCTGGCATCCTGTTATTGCAGCAGTTGCCGCAACTGCCAGTGGTGTGGTGGATCGCGGCCGGTGCCGCGTTGCTGCCGTTCGCACTGCGGTGGCCGTTTCTGCGCCTGCCCGCCTGCTGTCTGGCAGGCTTTTCGTGGGCGTTGCTGCACGCTCATCTCATTCTGTCGCACGAGCTCGCTCATGAGCTCGAGGGGCAGGACCTGCTCGCCGAAGGCGAGATCGTCGCCATTCCCGAGCAGCGCTCAAGGACGGTGACCTTCGAGTTCAACGCCGATCGCCTGTGGCGGCCCGCCTCCGGCGAAGCGGTGCCGGTACCGGGGCGCATGCGTCTCAGCTGGTATCAGGATGCCCCTGATCTGAGGGCCGGCGAACGCTGGCGTCTGCGCCTGCGGCTCAAGCGGCCCCACGGCTTCGCCAATCCCGGCGGTTTCGACTACGAAGGCTGGCTTTACCGTCACCGTATCCGCGCGACCGGTTATGTCCGCGCGGACCGCGAAAATCTGCGCCTCGCGGAGGCGCCCGGTTCGGCGCCGCTGCAGTATTTCCGCCAGCGTATCGGCGAGGGTATCGCGGCGGCGCTGCCGAAGCAGAAACTGGCCGGCGTGGTGACGGCGCTCGCCATCGGCGATTATCAGCGCATCACGCGTGCGCAGTGGGAGGTGTTTCGCCGTACCGGGACCACCCATCTGGTGGCGATATCCGGATTACATGTCAGCATGGTCGCCTCGCTGACATTCCTCGTCGCGCTACGCGCCTGGTCGCGCATCGGTCCGGTGCAGCGCATTCCGGCGCCATGGATTGCAGCGGTAGCAGCGCTCACCAGCGCCGCCAGCTATGCCGCTCTCGCCGGCTTCTCGGTACCTACCCAGCGCGCTCTGGTGATGGTGGCGGCCGTCATGTGGGCAGTGCTGGGTTCGCGAGCCCGAGCGCCATGGAGCATGTTTTTCCTGGCGCTGTGGTGCGTGCTGCTGCTCGATCCGCTGGCGGTCATGGATGCCGGATTCTGGCTTTCCTTCGGCGCAGTGGCGATCATCCTGCTCGGCATGGGACATCGCCTCGGCCGGGGCAACTGGTGGTGGCGCTGGGGGCGCTTGCACCTGCTGATCGGCGTCGGGCTGGCGCCCCCGCTGCTCGCGCTGTTCCAGCAGCTTCCGCTCGGATCTCCGATCGCCAACTTTATCGCCATTCCCTGGGTGAGCCTGGTCGTTCCCATCGTCCTCGCAGGGGCGGCGCTGATCCTGCCTTTCCCCGCACTGGGCGCGCCGCTGCTCCAGCTCGCCGAAGGCATGCTGGCCTTGTTGTGGCCGCTGCTCGACGTCATCGCCGCTGCGTCCTGGCTGCAGTGGTCGCGCCCGGCTCCCGCGGGGTGGATGCTAATCGCGGCCCTGGCCGGCGCCGCGCTGGCGATCGGTCCGCGGGGCTTTCCCGGCCGCGCGGCCGCGTTGATGCTGCTCCTTCCAGCGATGACGTTTCAGCCTCCGGCGCCGCCGCCGGGGGCTTTGTGGCTGACGGTGCTGGATGTGGGTCAGGGGCTGGCGGTGGTGGTGCGCAGTCGTGAGCATGTGCTGATCTACGACACCGGTCCGCGCTACGGTCCCGACTTCGACGCCGGTGGCGCGGTGATCCTGCCCTGGCTGCGCCACTACGGCATACATGAACTCGACATGCTGTTGCTCAGTCATGGTGACAACGACCACGCCGGTGGCGCAGTATCCCTGCTCGAGGAACTCCGGATCGCGCGGCTGATGTCGAGCACCCGCGCGGCGGTGCCGGGCCATGAGGCGGAACTCTGCCGGCGCGGCATGTCCTGGAGCTGGGATGGCGTCGATTTCGATGTCCTGTATCCCGACGCGGAGGCGCTGGCGGGCAGGGGGCGCAACGATGCCTCCTGTGTGCTGCGGATCGCGGTCGGTGCGACCGTAATCCTGTTGCCTGGCGACATCGAGGCGCGGGCGGAGAAGGCGCTGCTCGCGCATGGTGAGGATGTTCGCGCCGATATCATGGTGGCGCCTCATCATGGCAGCCGTACTTCCTCCAGCGTCGGGTTCCTGGACGCGGTTGCTCCGCGAGAGGCCGTGTTCGCAACCGGCTATCGCAATCGCTGGCGCTTCCCGCACACGGACGTGCAGGCGCGTTATGACGCCGTCGGAGCGCGCAGCTGGAATACCGCCGTGGATGGCGCCGTGGAAATGCGCATCTCGGCCGCGGGTGAAATCACATCCACCAGCGCATGGCGTGAAGTACGTCACCGTTACTGGCATGAACCGGTCCGCGAGCGTTCCGGGTCAAAGTGAAATCCAGTATCATAGCCGGCAGCCGTTTCGATACACATCAGCGAGGAAATGAGGGTGTTCGAACTCATCAAGGCAGGGGGCTGGATCATGCTGCCCATCATCCTGTGTTCCATTCTTGCGCTTGCCATCATCGTTGAACGCATCTGGACCTTGCAGCGCAAGCGCGTGGCACCGCCCAGCCTGGTGAGCGATATCTGGCAACAGGCCAAGCGCGGCCAGCTGGACGCGCGGCACATCGCGGAGCTGCGCGCCGGGTCGCCACTCGGCCGGGTTCTCGCGGCGGGTCTGATGAATCTGAATGAAGATCGCCAGATCATGAAGGAAAGCATCGAGGAGACGGGCCGGCATGTGGTGTCGGAGCTCGAGCGTTATCTCAACGCGCTCGGGACGATCGCTGCAATCACTCCGCTGCTCGGCCTGCTCGGCACGGTATTGGGCATGATCAAGGTCTTTACGGCGATCAGCATGGTCGGCACCGGCAACACCGCGGTTCTCGCCGGCGGTATCTCCGAGGCGCTGATCACCACGGTAGCGGGTCTCAGCGTCGCCATTCCTTCGCTGATGTTCTATCGCTTCTTTCGGGCCCGGGTCGAAGAGCTGGTGGTCACGATGGAGCAGCAGGCGCTGAAGATGATCGAGATCCTCCACGGCGAGCGTGCCGCGGAGCCTGCCCGGGCATGAATCTGCGTCAGCGCCGCCGGGAGGATCCAGAGATCAGCCTGACGCCGCTGATCGACGTGGTATTCCTGCTGCTCATCTTCTTCATGGTGTCGACCACGTTCACCAAGGATACTGAGATCACCATCGATCTCCCGGAAGCGACTGCGGCGCCGCAGGAGCAGGACCGCAACACGGTCAGCGTGATCGTGGACCTCGAAGGCAGGTATTTCGTCGAAGGCCAACTGCTCGTCAATCGTCAGGTCGAAACCCTGCGCGAGGCACTCGTGCAGGAGGCCGGGGACACCGAGGGGGTGACCGTGCTCATCAGCGCCGATGCCCAGACTCCGCATCAGGCCGTGATCACCGCCATGGATGCCGCGCGTCAGGCCGGCATACTCCACGTTTCGCTCGCCACGCGCGATCCGGAGCCGTGAAGGCCATAACCGATGGCTGGTACAGCGCGAGCGGCCTGACAGTTCTGCTGCGACCGCTGTCCTGGCTCTATCGCGGCGTTGTCATGCTGCGGTCTGCCGGCTATCGGACCGGGCTCTTGCGCCGGCGCCGGGTCGCGGCCCCGGTGATCGTCGTCGGCAACATCACAGTCGGTGGCACTGGCAAGACCCCGCTTGTTATCTGGCTGGTGGAGCTGCTGCGCAGCGAAGGCTATCGCCCCGGCATCGTCTCGCGCGGCTACCGCGGCCGCGCGCGACACTGGCCGCAGCAGGTCCGTCCCGACAGCGATCCCGAAATGGTCGGCGACGAACCGGTGGTGCTGTCCCGCCGCACCGGCTGCCCGGTCGCGGTGGGGCCCGACCGGGTGGCCGCGGCGGAAGCACTGCTGCGCTACAACGATGTGGATGTGGTGGTGTCTGACGATGGGCTGCAGCACTATGCGCTGGAGCGCGACATCGAGATCGTGGTCATCGATGGCGTGCGTCGTTTCGGCAACCGTCTGTGTCTTCCGGCCGGACCGCTGCGCGAACCGGTGTCGCGGCTGGCACGGGCCGATTTCCTGGTGGTGAACGGCGGCACCGCGCTGCGGGGTGAATTCCCCATGACCATGCAGCCGGGAGAGCTGCGCAATGTGCGCCAGGATGGGATCGTCCGCTCGCCGGACAGCTTTCACGGGAGACAGGTGCACGCGGTGGCGGGAATCGGACATCCTGAGCGCTTCTTCCGTCAGCTCAGGCAGCTCGGCTTTACGGTCATCGAACACCCCTTTCCAGATCATCATGCCTTCACCGCGCAGGATCTCGCTTTCGGCGACGACCTGCCGGTCATCATGACCGAGAAGGACGCCGTCAAGTGTCGCCGTTTCTGCGGCGAGGACTGCTGGTATCTGCCCATCGAGGCGCAGCCTCACGAGCGTCTTGCGCCGCGTCTGCTGTCAGCCCTGCGTGAGGCCAGTCGTGAACGCATCGTAATGGCCACCCCATCTGACTGATTTCGGAGGAGACGATGGACAAGAGACTGTTGGACATACTCGCCTGTCCGGTGTGCAAGGGACCGCTGGTTTACCGGAAGGAGGCGGAAGAGCTCATATGCAAAGCCGACCGGCTGGCCTATCCGATCCGCAACGACATTCCGGTCATGCTCGAGGATGAAGCGCGCCGGCTGGATGCCGAAGAGGACGTATGAGCTACACCATCGTCATTCCGGCGCGGTACGGGGCCAGCCGCCTGCCGGGCAAGCCGCTGCGCGTGGTTGCCGGACGGACGCTGGTCGAGCACGCCTGGCGTCTGGCGCGGGAGAGCGGGGCGGAGCGGGTGATCGTCGCCACCGACGATGAGCGTGTCGCCAGCGTCGCCGGCGAATTCGGCGCTGAGGTGTTGATGACGGCGGCGCAGCATGCCTCCGGTACCGATCGCATCGCCGAAGTGGCGCGTGCCGCCGGACTGGCCGACGATCATATCGTGGTCAACCTGCAGTGTGATGAACCGCAGATGCCGGCAGCGCTGCTGGATCAGGTCGCCCGCGCCATCGCCGGGGATGCCGATGCTTCGATCGCGACGTTGTGTTCGCCGATCCGCGAGGCGGCCGAGCTGTTCGATCCCAACGTGGTGAAAGTAGTGCTGGATGCTCGCGGTTATGCCATCTACTTCAGCCGCGCGCCGATTCCCTGGGCCCGGGATGAATTCGCGCGCGCGCCGGGCGTTCTGCCGGGGGGGGAAGCTACCTACTACCGGCACATCGGCCTTTACGCCTATCGGGCTGGTTTCCTGCAGGAATTCGTGGCCTGGGAGCCATGCATGCTCGAGCGTACGGAGGCGCTGGAACAGCTGCGCGCGCTGTGGCATGGACGCCGGATAAGGGTGGAAGTGGCGCAGGTTCGTCCCGGTCCCGGAATCGATACAGAGGAAGACCTGAGCGCCCTGCGCAGCGCGGTCGAGGGCGGCAGTCCGGCGGCTTGAGCTCAGGCCGGCGGAGCTTCCTCCAGCAGCTCGAGGTGCATCTCCTGGAAATCCGGCGCCGCTGTTTCGTTCAACGCTACGGGCACGGTGACCGTTTCCGGCACGCGGCGATGGGCCTCGCCATGCTGGTCCGGCTGGATGAGCAGATGGGCCTCATTCTGCAGAACCAGAGCCAGGGGGTCGTGCTCGAGGATCTCGAAGACTTCGTAGAGCTCACCCTTGTAACGCACGCGGCGGCCGATGAGTGTGCGCAGTTCGGCCGTCACATCCGCCGCGGCGATATCCTGTCGATCCACAGTGACCTCAGTGTTGCGTGATCAGAGAATCATGGTCGTATATCCGGTTTGCCTTGTCCACCGCTCGGGCCGGTCCCCTTGTCATCCCTCGAGCGATGCGCACGCTCCCTGATGCCGCGGTGCGCGGCGGCCCGGCAGGGGGCGGCGGCCGGAGAAAGCGGAAAGCGGGCTATAACTCCCTCAGCCCACCGCCTTCATCGTGGCGGTATCGCTGAGGTTCTCAGTGCCGGCAGCCGGCGGCGCGCTTTGCCGGGTGAAGGTTCGCAGCGAAAAATCGACCCGTTCCTCGGGCGACTGGGTCTGTGTCAGTGACTCCACCAGGCGCAGCCGGGGCAGCAGGCCGCAGCCGTTGGCGATCTGGATGGCGAGGCCGGGGCGCGCATTGAGCTCGAGAATGGCAGGGCCATGATCGCGGTCGAGCACGATGTCCGCGCCGATGTAGCCCAGCCCCGTCATTTCGTAGCAGCGCGCGGCGAGCACGAGCAGCGTCCGCCAGCTGGGGATGACGATACGATCGAGCGCCATGCCGGTATCGGGATGAACATGGATCCGGCGGCCGAAATGCACGGCATGGATTCCGGCACCGGTGCCCATGTCGAGTCCGACGCCGACCGCGCCCTGATGCAGATTGGCCTTGCCGTCGGAGGCGTGCGTCGCCAGGCGCAGCATCGCCATCACCGGGTAGCCCCGGAAAACGATGATGCGGATGTCGGGTATGCCCTCATGGGAGTAGCCGTCGAAGTGCGGATCCAGGCGGATGAGGTCTTCGATGATCGCTACGTCCGGCGTTCCGGCGAGGGAGTAGAGGCCGGCGATCACGTTCGACAGATGTCGTCCCAGATCGTCGATGCTGACCTCTTTGCCCGAGGATTTCACGAAGCGGTCGCCGTGTCGCCCGCTCACCACCAGGATTCCCTTGCCGCCCGAGCCGCGCGCCGGCTTGATGGCAAAGCCGTCCAGCCCTTTCAGGCGCTGTTCGAGATGGCGGATCTCATGCTGCCAGCGGATCACCGAGCGCAGCGCCGGCGTCGTCAGACCATGCTCGCAGGCAAGGAGCTTGGTCTTCAGCTTGTCGTCGACCAGGGGGTAGAGACGCCGGTCATTGTACCGGCTCACGAACTCGATGTTCCGGCAGTTCATTCCCATGATTCCATGGGCTTTCAGCCGCGCAGGATTCGCCCAGCCCCACATCAGGCCTGCTCCTCCAGGGGGCGGAAGCGGCGCAGTTCGAGCAGGCGGTAGCCGGTGTATTTGCCGATGAGCATGATGAGGGCGATCACCACCAGGTTGAGCTCGGGGAAATTGAAGCTGAGATGTCCGACCACCGGATTGCTCATCAGCGCATAGGCAGCGATGGCGACGATCATGCTTCCGGTGCCTTGGATCAGAACTTCCCTGGGCCCTTCTTCCTCCCACAGGATGGACATGCGCTCGATGGTCCAGGCGATGATGATGATCGGGAAAAAGGCGATGGTCATACCGGCGCTGAAGCCGAGCTGATAGCCGATCAGGCTCATGGCGGCCATGAGGAAGATGACGATGACGATGATGGTCGCGATTCGGGCCACCAGCAGCAGATTGAGGTGCGAGAGGTAGCTGCGCAGCAGGAGACCGATGCCGACGATGGTGATGAAGCTGGTGAGGCCCGGGATCAGCGCGGTCTGCAGAAAGGCAAATGCGATCAGGATCGGCATGAAGGTGCCCGAGGTGCGCAGGCCGATCATGATCCGCATGAACACCGTCACCAGCGCGGCGATCGGCAGCAGCAGGAGGAGCTTGAAGACACTCTGCTGCTCGATCGGCAGCTGATGGATGCTCAGCAGGCGGAAGCGCTGCGCCCCTTCGGAGGCCGAGGCCAATTCCACCGTCGGCATGGCGCGGCGAATCATCGAGAAGCTGACATGGGTCCCCGAACCACCGACCAGATCGGTGAGGAAGCGATCGCCCCGATGCCATAGCAGCAGATTTTCGGGCGTTCCCTGACGGCCGGTCGCGGGGTCGAAGATCAGCCAGCGCTCGCCGGTGAAGACTTCAATCACCGGGACGAGACTTTGATTGCGTCGCCCGTCTTCGAGCAGCAGACCCATCGAGATCCGCGCCGGGATACCCGCGTCGGTAAGCAGCCGCTCGACGAGCGTCACGCGCTGCCGGTTCGCCAGCAGGAGCGAGGCATTCTGGGTCGGATCGCTGCTGCTGAGTTCCCGGATGATTTCACGCGCCAGACTCTCGGGCGTGCTCGAGCGTGAGCGGGCGCCCGAGATCAGCTGTCTGGCGGCCGTCGCTTCGGGTTCTTCCCAGAAGATTTCGCGCAGCGGTCCCGACGGGGCAGGGCTCGGGTCTCCCGCATCCGCATCGGCAACGAGATTGACCTTGTAATACAGCGTCTGCGGTCCGACCGCATTGCGGATCGACCATTCGCCGCGGCGCCCGCCGTCCTGCTCCACGATCGAAAAGCCGTAGCCGGGCGATGCGGTCTGTTCGGAGAGGACGCGAAAGCCCGGAGGACTGTCGGGAATGTTCAGGCTGAGCATTACCGGAGCTTCGGCAACGAAGTCGATCTTCGCTTCGATGATCCAGGTCGAGGTCTGCTCGCCGGGGAGGAAGGGCATGCCGGTGTCGGCGTGACGCAGCCATGCCGTCAGCAGGCCGGCAATGACCAGCAGCAGGATCAGGCCGCGGAAGATGGAGTTTGACATCAGCGTCTGCTGACTTTGTCAGCCTCGTCCGTTTCGATTTCCCGCAGGGGAGCGATGTGCGTTTTGCTCACGTCCACCACCATGACGTCCTTCAGCACGTTGCGGCCGATGAGCACCGGGTAGGTGAGGTGTTCGCGGTCGGACAGGGTGAATTCGGCGACCTGGGCATGCGCACCGATCGCCACCCGCAGCCTGACGACCGGGCGACGCTCCGAATCACTGGTGGATGACTGCAGAATTCGCACGTGACGGACCACGCGCCTTTCGATCTCCACTGACTGTTCGCCGTTCGCGCCCATGATGCGGAATCTGACCCAGGTGCTCCCGTCACGCTTGAATTCGGTGATTTCCCGGGCATCCAGCGAGGAGGACTCGGCACCGGTGTCTATGCGCGCTTCCAGCGTCAAGCCCGGTGGGGACAGATGGACGCGCTCGATGCTGCCGACCACCTGTTTGTCACCGAGCATCTGCGTGCGCGCGGCGGGCTGCGATGCTGGTTCCTGCGCCTGAGGTTCCTCCGCGAGAATGTTGCCGATCACGATCGGCAGAGGAGGGCGTTCGCGCACGAGACGATCGACTTCGGCGATCGTCGTTTGCATGAGCGATGAGAAGGCGGTCTGCTGTTGCCGGGAGATGATTTCATAATGCGCCACCTGCCGGTGCTCGATGTCGGCGATCCGATCGTCAATCGCCGAGAGCCGGGCATCGATCGCGGCGAGCTCCCGCTCGAGCAGCAGATCGTTGGAAGCACAGGCGCCTAGGAGAATCGAGAGGGAAAGCAGAGTGACTGTCCGGGTGATTCGGGAAATCCGCACGTATCAGACCAACTATAGTGAAAGGACAGGCCCGTCGGGGCGCAGGAATGGAGAAGTATATTGATCCGCCGCGACGGCGAAAAGGCGCAGCCGGCGTAAAGTATGTCGCCGGAAAGCGACAGTGAAGATCCGTAGATCCCGCGGCAGGAGCCGCCGCGGGATCCACAGGAACTACACGATCAGAAACTGATGTTCGCGGAGACCCACAGACGCCTCCCTTCCTGGATCGTGCCGGTGGTCCCGGCGCCGATCTGGGTGTAATCGGAAGCCCAGAGGGTGTCACCGCCGGTCTCGTAGAACTGGCCGGTCAGGAAGTCCTTGTCGAACAGGTTGTAGATGGTCGCGGTCAGGGTGACGTTCTCGGTGGCGCGATACGAGCCGCCCAGATGGAACTGGGTGAAGCTCTTCAGCTTGCCCGCCGCGTCGACAATTGCCCTGTTTGCCGGGGTCAGGTTGTCGTAGAGATTGGTGAATCGATCGCGGGCGCCGCGATATTCACCGCGAACCCATAGCGTCAGGCGATCGGTGGCGAACCAGTTGAGGCTGGCATTGGCCATGTGCTTCGCCTGGGTGGTCAGCGGCGCACCCTTGTCGACGCCGCTCTTCTGCTCGGTGTCGGTGTAGGTGTAGTTCGCGCTGAGCTTCCAGTCGGGCAGGAAGAACCAGCCGAAGCCCGCCTCCGCACCACGGGTCTCCGCCTCGTCGATGTTGGTCGACTGGGCGAAGCTGTCCTGGGTGAAGTTCTCCCCGAAGCTGACACAGCCCGGCAGCTCGGGATTGGCCTCCGAGTGGCAGTTAGGGATCGGCGTGCCGGTGCTGATCAGATCCTTGAACCTGGTCTGGAATAGAGTAACGTTGGCGTCGAAGCCGTCCCGGTTGTCGAAATAGGCGCCGATCTCCGTGTTGACGCTGGTTTCTGGCTCCAGGTGCGGACTGCCTATCGTCAGCGTACGGCCCTGGCCGGTGACACCGTTGATGCCGTCATGCAGCTCGTTCACCGTCGGCGTCCTGTAACCCTGGGCCGCGCCGCCCTTGAAAGTCCAGTTGTCGGTGGCGTTCCACACCAGGTACGCGCGCGGGCTGACGTGACCGCCGAAGGACTCATGGTCCTCGTAGCGCGCACCCACGGTGAGCGCCAGACTTTCGAGCAGGCGCCATTCGTCTTCGGCATACAGTGCCCACCAGGTCTTGGAGAACTCCTCGACCGCGAGTCCGTCCCTGACCTTGGTGTCGGCCCACTGTCCGCCGAGGCTCACGCGGTGCGAATCACCGAGCGGCATGAGCAGGCGGGTGTCGAAGACCAGGTCTTCGGATTTGAGTTCACGCGGAGCGCCGCCGACCATGCCGGGGAAATCGGCTCCGAAGGGCTGACCGATCGTTCCCGGAATGGTGCGGCCGATGGTCTCGGTGAGCTTGTACATGAGCGAGTTGCTGATGGAGCCGAAGCCGAGTTGCGCATCGTGGCTGAGCACGACCTGGTCACGATGGAAGCGGAGCTGATCGGAGTAACCGGCAGCGGTGCTATTGGTCGCTGTGCAGCCGCCGACGGCATTGCCGGCGCGTCCGTCGAGCGTACCGAGCTGGCAGTCGTCATTGTTGTAGACCTGACGGCCGCGCTCGAAATCGAGATAGAAGTAGTGCCTGTCCGAAGGCGTGAAGGAGAGGCGGGCGCCGGCGTTGAAGATGCGTCCGTCCACCGCCGCCGCGCCGCGGCGGCTGACGGCGCCACCGTCGCCAAACTCGAGTTTCGAAGCTGCGCGATCGATGACATTGCCGCGCACGCTCAGGCCGATGAGATTCTCGAGCAGCGGACCCGCCGCATAGATCGAGGTGCCGGTGCTGGCGCCCCAGCCGCGATTCTCATGCACCGTGTGGTCGATGCCGACGCTGCCGCCCCATTCGCTGGCAACCTTCCTGGTTATGATGTTGATGACGCCACCCATGGCATCGGAACCGTACAGGGTGGACATGGGGCCGCGGATCACCTCGATGCGTTCGATCGAGGAGAGCGGCGGCATGAAGCTGGTGGACGTCTCACCGAATCCATTGGGAGTGATCGATCCGCCGTTGTTCTGACGACGGCCGTCGATCAGGATCAGCGTATAGTCGCTGGGCATGCCGCGAATGCTGATGTTGAGGCCACCGGTCTTTCCGGTTCCCTGACTGATGTCCACGCCTTCGACATCGGCGAGCGCCTGCGCCAGGTTGGAGTAGCGCTTCTGCATCAGGTCGTCCTGAGTGATTACGCTGATACTGGCGGGTGCATCGACAATCTTCTGCTCGAATCCGGCCGCCGTCACTACCAGCTTGTCGAGGCTGGCTGAATCATGCTCGGCAGCGAGCGATGAGGCAAAGGGAAAGCATGCTGCCAGGGCAACAGCCGATGAAAGGGCAGTCCGGGCGCGGAGCTCATATCCGGCATGGTTGGTGAGCATTCTCAATCTCTCCAGGAGGAATCGTTTTCAATCTTCGTTATGACTCGCATCGTCACAGGCGAGCGGCAGGAAATATAAACGATAACGATTCGTATTTACAACAGAGATTTTTCGGGGAATTGCAGGGTTCGCCGAGGGGAGGCGGGACGGGTGAGGTGCTAGGTGAGTTGATAGTTCAGTGTTTACAGATAGTTATGAATCATCAGGTGGGCGTGCGCGTCCCGGCTCGAGTCGCTCCAGGCCAGTTTGAAACTGATACTCCGCGTTCCGAGGCGTCGCGATATCCAGGTCTCGGCGCGGCTGATGCTGCCCGATCCGAGCGTGTTCATGCGCAGAGCGAGCCCGATCATGGTGTTGCGATCGATCACCGAATGAAATCGGGTGGCGAGGTCCGCATAGGGACGTGTCCTGCCTGAGTCGAGTTGTATCCCGGGGATAGCCAGCAATGAAAAGCTGCCGCTGGATGTACGGTAGCTGCGCCCGACGCCTGCCTCGGTGACAAAGCGCAGGGCGGTCTGCTCATTGAAGCGGTTGAAGCCAGCGTATGCCTCCCAGGACGCCGGCTGATGCAGCTCGGATCGCGTCGGCATGGAGCTCAGTCTGAAGATGTCCGCTGACTCTAGGCTCATGGAGGAGCTTCGGAAGCGAAGCTCGAGATCCAGCAGCACCAGTTCCGAAGCGTCGTGGATGGCGGAGCGTACATCGTAGCGGTCGCGTGCGAGTGGGCGGTAGCTCATTACTGCAGAGATGTCATCCGAGATCATGAGTCCGAGGCCGAAGCGTGCGGGCGCGTTGTCGTCCAGTCTGGCCGTATACGACTCTCCGGAACCGTCGGGCGTGAACCGCAGACCGGTGACGGACGCATAGTTTTCGTAGACATGACCATGGCGTCGAAAGCGGTATTCATAATGACTGACCAGTACCTGCTTCTCGCTGTCTGAAAGCATGGCGGGGTCGGGCCTGGCGCCGCCGATCACGGCGAGTACCCGCTGCTGGCCGGCCGCGGAAAGCCCCTGGAAGAGCGTATTTGCCAGCGACAGAGACGGAGCGACAGCAATGCCGGGAGACAGACGGTTCCGGAATGCCTTGACTACTTCCAGTGGCACCGCCTGACGCTTGAAGCGGCTCGAAACATACGGCTCATCGGTTGCAACCTCCAGCAGGTATCCGATCTGGAAGGCGCAGTTCTCCCGGGTGAAGTAGTAGCGGAATGCTGCGGTGCGAAGTTCGTACAGATGATAGAGCAGGCGCCGTTGCTCGTTCTCGTCGAGATCGACATCAAAGAAGTGAAGCTCGCGCTGTTCGATGACCGTGTAATGAAACAGTCGTTCGAAGTAGGGATCGTTCATGTAATAGCCCGGGTAGCCGCCGCTCAGCCCGCCGATGACGTAGCTGAATCCGCGGTCGTCGCCAGTGTCGGCGCCAAACTGAATGACGTTGGCCAGCAGTCGGTTCTGGCTGGGATGATCGATCAGCAGGAACAGGTGCCCGAACGCGGACGCGGGCGCATCGACCAGCTCCGATACGAAAACCAGGCTGATTCGCTCGGAGCGGTACCCGGACAGGAAACGGGTGAGATCAGGGCAATCCTCGAGCGTGAATCGCGGACTGTCAGGATAACGATCAGCCACGTGCAGATACCTGGCGGGAAAGGCGCAGGCCAGTGCAGGGCCATCCGGCGTATGCAGAATCCGGATGAACTCGCTGAGCTCGGTCGCGGGCGTTCGTTCGCTTCGCGGTGAAAGAAAGAACGGGTCCGAAGTTACTCTGCTTTTGCCGTGCTCGAAATGCAGCAGGCGTTCCCAAGAGGAGTCGACGGCAATCGGTCGCTGGTCTGCGTTTGCTTCGATGACCGAAATGAACGGTAACAGCGCCAGGCAAAGCAGGAGAGCGAGCCTTCCCCCTCGAGTCGCGGGGAAGGCTTCACTCATGTCGTGCACCGTCATGCAAATGGTACTGTGGTTGGCTGTCCATGCCACTCAGAAACTCGACCGGAGACGCAGCCGTCCGGATTCTGAGGCGGAACGATTGCATCGTCTCCTCAGCGGGAATCCCTTCCCGTGAGAGCATCCAGGCTATCGCCGAGTACAGCTCGTCGTCTTCGGTCTGGCGGAGTCTGTTGAAGTTGAGTAGAACGAGTCGCGACAGTTCGCGCTCACTGCGTCGATCCAATCTGTCGTGGATTGGAACCGATGCCTTTCATTCCTCTTCCTGCAGATCGAAGTAGTAGCCGTTCGGCACGTACTCGAATGCCGCACCGGTGGCTACGTCGGTCGTGCTGAAATCCCAGAAGACGTTGAGGAGGGCGACGCCGTCGTACTGCTTGGTCAGCGGCATGGTTTCCGTGCGATAACCGTCCTTCCTGACCATGACGACATCGTGCTTGTTCTTTTTCAGACTCAGGGTCAGCGGGGTAACCCCTCTGGATTGACCGTCGATGACGACCTCTGCGCCGGAGGGCTTGCTGGTGAATGTCACCGGCTGGTCTGTTCCCTTCATGACAGACGCGCATCCGCCGAGGGTGAGAGAGCAGGTGACTAGCGCAATTACTGAGGTGTGCTTCATTGTTCTTCCTCTGATACGTTCGTTGGTTTTGCCGGTTCCCATCGATGCGGAAACTGGGAAGTGCAGGATGCTTAACGACAAGAGCTGCGTGAGCTTTAGGCGAGGAAGTCCAGTAACCGATTGTAATACATAGGAATTAATACTATCGGGTGATCTGCTGCTGGAGCGCTCAGCGGCGCTCCGTGACTCGGCAGCCCGTCGCCGGGCGCGCGATCAGGCGATCGCTTGGGCGATGAGCTCGAAGGAGCGCAGTCGCGCTTCGTGTTCGTGGATATCCGAGACGATGATCAGTTCATCCGCTCCGGTTTCATCCACGAGTTCGATCAGTCCCGCGCGTATCCGTTCCGGAGAGCCGACGATCGAGCAGGCGAGCATCTGTGAGACGCGCGTCTTCTCGTCAGGGGACCAGAAGTCCTCGATGTCATCGATAGGGCGGCGACTGAGACCAGGGCGGCCGCGGATCAACTCGACGAACGACACCTGCTGTGTGGTCCAGAGCCGGCGCGCCTCGCGGTCGCTCGCCGCCGCGATGACGTTGGCGCCGACCATCACGAAGGGGCGCTCCTGGTGCGCCGAAGGTCTGAAGCGATGCCGATAGAGCGCCAATGCCGAATGGAGCATGCCGGGCGCGAAGTGTGAGGCGAAGGCGTAGGGGAGGCCGAGATCGGCGGCGAGCGCGGCGCCGAAACTGCTCGAACCGAGTATCCATAGCGGTACACGCGTCCCCGCGGCAGGCACCGCCTGGATATGTCGTTCCGCGGCTTCGGGTTCAAAATAGGCCTGCAGCTCGAGCACGTCCTCGGCGAAGCTGTCTGCCGCTCCCGGCGCCCGGCGCAGCGCTCTTACCGTCGCCTGGTCGGTTCCCGGCGCGCGGCCCAGCCCGAGATCGATGCGTCCCGGGAACAGGTGTGCGAGCGTGCCGAACTGCTCGGCGATGATGAGCGGAGCATGATTCGGCAGCATGATTCCGCCCGCGCCGACGCGGATCGCAGTCGTCCCCGCGGCGATATGGGCGATGACGATCGATGTGGCCGCACTGGCGATACCCGCCATGTTGTGATGCTCTGCCACCCACATGCGCCGGTACCCCCAGCGTTCCGCGTGGCGGGCCAGATCGCGGGCATTATCCAGTGCGGTGCGGGGATCGGCATCTTCCGAAACGCGCACCAGTTCCAGGATCGATAGCGGTATCATGCTGCCTCCCGTGGGTGTTTTGCCATTATCGCCCGAAACGTGCACTGGCGCGCGGATGGCAGTGGAGCGGGGCGTCCTGCAATTCGCGGCAGGCGACGGTATCATGTCTGTCTGACGTGGCCCGGGGCTCGTCAGCGATGTTGCTGACGCCGAGGGCGCTTTCCCCGGCCCAATCGGGTCAGACAGAAATGCAAGGGATGTGACAGTGGAAAGAATCGGTGTTCTGTTCGTCTGTATGGGTAATATCTGCCGCTCGCCCACCGCTCATGGTGTGTTCGAGACGTTGGCGCGGCAGGAGGGCGTGCACGACCGCATTCTGGTCGACTCCGCCGGCACGCATGCCTATCACATCGGCAATCCGCCCGATCCGCGCTCGTGCGCCGCGGCGTTGCGTCGCGGTATCGACCTGAGTGGACAGAGAGCGCGGCGCATCGGCGAAGAGGACTTCGAGCGCTTCGATTACGTGCTGGTGATGGACAACGAGAACCTGGAGATGGTCGAGCGGGTCTGTCCGCCAGGACATCAGGAAAAGGTGCAGCTCTTCATGAAGTATGCGCCGCACATGGGCATGGATGAGGTGCCAGATCCGTATTACGGTGGTGCAGCCGGTTTTGAGCGAGTGCTGGATCTGGTCGAGGCCGCCTCTCAGGGCTTGCTGCAGGCGATCAGGGAACGGCATCTGCTCCTGCGCAGCTGAAGCGCCAGTTAGCCGCCAAGAGCGCCGGACGGGAGTCTGGCCTGCGCGGAATGCGAAGCGGGGCTGTCCTCGCTTCAGCTTTCCATCAGAGCAGCGGACTGGCCGCAGGTGTCGCCGATGCCATGGTAGCGGTCGTCGCCGGTTCCTGCGGGCCCGTCTGCCACACCAGCATGTCGTAGTAGCTGCGAATGTTCTGCACGTAGCGCACGGCTTCCATTCCCCGTGCATAGCCGTAGCGCGTCTTGCGGTACCACTGCTTCTCCATCAGCAGAGGCAGTGACTTCATCACGTCTGCCCAGTGATCCGGATCGCCACCGTTCAGGCGGGTGAGGGTGCGGGCGTCCTGCAGATGCCCGTAGCCGACGTTATAGGCGGCGAGCGCCATCCAGGTGCGGTCGGGCTCCTGAATGTGTGCCGGCAGGCGCCGCAGTATCTGTTGCAGATAGCGGGCGCCACCGGTGATGCTGTTGCTCGGATCGATGCGGTCTTCGATGCCGAGTTCCCTGGCGGTGCGGCGCGTGAGCATCATGATGCCGCGCACTCCGGTGGGAGACACCGCTTTCGGATTCCACTGCGATTCCTGATACCCGACCGCAGCCAGCAGTCTCCAGTCCTGCTGGTATTCGAGCGCCGCGCGGCGAAAAAGCTCGGAATATTTCGTCAGGCGCTGTTCGACGTGACGGAGGAAGCGGCGCACACCGACGTAGTCGAATTCGTCCACGTGGCCGTAATAGCGTTCGCGCAGCCGTTCCAGATCGCCGTTTTCCTTGAGTCCGGCGAAGAACTCTTCAGCGGCAAGAATCAGGCTGTCATCACCGAGGCGGGGAAATGCCCAGGCCAGCGGCTGCGGCGGTGTAAGGTCGAATGCAACGCGCAGCTCCGGATAGTAACGCTGACTGATCTTGACCTCATTGGAATCGGCGATGATGTAGGGAACCTCCTGACGCCACAGGCGCGCGAGAAGGTCGCTCGTTTCGAGCCCAGGTTCGGCCTGCCATTGCACATTGGTGTGTTCGGCAAGGGCTGCGCGGATCAGGCTTGCGTGGCGGGTACCGGAGACAACGGTGTCGTCGAGATGCGCGAGCGTACCGGGTCGTGAGGCGCCGCGACGGTAAACGAGCTGCTGACTGGATTCGTGATAAGCCGGGCCGAAGCGGACGTCGCGGGCATGTTCTTCCGTCTCGACCAGACCGGCCGCAGCCAGATCGGCCTCACGGCGGGCGACCATGGCGATGATATCGTCAGTGGTTTCGGGCGTAATCAGCCGCAGTTCGACGCCCAGATGCTCGGCGAACATGCGCGCCAGCTCGTATTCGAAGCCGGCAGGTCCCCGGCCATCGACATAGTAGGTGGTCGGCCCGACCGGCGTGACTACGCGCAGCTCTCCGGCGCGCACGACCTGCTCCAGCACAGTGGGCGGCTGGGCATAACCGGTCAGCAATACCGCCGCCGCGACCGGAAAAATGCCCATCAGCAATCTGAACAGCGAGTCTGCGAATATTTTCCTGAACATAGCTTTACCAACCACGCCTGGAATCTTATATAATGGCGCCTCGTCCGAGCCATCCGGCTCACGAGTCCCGGAGAGGTACCGAAGCGGTCACACCGGCACCGACTCGAAATCGGTTGGGGGTTAACACCCCACGTGGGTTCGAATCCCACCCTCTCCGCCATACTCCCCGAGTACGCCCTAGGTCATCCCTGGCAATGCTGTCGGTCAACGCCACGATTCGAACCCACGTGGATCGAATCGGCTGGGTTCGACCGATCGGCTTCAGCCGATCGGGACGGCGAAGCCGCCCCGGAGGGGCGAGGCCCGCAAGGGCCGAGTCAATCCCACCCTCTCCGCCATACTCCCCGAGTACGCCCTAGGTCATCCCTGGCAAT
>CAZOOF010000019.1:0-33999 GCA_964581365.1 uncultured Chromatiales bacterium
AACTCGCGACCTCAACCTTGGCAAGGTTGCGCTCTACCAACTGAGCTATTCCCGCCTCGCGAAGAGCTGCCATTTTATTGTTTTACCGGTCGATGTCAAGCCCCTCCGGCCGATCGGCGCAAAGTCGGCCAGGCGCGCGCCAAGTAGATGAACAGTGACCAGAGGGTCAGTGCGGCTGCGACGTAGAGGAGCACGTAGCCGGCGGCGTTGGTCGGGAAGATTCCCAGGGGCTCACCGTAGAGCAGCAGGATGATGGCGATCATCTGGCAGGTAGTCTTAATCTTGCCGGCCATGTTGACCGCGACCGCTGACCCCTGCCCCATTTCCGCCATGCGCTCGCGCAGGGCCGAGACTGCGATTTCGCGACCGATGATCACCGCTGCCGGAATCGCCAGGCCCGGGCTGGGACTGGCCTCGAGCAGGAGGACCAGCGCGACGGCCACCATCAGTTTGTCGGCTACCGGGTCCAGGAAGGCGCCGAAGGCCGAGGTCTGGTTGAGCCGCCGGGCGAGATAACCATCCAGCCAGTCGGTCACCGCCGCCAGGGTGAAGATGATGACCGTCCACAGCCGGGCCTGATCCCAAGGCAGATAGAACACCAGCACGAAGACCGGGATCAGGGCGATGCGAAACAGTGTGAGCGAGGTCGGGATGGTCATGGCAATCAGTCGGTTTCCCCGTGAAAGGTATCATAAATGCGCTGCGCGAGTTCACGGCTGATCCCGGGCACACTGGCCAGATCCTCGACCGCTGCCCGCGCCACGCCCTGCAGACCGCCGAACTGACGCAGCAGGCTGCGCCGCCGCGCCGGGCCGATGCCCGGTATGTCTTCCAGGGTCGAACGGGTGCGGGCCTTCGCCCGCCGTCCCCGATGGCCGGTGATGGCGAAGCGGTGGGCCTCGTCGCGGATCTGCTGGATCAGCTGCAGCGCCGGCGAATCGGGTGGCAGTCGAAAGCCCTCCGGATCGCCCCCGGCGAGCAACAGGGTTTCCATCCCCGGGCGCCGTTCCGGTCCCTTGGCCACGCCGAGCACGACGACGCCGTTGACCTGCAGTTCGCGCAGGACCGCTTCCGCCTGGGCCACCTGGCCGCGCCCGCCATCGATGAACAGCACGTCGGGCAGGCGCGCCTCTCCGCGCTTCAGGCGCGTATAGCGGCGCGTCACGGCCTGACGCATGGCGGCGTAGTCGTCCCCGGGCACGATGTCCTCGATATTGAAGCGGCGATAGTCGCTGCGAAGCGGCCCATTCTGGTCGAATACGACGCAGGATGCCACCGCAGCCTCCCCGCCCGTGTGGCTGATGTCGAAGCACTCCAGACGTTGCGGCAATGCCTCCAGGCCCAGCGCCTCCTGCAGGGCCGCAAAGCGCTCGCTCATGCGGCTCTGGCTGGCGAGGTGGGCGGTGAGCGCGTGCTCGGCATTCTCGACCGCCATCTGCAGCCAGCGCGCGCGCTCACCACGGACCCGGGCGGTGATCCGCACCCGCTTGCCGCTGGACTCCCCCAGCACTTCGCGCAGCAACTCCAGGTCCTCCGGCTCGCCGTTGAGGATGATCTCGTCGGGTGGTTCGCGACCGATGTAGTACTGGGCGAGGAAGGCGCCGAGGATATCGGCGACGCCGGCATCGGGCGGATGCCGGGGAAAGAAGGTCTTGTTGCCGAGATTGTTGCCGCCGCGGACGAAAAACACCACCACGCAGCCGACCCCGCCGCGCATCTCGGCAGCGATGATGTCGATATCGCTGTCGCCCTCGCCGCTCACGTACTGCTGCTCCATGACCCGGCGCAGGCGCGCAATCTGATCCCGGTAATAGGCCGCCTGCTCGTAGTCGAGCCGTGAGGCTGCGGCGTCCATCCTGGCGCCGAGCTCGTCGATGACTTCGCTGTTGCGCCCCTCGAGGAACATCACCGCGTGACGCACGTCATTGGCGTAGGTTTCGGCATCGATATAGCCCACGCAGGGTGCGGTGCAGCGCCTGATCTGGTACTGCAGGCAGGGGCGGCTGCGGGAATGGAAAAAGCTGTCGTCGCATTGGCGGATCTTGAACAGCCGCTGCAACTGGTTGAGGGCAGCGCGGACAGCGCCGGCGCTCGGATAGGGGCCGAAGTAGCGCCCCGGCTCCCGGCGCGCGCCGCGATAGAAACTGAGGCGGGGAAATTTGTCTTCGGTGGACAGCTGGATATACGGATAGCTCTTGTCATCGCGCAGCAGGATGTTGTATCGCGGCCGCAGCGTTTTGATCAGATTGTTTTCGAGCAGCAGCGCTTCGCCTTCAGTGCGCGTCACCGTGATGGAGACATCACGGATCTGCGACACCAGGCGCGCAGTCTTGGCGTTGTGCGTGCTGCCGGTGAAGTAGCTCGATACACGGTTGCGGAGATTGCTCGCCTTGCCGACGTACAGCACTTCGCCATCGTCGCCCAGCATGCGATAGACGCCCGGCCGCGTCGGCAACGAACGCAGCAATTCCCCGGAATCGAAAGTGGATGATCTGGTGCTCATGCCCGGTATCGGGCGGATGCGGCGGCCGGATTGCCCGGTCGCGAAGCCTGCGGGCGCGTCCGGATCGCCGGACGCACCCGCCTCAGCGACAGTCTTCTGATCCCGTCAGGTTCCGTGGAGCGGCATGACCACGGTAGCCTGCGGACCCTCTTCTCCCTGTTCCTCGACGAACTTCACCACCGTATTGGCCTCCAGGTGCTCGAATCCGCCATTGCCCTTGACGGCATTGCGATGGAAGTACACCTCGCGCCCTTCGTCGGTTTCGATGAAGCCGTACTCATCATGCAGATCGACGACATATCCGACCGGCGGCGCTTCATGCACCTTGACCTTGCCGCGCTGGCGCCGGACGAGAGCCAGGAGCTGGCGGCGCGCCGCGTCGAACGAATCGCGGATCGCGACGTACAGATCCTCGTTGGGTTCGCGCTTGACGACGATCTCCCCTCCCGGCACGGTGATGTCGAGACGGACATTATAGAGCAGACCCTGCTGCTTGTGACGATGCGGAGTCTCGACGAGCACACGGCACGACATGATCCGATCGTAGAAGCTTTCTAGCTTGGCAGCCTTTTCCCGAATCGTGTCCTCGGCCGCTTCCGACAGTGACACGTTCCTGGTTGTGATCTGCAGGGGCAGTTTCATGGATTCACCTCGAGCTGAATGAACATGGAAATTAACAGCGGACACTCTGACGACGACGTGATTTCGCCCGGAACCAAGGCTCCGGGGAAAGATACTGGCAGAAGAAACTTGCAGATGTGCGGTACGACGGCAGAAGCGGTTCGGCAATCCGGCCGGAACCCTGAGGTTTGAAAGATTCACGCAAGCTGTGGCGGTCATCCCTCGTCCATCCTATGCCTCCCTGCCCCCGCAAGGCAAACCGCCGGACGGGCGGCGCGCCTAGTGCACTACGCGGTTGACACGCAACACGTTCGGTAACTGACTGATCTTGGTCAGAACGCGGCTGAGCACGTCAATATCCGGGATTTCCAGGGTTAGGCGCATTTCAGCCGTATGATCCCGCGCATTGGAGCGCGTGTTGATCGCGGTCAGATTGATCTTCTCGTTGGCCAGCGTTGCCGTTACGTCGCTCAGCAGGCCCTTGCGATCGAAGGCGCCGATTTCGATCTCCACCGGAAAGGTCTGTTCACGCTGGCCGCCCCACTCCACCACGATCACCCGTTCGGGAGACGCAGTGACGTAACGCAGAATATTGGGGCAGTCGGCCCGGTGCACACTGACGCCGCGACCGACGGTGATGTAACCGCGGATCTCGTCACCCGGCACCGGCCGGCAGCAGGCGGCGATGTGGGTGAGCAGATTGCCGACACCCTCGATGCTGAAGCCCCGATCGCCACCACGGCTGCCCGTCCGCTTGGCAAGGACCGGCACGGTCTGATCGCGCGGCTCGAGCAGCACCTGAGCGGCGCGCAGATAACGCGCGGCCTTGATCTCTCCATGCGACACCGCGATGAACAGCTCGTCGGGCGAGGCGAATCCGAGGTCCGCTGCCAGCTTTTCGTAACTCACGTTGTGCAGACCCAGGCGCTTCAGCTCGCGCTCCAGCCCGCTGCGCCCGGACACGATGGTCTTATCCCTATCCTGCTGCCGGAACCAGTGCTGCGCCTTGGAGCGCGCGCGGCTGGTGCGGATGTAACCGAGATGCGGATTGAGCCAGTCGCGGCTCGGCCCACCCTCCTTCACCGTGAGGATCTCGACCTGCTGCCCGGTCTGCAGTTCATAGGTAAGCGACACCATGCGCCCGTTGACCTTGGCGCCGCGGCAGCGATGACCGATCTCGGTGTGCACGTGATAGGCGAAGTCGATCGGTGTCGCACCGCGCGGCATGTCGATCACATTGCCCAGCGGCGTGAACACATAGATGCGGTCCTCGAAAACCTCGGTGCGGAAGCGGTCCACGAACTCGCCGGCGTCGGCGATCTCCTCGCGCCATTCGAGCACCTGGCGCAGCCAGGCGATCTTGCGCTCGAGCGCGGCATCGCCCTGACCGCCTTCCTTGTAGCGCCAGTGCGCGGCGACGCCGAGCTCGTTGCGTTCGTGCATCTCGCGGGTGCGGATCTGCACCTCGAAGGTGCGCCCGGCCGGTCCGATCACAGCAGTGTGGATCGATTGGTAGCCGTTCTCCTTTGGCGTCGCGATGTAGTCGTCGAATTCGCCGGCGATGTACTGCCACAGCCCATGGACCACGCCGAGCGCCTTGTAGCAGTCGCCGACGTCGTCGACAAGCACCCGCACGCCACGCAGGTCATTGATCTGGTGATAGTCCAGATTCTTGCGCTCCATTTTCCGCCAGATGCTGTAGATGTGCTTGGAGCGCCCGCTGACCGCGGCCCGGACGCCGGCGCGCTCCAGCTCGCGCTTCAGGATGGCAATGAAGTCATCGACCTGGCGGTCACGGTCCACGCGGCGCTCATCGAGCAACCGCGCGATGCGGCTGTAGAGCGCCGGATCGAGATAGCGCAGGGAAAGATCCTCGAGCTCCCACTTGAGCTGCCAGATACCGAGCCGGTTGGCGAGCGGCGCGTAGATGTCCAGGGTTTCCCGGGCGATGCGGGTCCGCTTTTCTTCCGGCAGGGCCTGGAGGGTGCGCATGTTGTGGGTGCGGTCGGCAAGCTTGATCAGGACGACGCGCACGTCCTCGGCCATGGCGAGCAGCATCTTGCGCAGATTCTCGGCCTGGGCGCGCTCCTGCCGGTCGGTTTCCGGGGGGCTCTTGTAGGCGCGGATGAGCTTCATCTTGGTCACCCCATCGACCAGGCGGGCGATGGTGTCACCAAACTGTGCGCGGATTTCCTCGGGGGTGACGCCGGTGTCCTCGGCGACGTCGTGGAGCACCGCCGCGGCGATGGTTTCATGATCCAGACCGAGATCGGCGACGATGCGGGCGACGGCGAGAACGTGCTCGAAATACGGCTCGCCGGACGCCCGGTACTGTCCGGCGTGCGCGTCCATCGCCATTTCGCAGGCGCGGCGGATGACATCCGTCTCCGCGGCCGGGCAGGCGGAGGCAATCGCCTCCAGCCAGGCGCCTACATTCAGGCTGTCCTTGCTGGTGATATCAAGACGGCTATCCCTGACGCTGACCATGTGGCCACTGTTGCGATGACGTAATTTCGACACTCATGATTGAAGTATGGGTACCCAAGTGTCGAACTTCAAGCGCTGCGGCGACGCTCCACCGTCGCCGGCCGGCCCGAAAGCGCGGCGATGATCTGGTCCTCGCGGTCGACCCGATCGGCCAGGCGCTCCCCGAGGCGGGAAAGATCCGCTTCCAGATTGGAGATGTCGATCATCTTGCGCCCGCGCGAGAAGTCATAACTGTCATTGAACAGCAGAATCGCATCGGTGGTCGACAGGATATCGCCATAGACCTGCTCCGCAACGTCGATTACCGCGCGGCGCCGCTCCCGCTTCTCATCCACGTAGCGGTAAAGGCGGAAATGGGCGTCTGCCGTGTAGTCGATCAACGCCTGGCAGAACTGCTCGAGCACATCGAGAACGCGCGTCCTATCACTCGTAAAAGGCTGCTGTCTGGCGAGTTCACTGTATAGCGCCAGCACCCGCTCACGTACCTTGAGGAGCTCACCAATCATCTGCTGCGAGCCCGTGCGTCGGTCTACCACCTGGACCATGTCATTCCCCTCCGTTGTTCTTATTGCCGACCGCGGCTGGAGCCGCGGATCCCCGTTGAGTGTCGACCTTGACCAGCGCCATTACTGAAGCACTATTCGTGCCAACATCTCGCAGTGGGTTCCGAAGCCTGTTGGATATGACGCCTGGGGCTTCTGTTATCATGATCATCACTGTCAAAACCTGAGAGGACGCGATAATCATGTCGTTCCGCCACATGCTCATCGCTCTCGACTTCTCTCCGACCGCCGACCGCGTTCTGCAGCGGGCAGTCGATCTCGCCGGCAGTACGCATGCGACGATCACCCTGCTGCATGTGGTGGATTATCTTCCTCCGCTCGGCTTCGCCGATGATTTCACCCCTTCTCCGGCAGTGATGGTCGACGAGCAAAGCCTGGTCCAGGGCGCGACCCGCACGCTGGAACGTTACGCCGAGCGCTTCGGCCTCGGCGAAGGAGTTGCGCAAGTAGTCCGGGTCGGTCCGCCCCGCCAGGAAATCGTGAAACTGGCGAGCGAACGCGGCGTGGATCTGATCGTCATCGGCTCGCATGGCCGGCATGGTCTGCGCCGGTTGCTCGGCTCGACAGCGAACGCCGTGCTCAACGACGCCACCTGTGATGTGCTCGCAGTCAGAGCCAATGACTGAAGCCGCGGCGGAGCGAATCGAGGAGCGCGCGGCGATGGTGCGCGAGATCGAGGATGAATGGCGCGCGCTGTCCTCTCGCCTTCCCGTCCCCGCACTTCCCGCCCGCATCCGGGAGGTATTCCTTGCCGTGCCACGGCACCGCTTCGTGCCCGAGGCCTTTGCTGCACACGCCTATGACGATACCCCACTGCCGATCGGAAACGGACAGACCATCTCGCAGCCATTCATCGTCGCGCTGATGACGGCGCTGCTCGATCCGCACACCGATCACGATATTCTCGAGATCGGCACCGGTTCGGGCTATCAGGCCGCGATCCTGTCGAGACTGGCGCGCCAGGTCTACAGCATCGAGCACATCGATGCCCTGGCGCAGAGCGCTGCCGAGCGGCTGTCGGCGCTGGGTTACGACAATGTCACGGTGCGCAGCGGCGACGGTCATGAGGGCTGGCCGGAACACCCTCCTTTCGCGGGCATCATCGTTACCGCAGCGGCGCCACGGGTGCCAGAGGCGCTGCTGGCGCAGCTCGCGCCCGGCGGACGCATGGTCATCCCCGTCGGACAGCCCGGCAGCATCCAGCAGTTGCAGCTGATCGAGAAGGACGAGCGTGGCGAAGCGCACCGGCGCGACATCCTGGCAGTCGCCTTCGTACCACTGGTGCATTGATCCGCCGGAGCGAGGCGCGTAGCTCCGGCACAACCCGGGAGAAAACCCAGATGAGCGAACTGGCCGAGAGTCATTGCGAAGCCTGCCGGGCCGACGCCCCGCGGCTGTCGGCAGCTGAAATCGAGCGCTACGCCAAAGAGGTTCCGGCATGGAAAGTCATTGAGCGGGATGGCATCGCGCAACTCGAACGGAACTACAGCTTCAGGAACTTTGCCACCGCCCTGGAGTTCACCAATCGCGTCGGCGCAATCGCCGAGGAAGAAGGCCACCATCCGGATCTGCTGACCCGCTGGGGCGAGGTGGTGGTGACCTGGTGGTCGCACAAGATCCGGGGATTGCACCGCAACGATTTCATCATGGCGGCGAAGACCGATGCGCTCTATGCCGCCGGCGAACGCATCAGCCCTTGATGCAGACCATGGGCCTCAGCACGGCCACCGGATGAGCCAGCCCGGCCCGGTCCGCGGCCTCGACCACGCCGGTCACATCCTTGTAGGCGCCCGGCGCCTCCTCGGCGATTCCGCGCAGACTGGGACTGCGCACGATGATGCCGCGCTCGGCGAGCTCGCGCAGCACATCGCGCCCCCGCCATCGCCGCGTCGCCGCATGGCGGCTCATCGATCGGCCCGCGCCATGGCAGGCCGAGGAGAACGAACGCCGCTCGCTGTCGGGTGATCCCGCCAATACCCAGGACGAAGTACCCATGGAGCCACCGATGAGGACCGGCTGCCCCACCGCCGCGAACTCCGGTGGCAGTTCCGGATGCCCGGGTCCAAAGGCGCGCGTAGCGCCCTTGCGGTGCACATAGAGTTCACGCCGCACCCCATCCACTTCGTGCACTTCCTGCTTGCACGTATTGTGGGAGACATCATAGAGCAGCGGCAAGGCGGCGGCCTCGGGGAAGACCTCGGCAAACGCCTCGCGGGTGCGATGGGTCACCATCTGGCGGTTGGCGAGCGCGCAGTTGATGCCCGCGCGCATCGCGCCCAGATAGGCGCGGCCGAGCGGCGAGCGCAGCGGCGCGCAGGCCAGCTCGCGGTCGGGCAGCCTGATTCCCATCCGGGGAGCGGCGACCGCCATCTCGCGCAGGAATTCAGTACCGATCTGGTGCCCCAGTCCGCGCGAGCCGCAATGGATCGATACCAGCACATCATCGACGGCGATCCCATAGGCACGCGCGGCCTCCTCGTCGAATACGCGCTCCACATACTGGACTTCGAGATAGTGATTGCCGGACCCGAGCGTTCCCATCTCATCCTGCTGACGCTTCTTGGCCCGCTCCGAGACCACGGTATGATCCGCACCGGCGACGCAGCCGCGCTCCTCGGTCCGTTCCAGATCCTCGATGCGCCCATACCCGTTCTCTACCGCCCAGCGGGCGCCGCCCATCAGCATGGCGTTCATCTCATCCATGCTGAGACGGACCGGACCGGTGCTGCCGACACCCGCGGGAACCCAGCGGTACAAGGCATCGACCAGCGCTTCCGCCTGCGCGGCGATCTCTTCGCGGGTAAGTCCGGTGCGCAGTGCGCGCACGCCGCACGAGATGTCGAAACCGACGCCGCCTGCCGACACCACGCCATCCTCGGGATCGAATGCGGCGACACCGCCAATCGGAAACCCGTAGCCCCAATGGGCATCGGGCATCACATAGCAGGCGCCGACGATACCGGGCAGCGTGGCGACGCCCATCGCCTGCTCGGCCACCTTGTCATCCATCGCTCGCAGCAGTTCTTCGTCGGCGTAGATGATGGCGGGCACGCGCATGTCACCGCGCATGGGAATCTCCCATACATGATCGTCACGGCGTCGTACCAGACTCATGTCCATGATCGCACCTCGTTGATCGCACCTCGTTCGGAATCATCCGCGCCTCACACGTCCACTACGCAGCGGGCATGCCAGAGTCCATCCGCATCCTGGTTCACGCTCAGGGCGGTATAGGTCGCGCCCTTGGGTTCCACCGCCGGTCGGTGGCGCCTGGGATCCACCTTTTCACCCCAGGCCTTCCCGTGCAGGTGGTCGCCTTCGACGGTGACCTGGTAGCGCGCGAACAACAGTCCCTGGACTGCCATCTCGTAGATCACCGCATTCAGCCAATCGATCAGCAGGAGCTCGAGGTCCGGCGCACTGCATTCGAAGGTGATGGATTCGAGCTCGCGGATTTCGGCGGGGTCGCTGACCACCGCAGTGAGTGCGAGAGCGGCCTGCTCGAAGGCTTCGGCCGGCGTGCCTCCGACGCCGTGCATGCCGACGTCGGCATCGTGGGGAAAGTGTTCCCAGCGCGTCCCTGCGCCGGCGGTATCCGGACTCATTCCTCGAGCGTGAACCCGATTTTCATCGTGACCTGATAGTGGGAGACCTTGCCATCCTCGATATGTCCGCGGACATCAACCACCTCGAACCAACGCATGTTGCGTAGCGTCTTGGCCGCCCGGTCCAGCGCGCTGGAGATGGCCGCTTCAATGCTTTCGGGAGAAGAGCCGGTGAGCTCGATGGTCTTGTATACGTGACCGGTCATGGCAGTGCCTCCTCATTGTGATTGGCGCTCATGAGCTTAACACCTGAGACAGGACCGGACCATCGCGTGGAGCGCCGTACGCGGCTGCCGGCCTTTCCCTGGCGCGCTATTCGTCCCTGGATCAGGATTCAGGCTTACGACGCTGCCACACGATGGTGAAGACAGTCTGCCGCAGTGCGGCAGGAGGAGATATTCGAGGGACTCCCAAGGAGAGCGCCGATCCGTCCCGATCACTGCCGGGAGTGCGTCCGATAGCGGCCCCGTTGAGCTCAGGCCAATTCCAGCAGAATTCTGGCGAGCGGAGCACCGTTGCGCTCGAGGTCTTCTTCGATGCGGGTGAACAGGCCGGCGTCCGTCTGCAGGATTTCGGTCGCTGCCGCGGGCAGGCGGGCAAGAACGGCGGGCATGGCGGTTTCGCCCCCGGCTGTTTTGAGTTCGTGGGCAATGATGTCGGCTGCGTTGACGATCAGCGCAGCAAGCTGCATGTCACCTGCTGCGAGCGGACGATGATGCCAGGCGACCGGTTCGATCAGCGTGCGCGGCAGACGCCAGGCCAGGAGCAGTTCGGCGCCGACTTCCGCATGATCGAAACCGAGCACCTCGCGCTCGACCTCGGCGATCGGCCGTCCGGTGTCGCGGGCGCGGCAATGGAGCTCGCGGGCGATCTCCGGCAGCTTGGCGGCGATGATCTGCACGCCGATGTCGTGCAGCAGCCCGACAGCGAACAGCGCTTCTGGCTCGGGCATACGGCAATGGACAGCGAGCGTGCGCGCGATGATGCCCGCTCGCAGACTGTGCTGCCAGTACTCCTGCATTCGCGGCGCAGGAAGCCCTGACAGCGAGCTGACGGCGGATGTCACCAGCACCAGATTGCGCAGGGCGTTAATGCCAATGACCGTGATGGCACGGGAAACGGTGTCGATGCGCGAGGGAAAACCGTAGAAGGGACTGTTGGCCAGCCGCAGCAGTCTGGCGGTAAGCACCGGATCACGGCCGATTACCTGACCGATGGTTGATGCGGGGCATTCCGAATCTTCGAGCAGCGCATTTAGCCGCAGCAGTACCTCAGGCGGACTGAGCAGGCGCACCGCGCCCTTCACCAGGTCGCCAGCTGTCAAATCAATCTTCTGACCGTCCGTGTGTACCGATGTAGCCATTGCCAGGCCTCGCAGATTCCTTTCGCGCGGAACATCCGCGCTTGCTTGTCATCGTCCCGCTACGGCAAAGCTTTAGCGCGCGGGTATGTTTCACGATAGCCCCTCGCCTCGGGTCCTCGCCTGGCGAGGATTCGGGAGCATCAGCCCCCTCATCGTCCGTCGGCGCGGGACTCCAGCAGCGCTGTGATTGCAGCATTGCCGCCCCGGCGGGCGAGATCCAGCGGGCTCTCGCCAGCGGCGCCCTGCTGGGCAGGCTCCGCGTCGTTATCGAGCAGCAGGCGAACGAGATCGGCATGTTCTTCTGCCACCGCTGCATGCAGGGCCGTCCAGCCCTGTGAGTCGGCGAGATCGAGGCGCGCGCCGGCGCGCAACAGGAGAGCCACCGTCTCGCGCTGTCCATGTCGCGCGCCCTCGACGATCATCGGCACCAGGGTTGCCTGTCCGGCGTAGCGGGTGAGCAGGTAGGGAATGCGCCGGTCGAAGCCGGTGACATTGGGATCGAGGCCGGCTTCGATGAGCGCTGCGAGAATAGCGGTCCGCCCGAGCCGCGCCGCGATCAGTCCCGGGGTGTCGCCCTGCCGGTTCGGCACCATGAGATCGGCGCCGGCCTCGAGCAGGCGACGGACCATATCGGCATCACCACGGCGTATGGCGGTGATCAGCGCCGTATCGCCCCGCGCCACGGCGCGCATGAGCTCCCTCTGTGAGAGCGGCACGCTGGACACGTCGATCCGCTCCTCACGCAGACCATGCGGCACTGCGTTCACCGGCGCGCCGCGCCGCAGCAGCAGATCGAGAATCTCTCCCCGTCCATACCAGGTGGCGCTGGCGAGCGGTGTCACGCCGTTGGCAGGATCGCGATAGGCGACGTCCGCGCCGGCGGCCAGCACCTCCTGGACCTTGGCGAGATCATCGAGCCTGATTGCCTCCAGCAGTTGGCGTCCTTCGCTCCTGCCGGCGTAGGGGCTTTCGTCGCGCACGCCGAGTCCGCGCAGCTCCTCTGCCATCTGCCGCTGCCCGCGACGTTCGGCAAAGGTGAGGGCCGTCTCGCCGTTCGGACGATAGATACCGGGCGTGGCGCCATGACGGATCAGCTGCCGCATCATATTCAGACCCTCGGCTCCTCGCCCGAAGCGCGCCGCATACATGAGCGGCGTATAGCCGTTGCCGATGTCCTCCTGGGTGAACACATCGGGATCGCCTCCGCGCGAGAGCAGGAAGTCGACCATCTCGGCCTGACCGGCGCGTATCGCGGCCATCAGCGCCGTCTCCCCGCCTGGACTACGGCTTTCGGGATCGGCTCCCGCATCGAGCAACAGCCGCGCATTGTCGAGCCGTCCCTTGATCGCCGCATTGACCAGGGCGTCGGCGCCATCGCGATCGCGCAGCGAGGGATCGGCACCGCGCTCGAGCAGCAGACGCAGCAGCCCGGTCGACCCTTCCGCGGCAACCGCCATCAGCGCCGTGCGACCGAGGGCATCACGCGCGTTGACGTCGACACCGCTGTCGAGCAGCCGGCGCACGGTATCGCCCTGTCCATAACGCGCCGCCAGCACCAGCTCGGCGCCCGGGGCAAGCGCGCCGCTCGGGGCGCCCGCGGCACGGACGGTCTCGATCTGTTCGGAAGAATTGCTGCTCGCAGGCGTCGCAGCAGCGGACATAGGATCGGCGTCCACGGAGTCCGGAGACCGGGTAGCGCAGCCTGCTGCCAGAGCGAGGAAGAGCGCGCCGAGGCCGGCGCCGATCAACATCGAGAGGGGATTGCGTGCAGCGGACATCATGATCGGCAGTCCGGCGCTGTGGCGGAGAGTACGCGCCGATACGCAGGACCTGCGGGCCAAAGACCAGCGAGAACGGACCGCGTCATGTGGAAAGCATGCCCACTGAAATCCTCAGTGGACGCAGCGACACCTCGTCCCGCCGCCATATCGACCCTCCCCGCCTCGCATCATTGTCGTTGTATGTTTGCGATGACCGCCGCTGCGCCGGGAGCGCAGCGGCCGGATCAATGATATAGAAGAATGCAGGCGGGGAACAATGCCAGGAGGGACTCCTAGTCGTGACGCCTGAACACCAGCGTCGCGTTGGTGCCGCCGAAGCCGAAGCTGTTGCTCATCACCTGACGCAGCGTGACATTCTCGCGCAGACTGGTCACCAGCGGCATGCCTTCCGCCGCGGGATCGAGGTTCTCGATGTTGATCGACGGAGCAATGTAGTTGCCCTGCATCATGAGCAGCGAATAGATCGCCTCGTTCACGCCGGCCGCGCCGAGCGCGTGACCGGTGAGCGACTTGGTGGAAGCGATCGGCGGAATATTCTCGCCGAAGGTAGCGCGCACCGCATCCAGCTCCTTGATGTCGCCGGCCTGGGTTCCGGTACCATGCGCATTGATGTAATCGATCGGACCTTCGACCGTGGAAAGCGCCAGCTGCATGCAGCGAACCGCGCCTTCGCCGGACGGCGCCACCATGTCCGCGCCATCGGAGGTCGCGCCATAGCCGATCAGCTCGGCATAGATCTTAGCCCCGCGGGCCAGCGCATGCTCCAGGGACTCGAGCACCAGACACCCTGCCCCGCCCGCGATGACGAAACCGTCGCGATCGGCATCGTAGGGCCGGGAGGCCTTCTCCGGTGTGTCGTTGTAGCGGGAAGACAGCGCGCCCATGCCGTCGAACAGCATGCTCATCGTCCAGTCGACTTCCTCGCCGCCGCCGGCGAACATGACGTCCTGCTTGCCGAACTGGATCAGTTCGGCGGCGTGCCCGATACAGTGCGCGCTGGTCGAACAGGCCGAGCTGATCGAGTAATTGACGCCCTTGATCTTAAGCGCAGTGGCGATATTGGCCGAGGTCGTGCTGCCCATGGTGCGGGTCACCATATACGGTCCCACGCCACGGATGCCACGGCTGCGCAGCGCATCCGCCGCCTGCAGAAAATTGCGGTTGGAAGCGCCACCGGAGCCGAGCACGACGCCGGTGCGCGGGTTCGATATGTCGGACTCCTCGAGTCCGGCGTCCTCGATCGCCTCGCGCGCGGCGAGATAGCAGAACGCCGCGGCATCGCCCATGAAGCGCAGGATGCGCCGATCGATGTGTTCCGCCGGATCGAGCTCGACCGGGCCGTGCACGCGCGAACGCAATCCGAGTTCGGCGTACTCTTCACTGTATTTGATGCCGGAACGGCCGGCGCGCAACGACGCGTCGACCTCTCTGGCGTTATGACCGATGTTGGATACGATGCCCAACCCCGTAATGACGACGCGGCGCATGAGCTACTGATCCCCGACGCTGACTCCAGATGTAAACAGACCGACGCGCAGATCCTTTGCGATGTAGATCACCTCTCCATCGGCTTCAAGCGTGGCATCGGCAATGCCCATGACCAGTCTGCGCGTAATCACCCTTTTGAAATCCACTCGGTAGGTCACCAGTTTGCGATCCGGCGTGACCTGACCGGAAAAGCGGATGTCACCGGCGCCGAGGGCGCGTCCCCGCCCCTGGCCACCGCGCCATCCGAGAAAGAATCCTATGAGCTGCCACATGGCGTCCAGCCCCAGACAGCCGGGCATCACCGGATCGCCTTCGAAATGACATAAAAAGAACCACAGATCAGGATGAATGTCGAGTTCGGCAATCACCGCCCCCTTGCCGTGCAAGCCGCCCGTCTCCTCGATGGAGGTAATGCGATCGAACATCAGCATGGGCGGCAGTGGAAGCTGGGCGTTACCTGGACCGAACAGGCGCCCGTGTCCACACTCGATGAGTTCTTCCTTGGTATAGCTGCTTTTCTTAGCGAACACTGGAAACCCCTGCAGGGTAAGGGACCGCGGCCGACCGAAGTCGCCGGCCGCGCACGACCGCGACGATCACCCAGGCGACCGCCGCGAACGGAAATCATCTCAAACGATATCGCGATCCTTCACGGTCTTGCGGCCATCGCGCTGCGCGTTCTCGATGGCGCGATCGCACAGCTCGCGAATCCTGTCGGACAGCACATCGAAGACTGCCGCGGACACGTTCATTTCCGACTTGCCACGGATGTAGTTCTTGATCTTCGAGGCCACCACCAGGACTTCGTTGCTATCCCCCATCGTTCGTTCTCCTTGATTGGGAAGGGAAGATTACCGCGGCGAACGGGCTGTACCGGCCGCCGAAAATCGAAACACCTTACCACTTTCGCTGCGGACCGACAATTGACACTGCAACGGGGACAGAGAGAAAGGCTGGCGGGAGATGGGGAGTCAGAGACCTTCGCGATGCGCTCTGATCGCTTGCAGCATGGAGCCATGCAGTCGTTGCGTCGCCTCGCTGCCAAACATTGCGGGTGGTGTCCGCGGTGCCCGCTGAGCATCCACAAAGCCGCGGAACACCGCATACAAGTCCTTATGGTTCATGTCCTTATAGCTGGGAAGTAAACGCCTGGCTGCAATCAGCACACCATCGCCGGTGATGCGATCGTAACGGTTCAGATGGGCCGAGCGGGAGGCGACCGTACGCAGCATGGCCTCACGACTGCAGCCGGCAATCGCCGCGGCCCGCTCGATGAGACGCAGGTAGCTGCGCTGGAACCGGCGCACGCGCTGTCGCCGGGCGGGATACAGCTGCACATCCCGCGCACTCGCATAACTCGAACGCATCAGGTCGATGAACTCTTCGGCGTCGATCTCCCCTGCCCCCGCGCACAGCCGCTCCGGCAGCTCCCGCAGAATATCGCGCATGCAGAACACCGCGTCCCAGGTGATGCCATCGGATACGCGATACGGACCCAGGGCGGATTTGCTGCGTTCAAAATGGCGATAGTCGCGGGTGAATCCGCGCAGTTCGCCGGCGAAGACCCGGTCTGCCAGCAGTGTTGGCGCCAGGCGGGGCGAAAAGCCGATGCGTTCGACCAGGAAGCGCGCGCGCCATCGCTCGAAGCCCCGATCGAACGCCCGGGCAGCGTGGGAATCGCGGAAATTCCGGATCGGCTTTTTCCGGCCCTCGATCAGGAAATCGGTGAGCTGTGCCATGGTCTGAACGATGTAACGCGCCTTCTGCCGCTGTTCGACGATGGTGGTCGACATGCGATCGACGTCATCGTAACGGTAGGCATGGTGGAACAGGCCGAACTGGCGCACCGAGCCATAGTCGATGATGCCGCCGTCGAGCAGGATATTGTCCCCGTCCCAGTCCAGCCAGCAGAAGATGTAATCGCTCTCGAACTGCGCCGCCGTACGGGCAAAGCGATCGGCGGTGATTTCGAGCAGATGATGATAGCGCTGCTGCCGGTCGGCGATACGGGGAAAGCGCCCGGCCTCGCACTCGCGCTCGATATAGTAATCGACTGCCGCCTGCAGACGCGCATGGTCGCCCTGCTTGAGCCACAGGAAGAGATGGGCGGGACGCAGCAGATTGGGATAGGTGCGCACCGCTACACAGCTGCCGTCGCCGTATTCGATGATGGCCAGCGTGCGCTCGGTACGGACTGCGCAGGCATGCAGGCTTTCGCTCATCAAGGCCGCGCACACCGAATCCCACAGCGAGGCCCGGCCACAGCCGTAGGATACCGAGGGGTCTCCGGTACGGAAGAATCGCTTGTGGATGGCGGTGGCCGGACTGAGCCGGGTGGCCCCGGTGCCGCAGCTCGATACGTCCCAGGTCTGTGCGCCTGCGCGTAGCATGCCATTCCAGATACTGCGCCCATCGCCCGAGGTCCTGCCGCGGCGATCGGGGTGCTGCAGCTGCAGATAGCGAGTCGCCATGAAGCGCCGCTGGCCGGCGCCGTGCAGCGCCCGCGGCTCGTGCTCCAGGTCATACTCATTGACGATCTGCAGACTGAACGCCTGCAGGATCTCCGCCTTCAGCTTCCGATCCAGCACATCAGGCGCATCCGGCGGGAGCACGCCCATTTCCCGCGCCAGCTCGAAATTGAACAGAAATATTCGACCGTTCCTGCGCTTGCGCGCCGGGTAGTCGACGCAGCCATCGGGAACGGCGTCACGGAATGGATGCGTGCCGTCCAGCAGATGCAGTGCGGAACGCCGCTCGATCAAGCAGGGGAACCTCCGGTGATCTTCATGATCCCGGCGATCACGCCGTCGACCGCGCGATCGAACAGCCCGATGCTTTCCACCACCGCGGCATCGCCGCGCCGGAACTCGTCAGCCAGGACATACAGCGGGCGCTCAGCCACCACCTTGTACTGGCGGTTGACGAAGGAGAACGGCGTACGTTCATCACCCTTCCACACGACCCTCACCCGCATCGACCGGCCCTGTTCGTTGCGCAGCTCCACCCAGGTGCCGAGGGCCAGACCGCGGACCAGGGTAGTGAACTCGTCGTCGATCCGCGGACCATCGTCATGCGGAGTGTCGCTCAGTCCCATTTCGGCGATCATGCGTTCGAAGGCGCCATCATCGGAGCGGAGCTCCACCACATCGTCGAAGCCGGACAGACTGTCCCAGTCGATATCGGACATCTCGTCGAGATCGCTCTGCAGTTCGGCCAGTGCCCGATCCACGGTCCGGGCAAGATCTGCGGGCAGTCCATCTTCAGCCTGCCCGGGCTCCGATCCCGGCTTCGGATCCGCACTCCCGACCTCTTCGGCCGAGGCCCGGCGCTCGGCGCGAATGCCTTCCTTGATGCTCAGGAAGTGATGGCGCTCGAGCGAGCGCAGGAATGCCTCGATGTCCTCCTGCTCCTGGCCGACCGCGCGCATTCCCGCCTCGATACCGGCAAGCAGCGACGGAAGCATCGCCGTCATGCGCTTGCGGTCCGCGGTCGTGACCTTGGGCGTGAGACTCCACAGCAGTTCACTGGCCAGCGTCAGCGCCGGTGCGGCCGCCTCCTCGCCTTCAACGGCCAGCTGCTCCAGGTGCTGCTTCCAGCACCCGAGAAGGAAATCGCGCACATCCTGGGGGATCTGCGCGTGCTGCATGCGCGCGGCCAGGTCTGATAGCACGCGAACCCTGAGCTTCTCCCCGCTCTCGGCGCGGCTCGCATCCTCGAGCAGTTTCTGCTGCGTCTCTTCCAGACGCTTTGCTTCTTCGGCGAGGAACGCGCGCAGTTCCGCGAGCAGAGTGTCGAAGATCGAAATATCGTCCTCGAACTCCTCGAGGATGCGGTGAACGATCGATTCGACTTTGGCGTAGAGGCGGTCCCGCGCAATGTCGCTTTCATCGTCCCAGCCGCTGCCTGCCTGAGCGAGCTCGTTGAGCAACTGCCTCGCCGGGTGGGTCTTGCGACGGAAGAAGGCGCGGTCGATCAGCGCTACCTTGAGCACCGGAATCTGCAGGCGTCCGAGCAGCGCCTTCATGACATCCGGCAGCGCCTGATCGTCGAGGATGAAGTCGAAGATCATGCTGATGACGTCGATGGTCTCGTCATCCAGCCGGCTGATGCCGCCATCACGCTGCTCCGGCGGCAATCCGCCGAAGCGTCCATGCACGTAGTGTCGCAGACCGCCCCGGATCAGCTCACCGGTGCGCTCCACCATGGACTCATCGCGCTGCAGAGAGGACAGGGTGTCGATCAGAACCGGCGCCGCCGGAATCTCCATTCCGCCGGCGTCCATGCCCCCGCTCTCACCGCCATCCCAGTAGCCGCCGAGCAGCTGCTGCATGGCGACAAACATCTGTTCGCGCAGCGGAACAGGGCCGGACGCCCCGGCTTGGGAGATCCCGCCAAAGCCGCCGGCCCCGCGCACTCCGGCACCTGAACCCGGGCCGCCGCCCATGGAGCCGAATCCCGCTCCGCCTGCCGGCCCGGCGCCGCCGCCAAACCCTGAACCACCGCCACCTCCGCCGAAGCTCCCTCCATAGCCCCCGGCCCCGCCATAGCCGCCTCCACCACCGAAGCCGCCGCCGGCGCCGTCACCCACGCTGTAGCCCAGCCCATCGTCATACATTGGGCCGGGATCGCCATGACCGCCACGACGACCGCCGCCGCGGCGCTCATCACGGGCCGGCTCATCCACGACCAGCGAGGGGAGAATGCCCTTGCCGATGAGGAAATGATTCACCTGCGAATAGAAGCCGCCGACCTCGGAAGAGAGCGCCCGATCGAGCAGACCGTAGCAGTAGACGCGGCCGCGGACGTCGGTATCGAGCGCGGTAAGCGCATCGTGGAATGCATGACAGAACTTGTCCGGTCCTAGCGGCAGGCGGTATTTGTTGATGCGCATGCCGGGCAGCAGGTGACAGAAGCGCGCGTTGAGCCCGGCGAGTTCGGTGCTCCAGCGCTCGTGAATCTTGGCGATGAGGTTATCGAGCGCCAGCCACTCTTCCAGTTTGGAGTCGTCCACCAGCGAAAGGCCGGCGTCCTCATCGGCGGCGGTCGAAAAGAAGTACTGCCCCGTCGTTTCGGTGCTGGGCTGAATCGACGCGCTGTAGAGCGCGATGAAGCGGTCCCGGAACATGCGTCCGAACTGCTCCGCGTCCTTGCGGATCAGCCCGAGCTCTCCGACCAGCGGATCCGGCATATCGCCCTCATCGCCACGCAGCGCCTCCATTGATTCGTCCATCGACTTGATGATGCGCGCATGCAGTTCTGTGACGAAGGTCTCAGCAAGTGACCGGCAGGCCTTGATCAGCGGCACGCTCTGTGCGTTTGAACCTGCTGCACGCGGGTAGGAAGCGGGCTGTCCGTCATTGCCTGTCATTTGGCTTGTTCCTTGAGGTCTGCGGTGTGCTGGTGAACGGCGGCTTCACCTGTTCGTTATCGGTCAGCAACCGCAATCCTTGACGGACTATCCGCGACCCGCGTCGCGAAGCCAATGATTGGAGTGATGTATGGGGAGGAGCGCCGCCGGATGAACCGGCGGCGCTGACGATCAGGACGTTTCGGGCATCCAGCTCTGTAGCGCAGCGATGATCTTCTGTGCCTGGTCGATGCTCGAGATATTGAACTTCGATTTCTGGAAGTATTCGCCGTTGCGCTTCTGATAACGGCGAATGGTGAACTTGTCGGGGCCGAAAGCGCCCTTTGCCGCCTCCCAGTCCTGGTATCGATAGATGATCGTTACCCAGGCTCCCTTCGACAGCACGACCTTGTCGAGCTGTTTCACCAGCTGCTGGTCGCCCTCGAAATAGTCGACGGTGAGCTCATCGATATCAGCGGCCATTCACATCCCCTCTCAACACAATCTTATTGGCCGCGATCATCGATGGTAATCCTTGAACTTGCCGGCCAGCACCCAGAGATCGAACGAGATCCGCTGCTGCGGGGTGAGCAACTGACGCACTTCCCTCAGGTGCTGATACTTGGACAGCAGCAGCTCCTTCTTGAGCGCCACCAGCTCATCGACACCGGCCTGCAGCTTCTCATCGTCACCTTCGTCGCCAGCGATCAGCGCCGCGATCTCGGCCTCCTTGAGCGCGATCCGCCCTTCGGCCAGCGCCTGCTTCTGCTGCATGCGCAGATGCGACATGGCGATCTCGCTCTTCTGTTCGGAGGTCAGCGTGGCGCGCCAGGATCCGCCATGGTGACCGTGATCCTGGCCATGCCGCTCATGCATGCCACCGTGCATCATGTGCGGTCCGCCGGCTCCGGGCATTCCATGAGGCGGCTGGGCCAGAGCGGGGCCTCCAGCGACAACTCCGCAGATCAGCGCCGCAAGCAATCCTTTCATTGGACGTTTCATATTCTTCTCCTCGTTGTTTGAATCAGCCACCGCGCCCAGCGCTAACGCCCATGCATGGCGGCGACATCGGTGCGCCACCCGTGCGCTCCTGCCACTCTTCGGCCGTATAGGCATGCACGGACAGCGCACGGATCCTGGTCAGCTCGTCGGCGAGGATCTGGTGCACGCGGCGATGCCGCGCCAGCAGACTCATGCCGACGAAATCATCCGACACCAGCACCAGCTTGAAATGGGACTCCGAGCCGGGCGGCACATTGTGCCCGTGGCTTTCGTTCACGACGTCCAGATGCTGAAGATCGCCGAAGCCGGCCATCAGTCTGTCCGCGATAGTGTCCTGCATGCTCATGGCTTCTCCCCTCCCCGGCACCGTTGAAATGACTGCCGGGGACCCCTATTGATACCACATCGGGTCGCACCCCGAAACACGTTGAACTCAGCCGTTGGCGCGGCTTACAGACTTGGAGAGAACGCAATGAGAGTATATCAGTACGATCCGTGGACGATCATCGACCGGTTCAGCCGGGAAATCGGCAGGCTCGCCGAATCACAGGTGAGCGATGAGGCGAGCAGCAACGTCGTTACCAGCGACTGGGCGCCGGCTGTCGATATTCAGGAGAAGGAAGACCGCTACATGCTGTACGCCGATGTGCCGGGCGTCGATCCGGAGCGCATCGAGGTGAACATGGAAAACGGCTGCCTGTCGATCCGTGGCGAGCGCCCACTGAACGGTGAGGACCGCCGCGAGTACAAGCGTATCGAGCGCCCCCGCGGCACCTTCTACCGGCGCTTCAGCATGCCGGATTCCGCCGATGCCAGCCGGATCACCGCGCGCTTTGACAAGGGCGTGCTCGAGATCACCATTCCCAAGCACGAGAAGCTGCAGCCCCGGCGCATCACCATCGAGCAGTAATCCGGGATCCGGTCAGCAGCAGCCAGTCGGGGACCTCTCGCGGTGAAGTTCAAGGACTACTACGGCATCCTCGGCGTCGAGCGCAGCGCGACGCCCGATGAAATCAAGCGCGCCTATCGCAAGCTGGCGCGCCGCTATCATCCGGACGTCAGCAAGGAGCCGGACGCCGAGGAACGCTTCAAGGAAGTCAGCGAAGCCTACGAGGTGCTGCGCGATCCCGAGAAACGGGCTGCCTATGACCGGCTCGGCTCCGGCTGGCATGCCGGCGACGAGTTCACCCCCCCGCCTGACTGGAAGGCCGGCCCGTTCGGCTTCGATGCCGCAGGCTTCAGCGATTTCTTTGAAAGCCTGTTCGGCGGCGCAAGGGGCGGCTTTCGTTTCGACGAGGCGTTTCATCGCCCGGGACCACGTCACGCCGGCGAGCTGCACATCGAACTCGATGAAGCGGCGCGCGGCGCCACACGGACCATTACCATCGAAATGCCGGTCGCCGATGCGCGCGGCCAGATCCGGATCCAGCCGCGCACCTTCAATGTGCGCATTCCGGCTGGCGTCACCGACGGTCAGCAGATCCGCCTCGCCGACGGCGATGCCGGGGATATCCGCCTCGATGTCAGGATCCGCCCCCACCCGCTGTTTCGTCTCGAAGGCAGAGACATCCACCTCAATTTGCCCCTCGCCCCCTGGGAGGCGGCGCTGGGTGCGCGGGTGAAGGTGCCCACGCTGGGCGCCGAGGTGGAAGTCCGGGTGCCGCCCGGCATCCAGAGCGGAGGCCGGCTGCGGCTGAAAGGGCGCGGTCTGCCCGGAACGCCCCCCGGCGATCAGTATCTCACCGTCCGCATCGTCAATCCGCCGGTCGACGACCAGGCGGCCATTGAGCTGTATCGCCGCATGGCCGCCGAGCTTGCGTTCGACCCGCGGGCCGCGTGGAAGACAGCCCGCAAGGCCTGACAAACGGGCCTCCGGCGGGGCGCGGATGATAATCCCGCCCGCATCGGGCATAATTCACCGGCACGATGCGCAGGTGAATTCATTGAGGTTCTTTCCTACACCCCACCATTCGTTCCGCTGGGCGGTGATCGTCTCCATGATGACCGCCACGGTTTTCATGACCCTGATTGGCATTTATGCGCTGTATTCGGCTCCCGCCCTGCTCGTCGATGGCAAGGTGCTGACGGTCCGCGAAGGAATCGTCATCACTCAGATTGGCGATACCCCGGTCCGCGATACTGACCTGTGGAAGCTGCCCACTTTCAGAAGCGGCGGCGAGGAAGCGCAGTGGTGGCAGGCGCAGCGGGATCTGCACCAGGCGGTCGAGGATCGCAGCGCCGTAGTAATCCGGTTCCTCGACACCGCGGGCATGAACTGGGAGATCCTCGCCGAACTCGGACGCATGCCAGCGGGGGAAATCGGCAAGCGCCTGGGTCTGGTCTATATCGTGGCGGTGATCTATGTCTTCGCCGCCATCTCCGTCTTCCGTCATCACCAGCGCCTGACTGGCTTCCTGTGCGCGCTATTCCTCAGCTCCACCGCGCTCTATCTGGTCAGTGTCGCTCCGGTCGTGCACCGTCCGATCATCATGGATCCGGATCTGATGCGCCTGCTGGCCTGTGTCTTCTTCATCGCCAGCACCGGACAGATCACCATCGTTCACTTCGCGCTGGTCTTCCCCGAGCGCAAGCGCCTGCTGCGGCATTACGGCTGGATCGTCCCCGCGCTCTATGGCTATGCCGCGCTGATATCGATCCTGTACGTTTCCGGCCTGATCGGTCTGACCAGCAGTCTGCCCTTCCTGATCATCTGGCTGCTGCTGATGATGGGCTCGTTCGTGCATTCCATGGTCTACGGCAAGGATGAGTTCATGCGCAAGCAGGTGCGCATCACCTTCATCGCCGTCCTGCTGGTGGCGACTTTCTTCGTCATGGCGGTGGTGCTGCCGTGGCCGGAAGTGGACAACCTCGTCAACAACTACGCTCTCTTCTCGCTGATGCTCCCGTTCGGTCTGATCCTGTCGCTGGACAATCAGCGCCTGTACCGCGAGCGTCTGGCCCTGGAGTACAGCGCGCGCATGGAAAAGGAGCGGCTTCACCGCGAGCTGCACGATACGGTGCTCAATGATCTGGCCAGCATTTCCATTGCGGTCGAAGGCGCCGAGCGCTGTCCCAACGACCTCGAGAAACTCCGCGCCAAGCTGCAGCAGATCAAGAGCAACACGGCCGAGTCCTCACGGCAGTTGCGCAACTTCCTGTGGGTGATCGACGACCGCCAGAACACCTGGGAAGACATCGCCAATTCGCTGCGCCGCCTCGGCTACGACCTGCTTGGTCATATCGATGTGGCGTTCGATCTCGATGCGCGCATCGCCGACAAACAGGTTCGCGCCCCCAGTCCGGCGCTCAAACATGCCATTTATCGCGCCTTTCGCGAGACGCTGATCAACATCGCCAGGCATGCGGAAGCCAGTGCCGTAGAGTGCACCTTTCAGGTGGATGACAACGGTCTGGAAATCACCGTGAGTGACGACGGGCGCGGCATGGATCCGGAACGCATCAGCACCGACCGCCACGGTCTGATCAATATGCGCAAGCGCGTGCAGGAACAGGGTGGCGAGCTGCGCATCAGTTCGCGTCCCGGCGCCGGCACACAGATCAGCATGCGTTTTCCGGTCGGTCAGAACCGCTTACCCCCAAATGAGGTATTTACGGACGGACTGCCCTTTTCTAAGTTGGCCGATTGATCCGGGCCAGCGCCCTGTCCGCTCAGCGGACCGATATCAGGAATGCGATGAAAGACGAACGCCAGATCGAGGTAGTGATAGTCGAGGACAATGAGCGCTACCTCAATGAACTCGGGCACCTGCTCGGAAACTCCCCCAGCATACGCGTCGTTGGCCAGTACAGCCGCGGCAAGGAGGCCGCCGAAAACATCCTGCGCCTCAATCCGGACGTCACCCTGATCGACATCGAACTGCCCGATATCTCGGGCGTGGAAGTGATCCAGCGGGTATCCTCCAGCGGCTGCCCTACCGAATTCCTGGTGCTCACGGTCTACGATGACGACGCGCATCTGTTCGCCGCGCTTCAGGCCGGTGCGGTAGGCTACATCATCAAGGGCTCGACCTCGCTGACCGAAATCGAGCAGGCGATCTGGGAGGTGGTCGACGGCGGTGCGCCGATGTCACGCGTCATTGCCAAGCGCGTTCTGGAGACGTTTCACTCCACCTCCTCCAGCCGTACCACGGCGAGCAACGGTCGCAAGACCAAATTCGACGAGCTGACCAAGCGTGAGTTGCAGATCCTCGAGTTCGTAAAGCGGGGTTACACCACCAAGAAGGTCGCCGAGGAGTTGCATATCAGCTACGAGACGGTGCGCACGCACCTGAAGAACATCTACCAGAAGCTGCATGTCCACACTCTGGTCGAAGCGATGCTTATTTACAACAACCAGGCGGACAGGCAACGGAAGAGGTAATAGTTCTTTTGAATCCACAAGTTGGCGGGACATGAGGGAGGCGTTGCGGGAGGCGACGACAAAGCCGCATACCCCAATTGTGGAATTTACATCACTACGGGAAAACGCTTACTGTAATCCTAAAACTCCAGATACTGCATAACGAAGCAAGGGGGCTTACATGCTCATCCTGACGCGGAGAGTGGGAGAGACGTTCATTATCGGCGACGATATCAAGATCACCGTCTGCTCGGTAAGAAATGGCCAGGTACGCATCGGCATCGAGGCACCGAAGCATGTCTCGATACACCGCAAGGAAGTGTACGAACGTATTCAGCGGGAAGATTCCTCGGAGGGCGACTCTGAGGAACTACCGATGCTCAACGAAAAAGTCGGATAACAGCCGGTCCTGGCCTTAGCCAGCGCTGATGACATTGAGCCGCGGTCGCGGCGGCTCGCTTCTCTTCACTTCCTGAGTCGGATCGATCAGCCACCGGAGCAGCGGATACCACTGCTCCCGTTCGGCGGCAGTCTCCCTTTCATCCAATTCGCAGATCCCCAAGCCGGCTTCGGCCGCGATCAGATAGTTTTCCGAATCCGATAGCGTGGTCACCAGCGGAATGCGCTGGCTTTCCAGGAATTTCTCGAACGCTTCGAAGTGCTGACTGCGCCGGCGGAAGCGATTGCCGACGACACCCAGATGCAGGCCCGTGCGACGCACCAGGCCGCTGTGCAGCAGATCGGTGAGAAAGCTGCGGGTCGCATGCACATCGATCGGCGAGCCTGTGAGCGGCACCAGAACCACGTCCGCGCGCCGCAGCATTTCCTGCAGGGCAATCCCACCGACCCCAGCCGGCGCATCGATCACTACCCTGCCGACATCCGCCGGCACGGCCATTTGCCAAGTGCGCGTCAGTCCGCTGCGGGTACGGGTGGCGTTGACGCCGAGGATTGCCGGGCGATCCTCGGGGCGTGCTGCTAGCCACTGCAGGCTGGAACCCTGGGGATCATAGTCCAGCAGCTGGCAGCGAACGCCTGTCACCGCGTAATGGGCCGCGAGATTGGTCGCGATCGTTGACTTTCCGCAACCCCCCTTCGAATTCAGTACCAGAACTGTCTTGATCATCTACCCGAACTCGACTCGCTTGTCGCCCTTTGCCGCGGAACCGGCTTGCACACGCCAGCCGGAGCTCCGGTGGCGCGGTCTGCTGCCCCTTGTGGACAGCCCGTACCCAGACTATCGGCAGAATCGCCGCCCAATCAAGGGTTCAGGGCTCATTTATCGAAAATATCCGCGAAAAATTCCTGCATCTGCTTCCACGAGTCGGCATCCGCCTCGGCATCGTAGGCAAGGGGCAGCTCGAACTCCCTGCCGAAGCGATCCGCCTCGGGGTTGGTGAAACTGTGCAGTACGCCCGGATAGGCCACGAAGCGGTAGTCCACCCCCGCCGCCTCCATTTCGGCACGGAAGTTCTCTACATCGTCCTGCGGGACGAAGGGATCGTCCGCGCCGTGGAACACCGCGACCCTGGCCTTCACCTCGCCCGGCCGCGCCTCGATATTGCTGGCCAAGCTGCCATGAAAACTCACCACACCGTCGATATCCGCTCCGGAACGCGCCATATCCAGCACCACGCCGCCCCCGAAACAGTAACCGATCGCCGCGATCCGCTCCGCGTCCGTACTATCCTGCGCCCGCAGCAGCTCCAGCGCGGCTTTGAAGCGGGCGCGAACCTCATCCTGGTGTTCCGCCAGATGGCCTGCGAACGCCGCCGCCTGATCGGGGTGTTCGGCCTGTTTGCCGCCGCCGTACATGTCCAGGGCGAACGCGACATAGCCGAGCTCCGCCAGCTGACGGGCGCGCGAGCGCGCGTAATCGTTGAGACCCCACCATTCATGGACGATCAGCACGCCGGGACGCGTCTCGCTGCTGCTCTCGTCCCAGGCCAGAAAGCCGACCAGACGGATGCCGTTGGCTTCGTACTCGACTTCCTTGCCGATCACCGCGCCCTGAGCCGCGCCCAGCGCCAGCAACATCCCCATGCCCAGCAACATGCCTGCAGCACGCCGCATGACCGCTCCTCCCTTTGTTAATCGTTCTTCTGACATCACATTCTAAACACAAAGGTGCGCAGGATCAGGATCCGCGCCGCCGGTAGACGGAAAAAAACCATGTCGCCGGAAGGCGACGTAACGCCAGGGAGAAGCTCGAAGAAAGCAGAAAAATCCGCCTCAGGCTGATGTCTGGAGGGGAAATCTTGTGGACGACGGAAGTGGGGTGCGATGGGACAAACCCAGCTGATCGGTCAGTTTTCCTCTTCGACCAGCGATATTCCCGAAATATCGGGCACCGGCGCCGGGACGACCGGACGCGGTTCGACGAGATCGACGCCAGGCTCGGCCAGACTCAGCTCAGAGAAATCGAACTGCGGCGGACGGGCCGGTGGCGGTTGCGGAAAGGGCGTACCCGGAGGAAGCAGAACTGCCGAAGACAGGTCGGGAGCGAATTCCTCCGCCGCGTCCGCTGAGGCGATCGCATCCGGGGTGTCGGCGGATGACACCGCGCGCAGCGTGCACACCGCGCCGCACTGGCGCATGGCCTGCTGGTAGCGATGGGCGACGCCCTCCTCGACCGCCTTGCGAATGACCACCGGCGTGCCCGCGAACAGGCGTTCGACCGCATCCGGCTCGATGCGAAACAGGGCGGCGAGACGCTGACGGGTCAGCGCCGGATCGGCATCCGGCAGCAGCTCGCCAGCGAACAAGACATCGTACAGGGCTGCGGACATGAGTCTCAGCGCACCGCGCGCCACGCTCCCGGATAAGCCTGACGCGCATGATCCGGCACCAGGCGTCCATCCGCCCACAGCGCCTTCATGTGCTCGCGGGTAACCTCGCCGATGACATCTGGCGCCGGCATGTAGCGCCAATGCCCGTTTACGGTGAGCTCGAACAGCGTGTGCATCATGTCATCGAAACGAATGGAATACTGCGCCGACAGTTGCTGCACATCGTCCACGGTAAGCGGGGCGCGGCGCTTGCCGTACTCCTCGCGCAGCAAGGCCTCGAGCGCCACATCCCACAATGGAATTTCCTCGTCCAATTCGGGTGAAATCCTGATCATGAAAGGGTCCGTGCGGATCTGAAAATCGTATCCGGCTTATCGGCAGTCCTTCGTCATTCTGAACACTTGCAGGCGCTCCTGGCCAGCGCCAGAATTCCGACGCCTTTCTTACCAAACCAACTGAACCTGCAGGCCCGGCAGCAGCTCTGGATCGAGGTCCGAGCCGGCGGGACCGTCGTCGCTGTACGCCACGCTGGTGTCGACGTAGAACGGCAGCATGGTCAGCTCTCCCTCGATGCCAAGCACGCGATCGAACAGCCGGGTGGCGGCGCCAAGCGGATCGGTGGCAAGCAGCAGTGCCCGACTGCCAAAGCCCGCTGTTTCTCCCGCGGCCTGACGCTGCAGGATGCCGCTGCGCCACTTCATGAACTGGTGACCGACGAAGTAGCCGAGTGCGGGCGTGAAAATCAGATCCTGTACCGAGGGTTCCTCGAAGAAAGCCTCCGCACCGAATTCATACAGCGCCGACAGCAGCGCTGAATACCAGAACGCGGTGTTATCGTCGAACCCGCGCTCCCGCGCCCGCACATAGTAGGCGCCGCCCCAGTAAGGATGGAGGATGTAATTGACCCACCAGCGGTCGCGATCGACGACGATCTGGCCGACATTATCCCGGTACTTGTCCAGGCTGTACTCTTCCTTCTGCTCGTCGCTCCATCCCGAAAGGCGTTCCGGACCGACATAGAGCACGCCAATGATCAGAAATTGTCCGCCGAGGAAGTACCAGGTGTCGCGACGCAGACCGGCCGCATCGGGCGCTGCTGTCGACGCCTGCCCCGGCCTGGCGCGACCGGAGGATGCTCCCGGATCGTGGGCGGCGGCGAGCGGCGGCAGCTCCAGGCGCAGCGGAGCGCGGCCAGATTCAGCAGCGGCCGCCGGAAGAGCCAGGAGCAGGAAGAGAAACGCACACAGGCTTGCCGTGAAACGCGAGCAGGCCGGCGATCGCCTGCTGCGAAAGAAAATGCCCATTATCGATGTCCCTGCCAGGCGAGATGAATGCCGAAGTCCGGCGTCGGATCGTTGACCAGATCTTCGATGAACGCGATGTCGAGTCTTCCCCGCGCGAAGCTGATACCGGCGCCGAGCGTGAGCTGGACGGCGTGATCGCCAAAGGCGCTCAGATCGCTGTCATACCAGCCGCCATGGGCGTCGAGCTGCGCCTTGAGCGAGAAGCGCCGATTGATCGGCCGCTCCACGCCGGCCCCGGCCAGCGGCACCCAGTCGCGGCGCTCGGCCTCGAAGGGGCCGCCGCTCCCAGCCACTACCATTCCGGCGCGCCAGACCAGCCGCGCGCCCCAGTTCCGGAGAGTCACCGCATCGGCGCCGGTGACGATCATGGAGAGGTCAGTCGTACCGCTGCCGCGCAGACGCTTCTCGTCCCCGGTCGGCAGCTTGATCGCCGCCTGCAAGCCGATGACGCGATTACGCGTCTCGTCCCGCCACAGCCGCCATCCCGCCGTCAGCGCGATATCGCCGATGCCCCCGTTCTCATCCTGCATGTCGATCACGACGCGCTCGCCGCGCGCATAGCTGTAGCGGAGCCCGTCATGGGCGAAGGGCCGGCGCCGGCTGTTGGTGAGACCGAACAGCTCGTGCCACTCCCAGATCGGCCGGTCCATGACGCCGCCGAGGTGCGCCAGCAGGGGTACCGACAGCCCGAGCTCGAAGCCCTCGCGCACGCCGTAGCGCAGGTTCATCTCGAAGCGCCACAGTTCGCCATCGATCACCAGCGACTCGGAGGCCGACTCCTGGAGCATGGCGTCATTGCTCACATCCAGGGTCCACGCCGAAACCAGGACGCCGGCCGGCGCCGTGTCGGCGGCGAGTACCGCCGGCGGATGGTGGAACTGGAGCAGCGGATTGCGATCGGCGACGAGAAAAACCGCCGATCCATCAGCCGCCAGCGCGGCGCTGCAGGCGAGACCGAGCCCCGGCAGCAGCAGGCGAACTCCCGTCATCATGGCCTGAGCAGCGCAGTCCGTCAGCGCAGCTCGCCCCGGAAGGCAGTGAGCATGTTGTCGGCGAAGACCGCCCCGAGCCGGCCGGCGAAGCGCTCAAACAGTGGCGGACGATGGGTGTAGTCGACGATCCTTTCCGCGCCCACGATATCGCGCGCCACCATGCTGCTGCTGGCGAGGCCATCGGTCAGACCGAGCCGCACGCTCTCCTCTCCGGTCCACGTCAGTCCGGTGAACAGCGTGCCGTCGTCCTTGAGCCGGTCTCCGCGTCCCTGGCGCACCACCTCGATGAACTGCTCGTGGATCTGGTTCAGCATGCCGCGCAGATGCTGCACATCATCGTCCTTCATCGGTGAGAACGGATCGAGAAAGCCCTTGCTCTCGCCCGCGGTCATCAGACGGCGTTCGACGCCGAGCTTCTCCAGCGTCTCGACGAAACCGAATCCATCCATGAGCACGCCGATCGAGCCAACGATACTGGCCTTGTCGGCGTAGATCTCGTCGGCTGCGGCAGCGATGTAATAGCCGCCGGAGGCGCAGATATCGGTGATCACCGCATAGGTCTTCTTCTCCGGATGCAGGGCGCGCAGACGGCGCAGCTCATCGTTGACGTAACCAGCCTGCACGGGGCTGCCGCCCGGGCTGTTGATGCGCAGGATAACCGCTTCGGCATCTGCATTCTCGAAGGCGCGTCGCAGGCCGGTGATGATGGCGTCGGCGTTGGCGGGTTGATCGTCGGCGATGACGCCGCTGATTTCGACCAGCGCGGTATGGCTGCCCTTGGTCACGGTACCGACCCCGTCTCCGGCCGACATCATGAAGAAGACCAGCAGCAGATAGCCGAGGAAGGCGAGCTTGAAGAAGATACTCCAGCGACGGGCCGCCCGCTGTTCGCGCAGCGAAGCGAAAACCAGCTTTTCGAGCGTGTCACGCGCCCAGGGCTCATCAGTGCTGCGGGCTGCGGAGGATGCACTCTTCGGCGGCGCATCTTCGGCGCGCGGCGGACCCAGCCAGGGATCCTTGCGGTCACTGTCTGTCATCTTGACCTCATCGGCAGGTAAAAACGAAAAAGATTATAGGGCATGGAACCGCGCGGATCCGGAACGATCCGACATCAGTGCGTACCCCGGTCCGCCAGCCAGGGCACGATGGCGCTGATCTCATCGATGCAGTCGAGCGCGCCTTCCGCCAGCAGGCGCTCGGCAGGCTGCACCCCGTAGCTGACGCCGAGAGCCGGGGCGCCGGCATTGCGGGCCAGCTGCATGTCGAACACGGTATCGCCGATCATCAGCGTATCCTCGGGACCTACCCCGGCCACATCCATCACTTCCATCAGCATGCGCGGATGCGGCTTGGACGCGGTTTCGTCGGCACAGCGGGTGACGGCAAAGATGCCCTGGCACCCGGTGCGGTCGATGATCTCGTCGAGTCCGCGGCGCGCTTTGCCCGTCGCCACCGCCAGCAGGAAACCGCGGCTGTCGAGGTGGCGCAGCGTATCGAGTGCACCCGGGAACAGGTTCGCCGGTTCGTAGTGATCGGACAGAAAGTGATAGCGGTAGCGATCGATGAACTGGCGCACCCCGTCGACGTCGCCGTGCGGCAGCAGCGCGTGCGCCACTTCCGGCAGCCCGAGGCCGATCACATTGAGCAGCGCCTCGCGCGGCGGGACCGGCCGTCCCAGATCCTTGAGCGACATCGCCAGGCAGCTGACGATGCGGGCCTCCGAATCCATCAGCGTGCCATCCCAGTCGAACACCAGCAGTTTGTAGGGCAATTGACTCATGAGCGATCCACAATGGACAGGCAGACCGGGGTCTTCACCCGCCTCGCTGTGCTCTCCTCCTTTTCTCTCCCGGCCTGCGCCGGCTCTCCGTCAATCCTTCGTCTGTCGCCGGCGTTTCGACCAACGACTGCACGACCCGTGCCAGTGTCGGCGGCAATTCGGCGGTGGCCTCGATGCGCTCGCCCCCGAGGCGCAGGGCAAGGCGATGGGCGTGAAGGAACATGCGCTTCAGTCCGTAGCGCCGCATCACCTGGTTGAACGTCGGGTCGCCATACTTCTCGTCGCCGGCAACCGGGTGCCCAAGCTCGGCGGCATGCACGCGGATCTGGTGCGTGCGCCCGGTACGGATGCGCGCCTCCATCAGCGTGGCGCCAGGCAGCCGGCGGACCGGCGTGAAGCGGGTTTCGGCCTCGCGCCCCTCCTCGTCGGCCTGCACCATGCGCTCCCCGGACTGCAGGCGGGCGCGCGTCAGCGCCGCGCGGATCGTCCGCGCCCCGCCTTTCCAGCGCCCCCGCAGCAGGGTGAGATACCGTTTTTCCACCTCGTGACGGCGAAAGGCCTCGGTCAGCGCCGGCAGGAGGCGCCGGTCCTTCGCCACCAGCAGGCAGCCGGAGGTGTCACGGTCCAAGCGATGGACCAGGGTGATGTCCGGGTCCTTGGGACGCAGCTCGCGCAGCGCCTCGATCAGACCATGGCTGAGACCGCTCCCGCCATGCACCGCCAGGCCAGCCGGCTTGTTCACGATCATGACGCCGTCATCCTCATACAGCACCGCATGCTCCAGGGACTCGAGCAGATCGGCGCTGATCCGGACCGGCACGGCCTCGGCGGCGGATACCGGCGGCACCCGAACCACATCGCCCTGCTTCAGGCGGTAGGTGGGCTGAATCCGCCCCTTGTTGACCCGCACCTGACCGGTGCGCAACAGCCGATATATATGGCTGCGCGGCACCCCCTTGAGATGCGCGGTCAGGAAGTTGTCTATGCGCTGTCCTTCGCGGCCCGCGTCCACCTCCAGATAGGAGACGCCGCGCACTTTTCCGGCTTCGATCATGGGCCGCATGATGCGTGATCGGCCGCTTCGTGGCAAGCGGGATAACTGTTTGAAGCACCATGGAAACATTGGTATATTAGCGAGGCGTGCGCCGTCTCCCGGTTCCGGGATTTTTCTTTGCGGCCACAGGCGGCACGGTGTGCCGGCGCGATACAAGGCGCTCGCCGGCGCTGTTCGTCCCCGAGGGTCAGATCGCCCCATCCGCGATTTTTACTCGCCCGCACCGACGCTGCCTTTTCGCCCGAAAGCATCGGGCAGGTTTACGAGGACTTCGCCCTGGCGGGTCATCGAAACGCACCCGCCCCAGGTGACTGCATTGGGGCATGTAAGAGAAGTTTCTGGCGGTCATGCGATTCGCGTGACCGTCGTTTCCAACAATGGGATCGCAAGCACGTCTGCGCATGCAGACACTGACACCGACCGCGGATCTGATGAGCATGAGGAACTGGACATGAATGCGAACAGTTTCCTGGAGGGAGACCTGATGTCGCCCCGGCCCGCCGTGGTCGAGAGTCAGCATTTGCATCGCGAACAGCGCGCTTGTGGTTGTTCGAAAAGGATTGCCACACATGAAAAGAATGCTGATAAACGCAACGCAGCCCGAAGAGCTGCGGATTGCACTGGTCGATGGCCAGTACCTCTATGATCTCGACATAGAAACGCCTGCCCGCGAGCAGAAGAAGTCCAATATCTACAAGGGTCGTATCACCCGCGTCGAACCCAGCCTCGAAGCCGCTTTCGTCGATTACGGAGCCGACCGTCACGGCTTCCTTCCCCTGAAGGAAGTTGCCCCCAACCTGTTCACCTCGCCGCCCGAGCCTGGCAAGCGGGTCGATATCCGCGACGCCCTCCGCGAAGGCCAGGAACTGATGGTGCAGGTTGCCAAGGAAGAACGCGGCAACAAGGGCGCCGCCCTGACCACCTTTATCAGCCTGGCTGGCCGCTACCTGGTGCTGATGC
>CAZOOF010000020.1:0-33618 GCA_964581365.1 uncultured Chromatiales bacterium
GTCAGCCAGGCCGTCGCCGTCGTCCTGCCGGTAAAATCGGTGGGCGTCATGGGCGACGAACGCCGCTACGATTACGTCGTCGCGCTGCGCGCGGTGGAAACCATCGACTTCATGACCGCGCGCTGGGCACACCTGCCCTACGAACTCCTCGAGCGCGTCTCCAACCGCATCATCAACGAAGTCCGCGGCATCTCCCGCGTGACCTACGACATCTCCAGCAAACCGCCGGCGACGATCGAGTGGGAGTAGGTGCGGCCAGGGATCGACGGGCAGCCGACTGATCCCTCTCTGGCGATCGCGGCTGCGGACGGGTTTGCTTTGCACCCGGGCCAGCCGCGAACCATCCTCTCGCTCCGGCGTCCTGCCCCTGCGCGCGGCCGATGCTCTGGCTTGCGCCCTCGCAGACGGGCGCAAGCCAGAGTGTTCGGGGTCTGTCTATTTTTTAACCTTCGTCTCGTTAACCTTCGTCATCTGCTGTCCGCAGCAGATTTCCGAATGGGGCATGGAGGCCGGGCAAGGGCAGCCCTTCTCGTAGACGAGTTCCGCCTGGCACTTGTCGCATCTGTAACGATCACCTGCTTCTCTGGACATGACGTGCTCCTTGATTGCGGTGGCAGTTTGGCGCTTCATTGAGAAAACCATACGGTATTTGGAAGAATAGGTGCGCCGGCTGGTCAAGTCCAGCGTTCGTTTGCGACCGCTGCGGCGTGAGAGGTCAAGTCCTCCGAGCTTCATGTTGGCGACAGGGTTCGCAAGATGCAGAAGCGCTTGGTACTGACCGTCAATGGCATGTTTTGCGCGGGTTGCGAAAGCGCCATCGAGCATGCGCTGGAGCAACTGCGCGGCGTGCACGAGGTCAGGGCCAGCCATGTGGGACGCCGGGTGGAGCTGTGCTACGAACCTGCGCTGGTGCAGGAAGCCGCCATCATTGCCGCCATCGAGGCGACGGGCTATGAAGTCGCACCACGGCCGGTGGAGGCGGTGACTGATGGGGGGCCGGTCGAGGCGCGGCCCGCAGCGCCGGAGCGGAAGCGGACGCGGACGCTGGACCGACGCATACGGAACGTGCTGATCTTCCTGGCCCTGCTCGTCATCGTTGGCGGGGTTGTGCAATGGGGTCGCAGCCTCATGCCCGGGGTGATGATGCAGATGAACGCGGGGCTCGGTTACGCCACGCTGTTCATGATCGGTCTGCTGACGGGTTTTCACTGCATCGGCATGTGCGGCAGCTTCGTGGTCAGCTATGCGCGACGGACGAAGTCCCTGGGCGAAGCTGCGCTGGCCCACGCCGCCTATGGTGCTGGCAAGACATTGTCCTATGCTGCGATTGGCGCCCTGTTTGGTCTGGTTGGAGCGCTGTTCGCGATTACGCCCACGATGCGCGGCTGGGCGGCCCTGCTCGCGGGGCTGTTCCTGCTGCTGTTTGGTCTGAAGATGTTGCGCCTGATCCCAGGCCTGCGGCTCTTTTCCTTGAAGTTTCCCAAAGCCCTGACGAAGCGCGTGACGGGCACGGCCGCGAAGGTCCGCAGTCCCCTGGTGATCGGACTGCTCAACGGATTGTTGCTCGGCTGCGGTCCGCTCCAGGCCATGTATATCATGGCCGCCGGCACAGGCAGCCCGGTCGAGGGCGCCTTGATGCTGACCTTCTTTGGGCTCGGCACGCTGCCCCCCTTGCTGGGCTTTGGCTTCTTCGCCAGCTACCTGTCGCAGAAGTCTATTCAGCAACTGATCAGCGTCTCCGGGGTGCTGGTTATCTTCATGGGGCTGGTGATGATCAGCCGCGGCTGGGCGATGCTCGGTGTGATGCCCGCACAGGGTTGATGCTCAGCGATGGTTAGAGTGTGTGCCGAGCGCGTTCTTCCGGTGGCTCCCTGTTTGCCGTCACTTTGCCGGCCAGTGCCCGGTCACGGGAGATCCCGCCGGAAGGGCCGGACGGGTGACTTCAGTGACCCATGCCGCGCCCTGGTCGAGGTCGCGCCTCACAAGCCAGGCCTGATCAGTCCCGATCCCGGGCTGTCGGATGCAGACGGCGCAACGGTGGTGGCCTGCACCCGTCAGTGCATCGGCGATGCCAATGTGATCTGCGAAGCGGCAGCGAACGCTCTGTGACTCACCAGGTTGCGTGGCTGGTTGATGAGCGCGCGGGAGCGGCCTCGTCCCTGCTGTTGCTCGAAGGCTGCGGGTTCTTGGTCGCTGACAGGTTCGGGCGCCCGTCCGCCACCAGGCTGCGCCGGCAACGACTGCTTTACGCGGTGGCCGTCAGTCGTGCGTATGTCGATGCGATCTGGTATTCGTGCCGAGCAGCCGGTAACCCGGGCAATGGCCGAGCAGGCCGGTGATCAGGGGCATCACGCCGATCAGTCCAAGCCAGCGCCAGGGAGAGTCGAGCCAGAAGGGCAGGCTCAGCAGCGCGAGGCCTGCGACGATGCGGATTGCACGGTCTATGCTGCCTACATTGATATCCATGATGCCCTTGCTCCCTTGCTGCCTTGGTTGTCCACTCATGCGTTCGAGCCCTTCGCGGGGCGGTGATCTGCCGCCAGCTTACACCCGGTAAGCTGGCCGCGACAGGGGCCGCGGAGCCGGCTTCTGAAACAGGCTCGGGAGTCGCGGTCGGTCGGGCACGATGGCGGATGCGGGCGCTTTGACATCGGCAGAAGGTCCTCGACGCTTGCGGGCAGCCGGAGTGTCAGGGGCCAGGCTCAATCCCGGAAAAATTCAAACGTCGCCTCGTCATCGCAGTGCGCGACGTTGAAGCGCATCCATGGCGAGGGCTCCTGGTGGGGCCGGAACATGTGGCCGGGCGCGAGCATGATGCCTTTGGCGGCGGCGCGGCTGGCCACTTCGGCGGTGTTGGCGAGGTCCTCGCGCCGCGCGCAGATGAACATGCCTCCCGCCGGCTCGCAGTAGATTTCGAAGTCGAGATCTTCGAGCCGGGTCATGGTGTGCTCGCGCGCCTCCTGCAGTTTGGAGCGCAGTTTGTCCAGGTGCTTGCGGTAGTGGCCTTCGGTGAGCAGCTGGTACATCAGGCGCTCGCTGATTTCTGAGGTGGTCAGGCCGGTGAGGAGCTTGACGTCGCACAGTTCGGTGGCGAGATCGGGATGGCAGGCGAGGTAGCCGACGCGCAGGCTGGCGGATACCGATTTCGAGAAGCTGCTGACGTAGATCACGCGCTTGAGCTGATCCAGTGTTGCGAGCCGGGTGGGGCTCTCGGGATGGAAGTCGCCGTAGATGTCGTCCTCGACCAGGTGCATGTCGTACTTTTCGGCGAGCTGCAGCACGCGGTAGGCGGTCGCCTGGCCGATGGTGACGCCGGTCGGGTTGTGGAGGATGGAGTTGGTGAAGAACAGCTTGGGACGGTGTTCGAGGATCAGCTTCTCCATGACTTCGACAACGGGCCCGTTAGTGTTCCACGGCACGCCGATGATTCTGGCGCCGAAGGATTTGAGTCCGCCGAAGAGGATGAAGTAGCCGGGATCGTCCACCAGCACAGTATCGCCTGGCCGGATGAAGTAGCGTGCGACCAGATCCATGGCGTGGGTGACGCCGGAGGTGAGGATGATCTGGGCGAGGTCGACGTCGATGCCGATGTCGTGCAGCCGGTGCCGCAGCAGTTCGCGCAGCGGCAGATAGCCGTTGGGTCTGCCGTAGGCGGTGAGGAATTCGCCGCTGTGCAGCGACAGCGCCCGCATGCTCTTCCTGATGCCGGTCTCGACCATCCACGAGGCGGGGAGCCACCAGGCGCCGGGCATGGTGCGGCTGCTGCGATGCTCGAGGGAATTGCGCAGCAGCCACACTACATCGACGGCGCTGTCCGGCTTGCACACGCCTTCCAGCGATTCGCTCGGCCGGGGACGCGGCGACACGTAGAAGCCCGATCCCTGGCGGGAATGCAGGTAACCCATCGCCACCAGGCGGTCATAGGCCTGGACGACGGTGAAGCGGCTGACGCCGTGATCCTGGGCGAAGCCACGAATCGAGGGCATGCGCGCACCGGGGCGCAGCACGCGCTCATCGACCAGTTTTCGCACTCCGGTTACGATCTGGTCGATGAGGGGCCGGGAGTCGTTGGAGTCCAGAATCACAAGTGGCATGGTCGCGTCACCGGTACAGGCTAGTGGAGTAAACAGCAAAGTGTACCTGTAGTGTACAGGTCATTGTCACGTAACGTAAGGGCATCCGAGATGTGGGGTTATCCGGACCGGCCAAATTCGGGGGGGATGCATGGAAATCAGTCGAAATCATCTCAAGGGGGCGGCCGCGCTTTTCGTAGGCACGGCGCTGATCGTCATCGGCGACTGGCTGCTCGGGAATCCGATCGAGGTATTCCAGGGCATGGATACTTTCACTTTCGCCTGGGCGATCGACATCTTTGTGGTGCCGTTCATCGCTGGCTGGGTGGTGGCGAAGATGTACGGCGAGAAGGGCGGCAAGTGGCTCGCCTGCGTGCCGCCGCTCGTGGTGCGCTTCGGCGCCGTGTATTACCTTTATCTCACTGATCCCGCATGGAACGCTGATCTCTCGTACCATCTGCATCTGCACTACTGGGGGCTGTGCGTCATCCTTGCAGTCGAGGCCGCCAATATCGGCGGTATCCTCGGCGAGTTCAAGTTGAGTACCTATATCCGTAACGATGAATTGCGTGCCAAGGAGCGGCAGGCGACTGCGCGAGGTGAAACCGCTGCCGGCGCGAAACAGACTTTGTCAACCAGCACGGGAGAGAACCCATGAACGAAGTGGTAATGGCATGCGCGATCGGTACGGTGATTGGTATCGTTCTGTTCTTCATCCTCGCTCTGACCGGGTACATCGACAAGTGGACGGCGCAGCTCATCCGTCTGTCGGAGCGGCGGCGGGGCGATGCGCTGTCCGGGGAGTGAAACTGAGAAACGAGGTGCTCCATGAAAGAATTCGCCTGTCCGCACTGCAAGCAGCAGACCTTCTCGAAGTGGGACAAGTATCTCGCTGCGAAGTGGAAGATCCTGATCTGCTCGAACTGTAAGCGCCGCGTCGCTTCGCAGCCGATCTGGCTGGCGGCCTTCTATCTGCTCTATCTCGCCGACGTCATCGATCTCAGCTTCATGGCGTATCTGAGCGGCAATAAGCTTTATCTCGTCGCAATGGTGGTGGTGTGGATCATTCTCGACATCATCAGTCTCTATCTGCCGCTGGTCGCGATGCGCGACGGGGGAGCGGGGCGGAAGAAGGAGGATGCGGCTAATGATTCGGATGCCATCGGCGGCGTGACGCAGTCCGCCAATATGAGTCTGGCCTGAGGCTCTTGGGGGGATGCGGGCGCCGTCGATGCAGGGCGCCCGCCTGGAGAATCCGGTCGCCCGCTAGAGGATGCGGGCGAATCGGGCCACGCCTTCGGGTCCAGTCTCGGGCTCGGGCTTTTTCGTGGCGGCGGGCAGTTCCTCGGGAAATTCCTCGCTACCGAAAATTGCTTCCATATTGCGCACGCACAGCGTGACGCCATCGTCCGCCAGGGAGTACCACACCTGCTTGGCTTCCCGGCGCGTAGACACCAGTCCCGCGCGGCGCAGTTCCGCCAGCTGCTGGCTCAGCGCCGGCTGGCCGATGCCGGTGGTATCGGAGATTTCACCGACGTTGCGCTCGCCCCGTAGCAGACATGACAGGATCATCAGCCGCTGCGGCTGAGCGAACACCTTCAGCTTGTCGGCGGCTGCCTGTGCGGCCTCGCGATCGGCAAAGAGCCGGGTCATGATCTGTCCTCCTCGAAGCGGCAGAACCAGTCCTTGTTGTCGCTCGGCTCTTCGGCTGGCGGGCTGAGCAGCGGGTCGCCCGGCCGCCACCCCTCCGGCGTCAGGACGGGGGCGCTCGATACCTTCTGTAGCGCGGCCAGCACGCGCAGCATCTCGTCCACCGATCTGCCCACGTTGTGCGGATAGCAGGTAGTGGCGCGGATGATACCCGCCGGATCGATGAAGCAAGTGGCGCGCATGGTGGCGCTGCTTGCCGACTGGTCATCGATCATGCCGTAGGCCTGGCCGATGGCCATGCTCGGATCCTCGATAACCGGAAAATTCACTTCCACCCCGAACAGCTCCTTCAGCGCCTGAATCCAGGCCAGGTGCGAGTACAGGCTGTCGACCGACAGACCAAGCAGCACGCAGTCTCGCTTTTCGAATTCTTTCTGCTTCCGGGCCAGTTCGGCGAATTCCGTGCTGCAGACCGGGGTGAAGTCCGCCGGATGGGAGAAGAACAGCACCCACTTGCCGCGGAAGGCGGAGAGCTGGATATCGCCCCGGGTCGAGCGGGCGCGGAAGTCGGGCGCGACATCTCCGATCCGGAGCGGCCGCGGGGTGCGCGTGGCATCTGTATCCATTATTTCTTTTCCTTTCCTGTGCTGTCGCCATTCATATTGCCGATGGTCCTGGTCTGCGGTATATTATTACACAATTTCCGTAAACGAGAATATGAGGGTTCGGCCATGAGCGATCCTGCGCTTCACAAGGCGACTTCGCAGATCAAAACCGCCCGCCAGGGCATCCCGGTAATCACGCCGTTTTTCGATGAAGACACCTTTACCGTGACTTACGTGGTCCATGATCCGGAGACGAAGCGGGCCGCGATCATCGACAGCGTGCTCGACTTCGATCCCAACTCCGGCCGCACTTCCTTCGCCTCCGCCGAGGCGGTGATCGCCCATGTGCGCAAACACGGGCTCGAGGTCGACTGGCATCTCGAAACCCACGCGCATGCGGATCATCTGTCGGCGGCGCCGTGGCTGCAGGAGAAGCTCGGCGGCCGAATCGCCATCGGTGAACACATCGTCACCGTGCAGGAGACCTTTGGCAAGCTGTTCAACGCCGGCAGCGAGTTCCAGCGCGATGGTTCGGATTTCGACCAGCTGTGGAAGGACGGCGATCAGTTCAAAATCGGCACGCTGGAGGTGACCGTGCTGCATGTGCCGGGTCATACGCCCGCCTGTGTGGCCTATGTCATCGGTGATGCGGTGTTCGTTGGCGACACCATGTTCATGCCCGATTACGGCACCGCGCGGGCCGATTTCCCGGGCGGCGATGCGCGCACGCTGTTCCGTTCGCTGCGCCGCATTCTTTCGCTGCCGCCGGAGACGCGGCTGTTCATGTGTCACGACTACCTGCCGCCCGAGCGCGACCGCTATGCCTGGGAAACGACGGTTGCCGAGCAGCGCCGCTCGAACATCCATGCCCATGACGGCATCACCGAAGACGAGTTCGTCGCCATGCGCGAGAGCCGCGATGCGACCCTCGACATGCCGCGGCTGATCCTGCCCTCGGTGCAGACCAATATGCGCGCCGGCCATATGCCGCCGCCCGAGGACAACGGTGTCGTCTACCTGAAGATGCCGGTGAACGTGCTGTGACGAGCCTGTTTCCGCAAGCGCAGCCGCTGGCCGGTTTCACCGGCGGTCTGATGATCGGCGTGGCAGCGGCGATCATGCTGCTCGGCCTGGGCCGGATCGCCGGGGTGAGCGGCCTGGCGGCGCGTGCCCTGGGAATTGCCGGCGGCGGGGCAGGGCGCGGGGTCGCCCTGGCCTTCATCGTCGGGTTGCCGCTGGGCGCGTTCCTGACTGGACTCGCCACCGGTGGCGTGGAGGTGCATTATCCCGCTTCGGCCTGGGTGCTGATCGCCGCCGGTCTGCTGACCGGCTTTGGCGTGCGGCTGGGTTCCGGCTGCACCAGCGGTCACGGGGTGTGTGGCGTGTCGCGATTGTCGCGCCGCTCTCTGACTGCGACCGCGCTGTTCATGACAAGCGGCTTCGTCACCGTGGCGCTGATGCGTCTGGGAGGTTTGCTGTGAGGGTGCTCATCGCGCTGGTCAGCGGTCTGCTCTTCGGCGCCGGGCTGGCCTGGTCGGGGATGGCCGATCCCCATCGCGTGCGTTCCTTCCTCGATCTGTTCGGAGACTGGGATCCGACCCTGGCCTTCGTCATGATGGGAGCGATCATCCCGATGGCGCTCGCCTGGCGACTGCGCCGGCGCATGGAAAAGCCGCTCGCCGATGCGGCGTTCAATGTTCCGGAAACCACCCGCATCGACGCCAGGCTTGCCGCCGGCGCGCTGATCTTCGGCGTCGGCTGGGGCCTCGGGGGCCTGTGTCCCGGGCCTGGAATCGCGGGGCTCGCCATCGCGCCGGGCGATGCCGCACTGTTCACGATCGCCATGCTGCTCGGCATGGTTTTGCACCGATATGCCAGCGGTGTTCGCTGGCAACAGGAGATAAACTGATGGTACAGGATTCATCCGCGGCGGCCAGCCGCAGCGATAGCGGAGCCATTCGCGACATCGTCATCGTCGGCGGCGGCAGCGCCGGTATCGCCACCGCTGCCAGCATTCTGAAGCGCAATCGCGATGTCCGTCTCGCCATCATCGAGCCGAGCGATGTGCATTATTACCAGCCCGGATGGACCATGGTCGGCGGCGGGGTGTTCGATCCCGAAACGACCCGGCGTCCCGAAGCCGAGCTGATTCCGCCCGGCGCCGAATGGATCAAGGCCGCGGTGAACGGCTTCGTGCCCGAGGAAAACCGCGTGGTGCTCGCCGACGGTTCGAGTATCCACTATCGCGTGCTGATCGCCTGCCCCGGGATCAAGCTCGACTGGGCCGCGATTCCTGGACTCGAGGAGACGCTGGGCCGCAACGGGGTGACTTCGAACTACCGCTACGATCTCGCGCCCTATACCGATCGTCTGGTGCGCGAAATGCGGCGCGGACGGGCGCTGTTCACGCAGCCGCCGATGCCGATCAAGTGCGCCGGCGCTCCGCAGAAGGCGATGTACCTCTCATGCTCGCGCTGGCGCAAGGCCGGCGTGCTGCAGGATATCGACGTGCAGTTCCATAATGCTGGCGCCGTGCTCTTCGGCGTGCCGGCGTACGTTCCGGCGCTGATGGAATACGTGCAGCGTTACGGCGCCAAGCTCAACTTCGAATCGAAGCTGGTAGAAATCGACGGCGCGGCCAGGGTCGCGATCTTCGAACGCAAGAACGGCGATACGGTGCACCGCATGGAAGAGAAATTCGACATGATCCATGTCGTGCCGCCGCAGACCGCGCCGGACTTCGTGCGCTCCAGTCCGCTGGCCGCGGCCTCCGGCTTCATCGAGGTCGACGAAGCGACCCTGCGTCACCCGCGCTATCCGAATGTGTTCGCGCTGGGCGATGCCTGTGCCGCTTCCAATGCCAAGACGGCGGCGGCGGCGCGCAAGCAGGCGCCGGTCGTCGCGGTGAACGCGCTGGCCGCGCTGCAGGGCAAGGAGCCGGCGGCGGTCTATGACGGCTACGGCAGCTGTCCGCTGACTGTGGAACATGGCCGCATCGTGCTCGCCGAGTTCGGGTACGGCGGCAAGCTCATGCCGAGCTTCCCCCGCTGGCTGATCGATGGCACGCGGCCCTCGCGTCTGTCCTGGCTGCTCAAGGCCCGGATATTGCCGCCGCTTTACTGGCACGGCATGCTCAAGGGTCGTGAGTGGATGGTGAAGCCGCGAGCGCGCGCGGAGTAGGCTGATGTCGCTGCCGCGTCTGACGCTGCTCGAGTGGGCGCGCGGCTACGGGCGCGCGACCCTGGGCAATGACCTGATCGCGGCCGCGATCGTCACCGTCATGCTCATTCCGCAGAGCCTCGCCTACGCGATGCTCGCGGGACTGCCGGCGGAAGTCGGTCTCTATGCGTCCATGCTGCCGATCATCGTCTACGCGCTGTTCGGCACCAGCCGGACGCTGTCGGTAGGGCCGGTGGCGGTGATGTCGCTGATGACGCTGACCGCCGCCAGCAGCGTCGCCGCGCCCGGCAGCGCCGAGTTCGTCGCCGCGGCGCTGGTTCTGGCCCTGCTGTCGGGACTGTTCCTGCTGGCGATGGGGCTGCTGAGGCTGGGTTTCCTCGGCAATCTCCTCTCGCATCCGGTCATATCGGCCTTCATCACCGCGGCGGCGCTGATCATCGGCATCGGCCAGCTGGGTTCGATCCTCGGCCTGCAACTGCGCGGAGATAACCTGCCGGCGCTGTTTGGCGCGCTGGCCGCCGGCGTCGCCTCCATCCACCTGCCGACGCTGGCGATCGGCGCGGCGGTGCTTGTCTTCCTGCTGTGGGCGAAATCAGGGCTGAGACCATTGCTGGAACGGGCGGGGCTGGGGCCGCGTCCGGCCGATCTCATCGGCCGCAGCGGGCCGATCTTGGCAGTAGCGGGTTCCACGCTGGTGGTGGCGGCGTTCGATCTGGGCGCGATGGGGGTGAGGACCGTGGGCGCCATTCCGCAGAGCCTGCCGCCGTTCACGGTGCCGATGTTCGATGCCGGACTCTGGCGCCAGCTGGCGGTGCCGGCGCTGCTGCTGGCGATCATCGGCTTCGTGGAAAGCATGTCGATCGCGCAGACGCTCGCCGCGCGCCGGCGCGAACGCATCGATCCGGATCAGGAACTGATCGGGCTGGGCGCGGCCAATATCACCGCATCCTTTTCCGGCGGTTATCCGGTCACCGGCGGGCTTTCCCGTTCGGTGGTCAATTTCAATGCGGGAGCGGAGACGCCCGCGGCCAGCGCTTTCGCTGCCGTCGGCATCGCGATCACCGCGCTGTTCTTCACCCCGTATCTCGCTTCGCTCCCGATCGCCACGCTGGGCGCGATCATCATCGTCGCCGTCATCGGCCTGGTGGACCTGCGCACACCGCGCGAGGTCTGGCGCTATTCGCGGACGGACTTCATCGCCATGGCGACGACGGCCATCGTCACCCTGCTGGTGGGCATCGAGCCGGGCATCATGAGCGGGGTGGGGGTGACGCTGGCGCTGTTTCTGTGGCGCGCCGCGCGTCCGCATGCCGCCATCGTGGGCCGCGTCGGCGACACTGAGCATTTCCGCAACGTCAAGCGGCACCGGGTGTATACCGACCCGCGTATCCTCACCATCCGCATCGACGAGAGCCTGACCTGGCTCAATGCGCGCTGGCTGGAGGAGTTCGTGTCCGGTCAGGTCGCCGAGCAGCCGCAGGTTCGGCACGTGATCCTGATGTGCTCGGCGGTCAACGCCATCGACGCTTCGGCGCTGGACAGCCTGGAGATGATCAATCACCGCCTCGCCGAAGGCGGCGTGACCCTGCATCTTTCCGAGATAAAGGGGCCGGTCATGGACGCGCTGACCCGCTCGAGTTTCCTCGACGAACTGAGCGGCAACGTCTATCTGTCGCAGAATGCCGCCTTCGAGGCGGTCCTCGAGCTCGCGGACCACGAGCGTGAGCAGGCGAGCGAGGAGATGATCGACCCGCGGCTGGCGCGCGGACTCGGCTGAGCGGCTGTGCCGATGGCGGCGCAGGATCCGCCATTTCCTGCATTCTTCCCGTGCGCCTGATCGCTGTCCTTGCGATCGGATTCCGTTGCCGGAATACTGGGGGCTTTTCCGGATTGGGGAGGATCGCCGATGACGTCTCGACGACGTTTCCTGCATGGGGCTCTCACAGTGTCCGCGCTCGCGGCGCTGGGCAGCGTGATGGGACCTGCATTCGCCCAGGGGCCGATGTCTTCGGCCGGGAGCGAAGTGCTGCGGATGCGGCGCATCCCCTCCAGCGCTGAAGTGCTCCCGGTGATCGGCGCGGGCACCTCGGGCAGCTACGAGACCGAACCCGGCTCGGAGAAGTACGCTCTGCTCAAGGATGCGGTGAAATTATTCTTCACCTCCGGAGCCAGGTTGTTCGATACCTCGCCCAACTATAACGGCGCCGACGCCATCCTGGGGCAGCTGCTGTTCGAGGGTGGCTGGCGTGATCGCTGTTTCCTCGCCACCAAGATTGCCGCCGATACCCGCGAGGACGCCGAGCGGCAATGGGCAGGCTCGCAGCGCGCGCTGCGCACCGATCACGTCGAGCTGCTGCAGGTGCACAATTTGCGCGCCTGGCGTACTCAGCTGCCGTATGCGCGGGAGCTGAAGGACCAGGGGAAGACGCGCTATGTCGGCATCACCCACTTCCGTCCCGACGGGCTCGAGGAAATGGAGCGCATCATGCGCAGCGAGCCGCTCGACTTCATCCAGATCAACTACTCGGTCAATGCGCCGCAGGCCGCCGAGCGCGTGCTGCCGCTCGCCCGGGAACTCGGCATCGGCGTCATCATCAATCGCGCCTTTGATGACGGACGACTGTTCCAGGTGGTGCGCGGCAGGCCGCTTCCCGCCTGGGCCGAGGAGGAGGCGGGCATCACGTCATGGGCGCAGCTCTTCCTCAAGTTCGCGATCAGTCATCCGGCGGTCACCTGCGTCATTCCCGCGACCAGCCGCCCCGATCGTCAGGTCGACAATCTGCGCGCCGGGCGCGGGCGCCTGCTGAGCGAAGCGCGCCAGCGGGAACTGATCGCCATGTTCGGCTGAGGAAGCCCATTTGCCGCTGCTCTCGCGCGCGGGTATCGCCCGTCTGCTGAATGCCGAGCCCCGGGAACTGCCGGCGGTGCTCGCCGGCAGCCTGATGTTCTTCGCGCTGTTCACCGGCTACTTCATGCTGCGTCCGGTGCGCGAGACCATGGGCATCGCCGGCGGCGTGCACAATCTGCAGTGGCTGTTCACCGGGACCTTCATTGCCACCCTGGCGGCCATGCCAATGTTCGGCTGGCTGGCTTCGCGCGTATCACGGCGCCGCATCCTGCCCTGGCTGTATGCCTTCTTCATCCTCAATCTGCTCGTTTTCGCCGCGCTGATGGCGGACGGCGCGGACGGGATATGGGCGGGACGCGTCTTCTATATCTGGCTGTCGGTGTTCAATCTGATGGCGATCTCGCTGGCCTGGAGCGTGCTCGCCGATGTTTTCTCCAGCGCCGAGGCCAAGCGCCTGTTCGCGCCGTGCGCGGCCGGCGCCAGTATCGGTGGCCTGACCGGACCGCTGACCGGCGCCGCCCTGGTCGGGAGCATCGGTCACGCGGGTCTGCTGACGCTGGCTGCGGCGCTGCTGGCGGGCAGTGCCGGTGCCGCTGCCTGGCTGCACCGTTGGCGGGACCGTCATCCAGTCGCACAGGAGCCGAATGAGCGGCGGAGCAAGCCGCTGGGTGGCAATCCTTTTGCGGGCGCCACGGAAACGCTGCGCTCGCGCTACCTGCTCGGTATCGCCGCGTTCGTGGTGCTGCTCGCCACCGTGAGCACATTTCTCTACTTCGAGCAGGCACGGTTGGTAGCCGAGACGTTCCCGGACCGGGTGCGGCAGACGCAGGTGTTCGGCCTCATCGATGCCGTGGTGCAGACACTCGCCATCCTGACCCAGCTCTTCCTGACTGGCAGGATCGCCCAGCGCCTCGGCGTCGGCGTGCTGCTGGTCGCGGTGCCGCTGGTGGTCGCCGCCGGCTTTCTGTGGCTGGCGCTGGCGCCGGTGTTCGCGGTGCTCGCGGTGGTCATGGTCGTGCGCCGGGCCGGCGAGTACGCGCTGGTGCGCCCGGGCAGGGAGATGCTGTACAGCGTGGTGTCCGCCGAGGAGAAGTACAAGGCGAAGAATTTCATCGACACCGTGGTCTATCGCGGCGCCGACGCGGTCAGTGGCTGGATCAAGCGCGCGCTGGACGTGATCGGCGAGCATCCGGCGCTCGCCATGGTCATCGGCGCCTTGGTCGCGCTGGGCTGGGCCGCGACCGGCGCCACGCTCGCGCGCGCCCGCCGGCAGCGCGAACCGGGCCAGTCGGTCGAGGCACGCGCGGCGAAGCCCTGAGGCAGCCGGCTCGTCACTACGTATTGCGCCCCTTAGCGAGAGGATCATGATTGATGGGGACCGCTCTGGCGGCCCCTCTTGTCCGGATCGACCTGCACGGACCGCGGGCGAGAGCTTCCATTCCCTGACCTGATCAATGCATGAGGAGGTACTCATGCTGACATCTGAAGTGAAAGGATGGAGCGCGTTCTGGCTGTCCTTGGCGCTTGCAGCCAGCGCCATCGCGCAGGAGGTTCCGCTCTACGAAGATCTGGGTGACCATCATTACCGGATAACGACTGCGCAAGCGCGGGCGCAGCGTTATTTCGATCAGGGCCTTCGGCTCTATTACGCCTTCAATCACCTGGAGGCGATTCGCTCCTTCACCGAGGCGGCCCGCATCGATCCATCCTGCGCGATGTGTTACTGGGGCATCGCCATCTCCCTGGGTCCCAATATCAACGCGAGCATGGACAGCAGCGCGGTCGCTCCTGCCTGGGAGGCGACGGGCAAGGCGGTCACGCTGTCCGGGAAGGTCGGCGAGCGCGAACGCCTGTTGATCGCCGCGCTCGAGCACCGCTACCGGGAGAATCCGCCGGAAGATCGCGGTGCGCTCGACAAGTCCTGGGCCGATGCTCTCGTCGCTGCGGCAAAGCGCTTTCCCGAGGACAACGAGATTGCCACGCTTGCCGCCGAAGCGCTGATGGATCTCAGTCCCTGGGATTACTGGGCCCGTAATGGCAAGCCGCGCGAGCATACCCAACAGATCCTTGCGTTGCTCGAAGGGGTGCTGGAGCGCGAGCCTGACCATCCGGGTGCGAACCATTTCTACATCCATGCGGTGGAAGCGGTCGATCCCGAGCGGGCGCTGGTCGCGGCCGAGCGCCTCGCCGGCCTGATGCCCGGAGCCGGACACCTGGTGCACATGCCCGGCCACATCTACATCCGGGTCGGACGCTATGAGGATGCGATCGAAGCCAACCGCCATGCGATCCACGCCGATGAGACCTACATCCGCGATCAGCGTCCGGAGGCCGGCGTCTACACGCTGGGCTACCGCCCGCACAATTATGATTTCCTGGCCTTTGCCGCCAGCATGATCGGGCGCGAGGAGCTGGCGCTGGAGACTGCCGAGGAACTGGCGAAGCTCACGTCGCAGGATCTGCTGACGCAGCCGGGCATGACCTTCATGCAGCATCACTACACCCGGCATCTGCAGATGAAGGTCCGGTTCGGGAAGTGGGATGCGATACTCGCCGAGCCGGCGCCGTCGATGGATGCCCCGCATGCACGCGCCATATGGCATTACGCGCGGGGCCGGGCGCTGGCCGCCAAGGGAAAAACCCGGGAAGCGGCCGAGGAACTCGCGCGCCTGCGCGAATACGCGAAGGATCCCGAGCTTGCTCCGCTGACGCTGGAGTTCAACAAGGCGGGCGATGTGCTTGCCATCGCCGTGCAGGTGCTCGAAGGTCACCTTGCGGTCGCCGAGGGAGACCTCCCGCGAGCCATCGAGCGCTTGCGTGCTGCCGCGCGCCTGGAGGATGAGCTGACCTACGGCGAGCCACCCGACTGGTCGGTGCCGGTGCGCGAGGAACTCGGCTGGGTCCTGATGCAAGCGGGCCAGAAGTCCGAGGCGGAGCGCTCTTTCCGCGAGGATTTGAAGCGTTTCCCGCGCAATGTCTGGTCGACGCGAGGCCTCGCGGCGCTCGAGTCTGCGAGCCGCGCGGAATCGGAAAAGCCCGGGGCGTAAGGCATGGACAACGAATGGGCACGGATGCTCGCGGGCAAGCCCTATGATCCCGGCAATCCGGCGCTGGTGGCTGCGCGCCAGCGCGCGCGGAGCCTGTGCCAGCGGCTGTGCGCTTTGTCACCGTACGCGGTGGAGGAAGAGCGCGCTCTGCTGGCGGATCTGTTCGGCGCCGACATCGACGTCAGCGTAACGCCGCCTTTCCACTGCGATTACGGCGTCAACATCCATCTGGGCCGTGGCGTCTATTTCAACTTCGACTGTGTGATCCTCGATGTGGCACTGGTAAGCATCGGCGACCGCGTGCTGTTCGGTCCCGGAGTCCATGTCTATACGGCGATGCATCCGATGGACAGCGTGGAGCGGGCCGCCGGTCTGGAAAGCGGGGAGCCGGTGCGTATCGGTGACGATGTCTGGCTGGGCGGGGGAGCGATCATCTGTCCCGGGGCGAGCATCGGTGAGCGCAGCGTCATCGGCGCGGGAAGCGTGGTGGTGAAAGATGTGCCGCCGGATGTGTTTGCGGCAGGTGACCCCTGCCGGGTGATCAGGTTTCTGGAGCGGCAGTCGGGCGGATGAGTCGCTGGGGGGCGGGATTGCACCGGCCTGCGCCGGCATCGATCACCGTCGCCGCGCATCCGCCAGCAGTTTGGCCAGCGCGGCCGAGGCGATGCGGGCGGTGATCGGGTCGGCGCGGCTGGTGAGGACGATGGGGACGCGGGCGCCGAGCACCAGCCCGGCGGCGGTGGCGCCGGCGAGATGGATGAGCTGCTTGGCCAGCATGTTTCCCGCCTCCAGGTCCGGCACCAGCAGGATGTCGGCCTGTCCGGCCACCGGTGACACGATGCCTTTTGTGCGGGCGGCGTCCGGACTGATGGCGTTGTCGAAGGCGAGCGGCCCGTCGACGGTCGCGCCTGTGATCTGGCCGCGGGCGCCCATCACGGTGAGCGCGGCGGCATCCAGCGTTGCCGGCATGTGCGGGTTCACCACTTCCACGGCGGCGAGTACCGCCACTCGGGGATTCTCCATGCCCAGGCTGCGCAGCATGTCGACTGCGTTCTGGCAGATGTCCCGCTTCTGTTCGAGCGTCGGCTGGATGTTGACCGCGGCGTCGGTGATGATCAGCGGTTTCGGATATGCCGGCACGTCCATGGCGTAGACATGGCTGATGCGCCGATCGGTGCGCAGACCCGAGCCGGGAGCGATCACCGCCCGCAACAGTTCGTTGGTCTGCAGGCTGCCTTTGACCAGCACCGACACCTGCCCGGATGAAGCCATTTCGACCGCGCGCGCCGCAGCCGCGTGGCTGTGCTCGGTGCTCTCGAGGGTCATGCCCTCGAGCGACACGTGGGCGGTTTCCGCGGCGGCGCGAATGCGCGCCTCCGGTCCGATCAGCACCGGCTCGAGCAGGCCTTCATCGCGGACTTCGACCGCCGCCAGGATCGCCTCGGGCGAGCAGGGGTGAACGATGGCGGCGCGGACCGGCGCGAGCTCCCGCGCCCGCGCAACGAAACTGCGGTAGCGCTCGTGGTGGCGCAGCGACACGTCGGGGAGCCGGGTGGCGGGCCATTCGATGGTGTGCTCGGGCGCGACCACGCGCGCTGTTCCCGAAAGCACGGCTTCGCCGGCCTGGTTGCGACACTCGGTGTCGAGGGTGACGCGGCAGTCCGCCTCCTTGCTGCGTACGGTGACGGTGGCGGTAACCGTGTCCCCTGGCGCCACCGGCTTGATGAATTTCAGATCCTGTTCGAGATAGACCGTGCCGGGTCCCGGCAGCTTGGTGCCGATCACCGCCGATACCAGCGCTCCCATCCACATCGCATGGGCGACGATGTGCCCGAAACGATCGGTGGCGGCGAAGGTGGCGTCGAGGTGCGCGGGATTGAGGTCGCCGGAGACTGCAGCGAACAGATCGATGTCATCGCGCGCGACGATGCGAACCAGCGATGCGCTATCGCCGGGCTGCAGCTCGGCGAAGGTGCGGTTGCGAAGCAGCGGTGCGGTCATCGTGGACGGAGCAGCGGGACAGTGGCTGAAACGAACGGACTTCTCGTGTTCATGCGGAAACCATATGCCGATCGCTGACAACAATCAACCGAGGCGCTGGTGCGGTGCGCCCACTGGCTGGGGCGGGCGCGCTGCCGTTCGGCGCGGCGGGCGGCGTTCGCACAGCTGCCGGGCGGAGGATCACAGCAGGCCTTCGATCGGAAGCCAGGAGGCGAAGCGGATCAGGCTGCGGCGCAGCAGACTGGTGCGCGGCTCGATGCGGTGGCGCACCAGTTGATCGCCGTTGCGTTCCAGCCAGTACAATCGCCCCTGCGGTGACAGGCAGACATGATAGGCGCTGTGGGGAATCTCGTCCTCGAAGGCACGCTGGATGCGGTCCGCAAGCGCCGGATCGCTGATGATGAAGCCGATCTCGGTATTGATGTTCACCGAGCGCGGATCGAAGTTGAATGAGCCGATGAACACCCGCTCGCGATCGATGGAGAAGGTCTTGGCGTGCAGGGTCGAGGCGCTCTTGCGCACCATGGCCTTGGAGCCACGATGCCCCGCGGCGCGTTTGTCGGAGACCGGACCGCGGGCCTGGCGCCGAGTTTCGTACAGGGTGATGCCGGCGCGCAGCAGCGCCTTGCGCCGGCGGACATAGCCCGCATGCACGATGCCAACGTCCGTTGCCTCGAGCGCGTTGGTGAGAATGGTGATCCTGACGCCCCGGCGCGCCATCTCGGTGAACAGTCGCACCCCGGTCCGGGTCGGCACGAAGTAGCCACTCACCAGCGAAAGCTCGCGCATGGGCTGTTCGAGGATCTGCTGCAGCTTCGCCGCCAGCAGGCTGCGGCGCGAGGCCCGTCCCAGTGCCTTGGCTGGGTCATCGCTCACCATGCGCACCGGGGCCCAGGACAGCTCGAGCCGGTTCTCGAGCAGGCGTGTCACGAATTCCGACTGCTGGACTGCATCGACGTAGACGCGCGCCCTGGGGTCGCGCTCGATCAGTGAGGCGCGGCTGGCGATGTCGTCCAGGCCATCGTGCTGCGCCGGGTCAAGGATGCAGCTCGCCGGGTAGGCGGAGGCGCTGGCCCAGTAACGGTCGAAGTCGTCTGATACTTCCTTGACCACCGGGCCGACCGCGAGGACATCCAGGTCGGAGAACAGCGCGCCGTCATGGGCGCCGAAATACTCATCGCCGATGTTGCGTCCGCCGATGATGGTCGCCTGATTGTCGACGGTGAATGATTTGTTGTGCATCCGCCGGTTGAGGCGGCGCGGGTCGCTGAGATAGCCGAGCAGGCGGTGGCGCCGCTGCAGGATGGGATTGAAGAGGCGGACTTCGATGTTGGGATGACTGTCGAGGGCGGCCAGCGTTGCATCGAGTCCCCAGGTATTGTTGTCGTCGAGCAGGAGCCGCACACGCACGCCGCGATCGGCGGCAGCGTGGATCGCCTCGAACATCAGATTGCCGGTCAGGTCGGCGTTCCAGATGTAGTACTGGATGTCCAGGCTGCGATCGGCGGCTCTGGCCAGCAGGATGCGGGCAGCGAACGCGTCGTGCGCGTCGAGCAGCGGATAGACCCCGGACTTGCCGGGATGAGCTGCGGCCATGGGACAGATGGCACGTCCCAGGCGGGTATCGGACGTGTCGTCGAATGCCGTGCTGACCGAGCGCCCTTCGAGCGAGGGCAGGCGCCAGCGCATCAGCGCCGTGCCCCGTGCTGGACGACGGATGCTAGCCGGCGTGTGTTCTGGTCCAGGCGGCGAATGAGTCCATCCATTTCTGTGCGAATTCCCGGGTGTCGGCCCCGATGTTGCCGTCGGCGTCGACCAGGCCTTCGTGGTACTGGATGAAGGCTTCGGGTTGCCCGAGGGTGGGCATGTCGAGGTAGGCGAGAATGGTCCGCAGATGCTGCTGCGCGCAGGCGGTCCGCAGGGTGCCCGGGCTCACGCCGATGACGCCGGCGGGCTTGCCGCTCCACACGCTCTGGCCGTAGGGACGCGAGGCGTGGTCGAGTGCGTTCTTCAGCACGCCGGGGATCGAGCGATTGTACTCGGGGGTGAAGAAGATCACGCCGCTCGCGGCGCGGATCTCGTCCTTCAGCCGCTGCACCGCCGGCGCCGGGCTCTGGTCATCGTCCTGGTCGTAGAGCGGGAGATCGCCGATCTCGACGAAGCGAAACGAGAAATCCGGCGGACCCAGTCTGACCAGCGCCTCTGCAAAGCGCCGGTTGAACGATTCGCGACGCAGACTGCCGACGATGAGGGCGATGTCGTACTTGCTCATGGGATCCTCCTGATTGGGTACGGTGGCGGACTTGCGCAAGCCATGATCACGCGGCGTCCCCTGAGGTGCCGTCGCCGACCTGCACCGAAAGCATGGAAATCGATCCCCCGTCGAAACCCTCGACCGGGAAACTCACCGTTTCGCCCTCGCGGTGCTGGGCGAGCACATAGAGCAGTGGCAGATAGTGATCGGGGGTTGGCGCGGCGAGCAGGGCGTCGGGGCCGAGGGCCTCATAGTCGATCAGTGGCTCGAAGTCATGCAGGCTCATCAGCTTGCGCGCCAGCGCCTCGAATCGCAGTGCCCAGTCGTAGGGCGCGACCGGATGCCGGCCCCAGGAGTAGGCGTGCAGGTTGTGCACCAGGTTTCCGCTGCCGACGATCAGTACCTCTTCATCGCGCAGCGGAGCGAGGCGGCGGGCAAGGTCGAAGTGCCATGATGGCGGCTTGCTCGAGTCCAGGCTGAGCTGAACGATCGGTATGTCGGCCGCCGGATAGACCTGGCACAGCACTGCCCAGGTGCCGTGATCCAGTCCCCAGTCCTGATCCATCGACACCTGCAGCGGATCGAGCAGCGCGGCGACCCGCGCCGCGAGTTCGGGCGATCCGGGAGCGGGATACTGCACGCGGAACAGGGCCTCGGGGAAGCCGCCGAAATCGTGGATGGTCGGCGGTTGCCGGTGCGCGGTGACGGCGAGGCCGGGAAAGTACCAGTGAGCGGAAATGCACAGGATGGCCCGTGGCCGGGCGATCGTCGCACCGACGACGTTCCACGCGCGGGTCCAGGCATTGTCCTGCAGCGCATTCATCGGGTTGCCGTGCCCGAAGAAGACGGCGGGCATGCGCGACTTGGTCATGGCGCACCTTTATTCGAGGCGGCACGCGCCGCCGCCACCATTCTACCCAAAGCCCGCCCTTCATGCTTCTCGTTGGCGCCCGGTCTGTCGGCCCGCGCGCCGCGCATGTCCGGTCTGTGGAATAATTGCCGCATGAACGATGAACCCGACCTGCGCTATATGCAGCGCGCGCTCGAACTCGCCCGCCGCGGCGCCGCCCGGGGGGAAGTGCCGGTGGGCGCTGTGCTGGTACACGACGGACGGATCGTGGGCGAAGGTTTCAACCGGCCGATTTGCTCGCACGACCCCACCGGTCACGCCGAAATGATCGCCTTGCGCGAGGGCGCCGAAACGCTCGGCAACTATCGCCTGGGCGGCACCACGCTCTATGTCACGCTGGAGCCGTGCATCATGTGCGCCGGCGCCATCGTCCATGCGCGGGTGTCGCGCCTGGTGTTCGGCGCCGCCGATCCCAAGGGTGGAGCGGCGGGCAGCGTTTTCGATTTGTTTGCCTCGAGCCGCATCAACCACCGCGTAAAGGTCGAAGGCGGCCTCCTCGCCGCCGAATGCGGTGAAGTGCTGCGCGAATTCTTCCGCGCGCGGCGCTGAATCTCCATGATTTTCCCTCTTCTCAGCCGGGGCAGGCGAGCCGGCTGACGGCCGGATATTGTCAATGCGTCCGCAAGCGCCCTCCGAAATACTGCCGTGACGATGGCCGCTCACCGGTGTGAGCGGCCGATCTGCGACAGCCGCACAGCGGCAGGGAGATACAGGCATGAAGCGGTGGATTGGACAGGCGCTGGCTTTGCTGGCGGTGAGCGCTGCGGCCGCGGCCGCTGATAGCATCGAGGTGCCCGTGCACGCGGTCGATGCCAGTGGCGTCGGCGAGAAGCTGGGCGCCGTGCGCATCACGGAGACGGATCACGGGTTGGTGTTTGCACCAGAGCTGCGCGGCCTGCCGCCCGGACTTCACGGATTTCACGTGCATCAGAACCCCGACTGCGCTGCGGCAGAGAAGGACGGGAAGATGAGCGCCGCCGAGGCGGCGGGCGGACACTTCGATCCCGAGGACAGCGGACGCCATGGCGCTCCCTGGGGTGACGGACATGCCGGCGACCTGCCTGCGCTGTACGTGGACGAAGAGGGGAATGCCCATCATCCGGTGCTGGCGCCAAGGCTGGAGCTCGACGATGTGCGTGAGCGGGCGCTGATCATTCATGAAGGGAGCGACAACTATTCCGACGAGCCGAAGCCGCTCGGAGGCGGCGGCAAGCGGATCGCCTGCGGGGTCATACCTTGAACCAGGAGAACTGTGATGGCGGCGAACAGGAAAATCATAGACCGGGTGAACGACGCATTTTCCCGCGGCGATATCGACGCATTTCTCGATTGCTGCACGGATGATGTGCGATGGTTCATGGCTGGCGAAGGCGTGGCCGAGGGCAGGGAAGCAGTGCGTGAGTGGCTGGAGTCGATGGATGGAGAGCCGCCGCGTTTTGCCATCGAGGACAGCATCGAAGCCGGCGACCGTGTCGTGGTCTGGGGCGAGATGATGATGGATGAAGACGACGAGCACGCTTATGCCTTCTGCGACATTTACCGCCTGCAGGATGGCAAGGTGGGGGAACTGCGCTCCTTTGTCGTCTATACCGGCGAAGACGATGAGGATGAGGAAGAGTACGAAGTGGAGTTCGAGGAAGACGAGGACTGAGGTTCACCCTTTCGCTGCCGCTTGTGAACGGCTATCCTGATTTTACTGTCGTCTCTCCGGCGGCGGGTTCTGGCGGCGAAAGGAGTGTTCCCGAATGAAGAGAAGTCTGCTGGTGTTTTCCGGTGCGGTGCTGTTCTCGATGCAGGTCTCGGCGGCCGAGCCCTTGCCGCTGCGGCCCGGGCTGTGGGAGCACAGCTTCACGATGAAAAGCCAGAGCGGGCGCATCGAAGCCGCGATGGCCGAGATGCAGCGTCAGCTCGAGGGCCTGCCGCCGGCACAGCGCAAGATGATGGAGGACATGATGGCGGGGCAGGGACTGTCGATGGGGCCCCGCGGCGGCACCATCCAGGTATGTCTGACCGAGGAAGACATCCGGCAGGGAGAGTTGCCGCAGGAAGAAGGCTGCACTCAAGAGGTGCTGGAGCAGACCCGCGAGCGCATGCGTCTGCGTTTCGTCTGCGAGCAGGCCAGCGGCGAGGGCGAGATCGTCTTCCAGAGTCCGGAGGCCTACACCGGCGTCACCACACTGCGCACCGACATCGACGGTGAGACCGAAACCATGGTCGTGAACCAGACCGGCAAGCGCATCGGCGACTGCGCGAGCGCGAACAGCCGGTGAGCGCCGGTGGACCAGGGGCCGAGAACAGCTGAGGCGCTCGCGCATCCCGGCTGCATGGGCCGCCCGGGCACAACAGTGACGCGTGCGGCGCGGCGGCCGGCCGCTCGCCGAGGTCATGAGCCGCTGCGCGGAGGGCGCGCTGCGGATTTCCGGATTGCAGAAGTCCTGTCTTGAAGATTCGCGTCAAGGTCAAACCGAACGCTCGCAGCGAGAGCTTCCAGGAGCTGCCTGACGGCACCTGGCAGGCTGCAGTGAAGGCGCCGCCAGTCGATGGCAAGGCCAACGAGGCGCTGACGCGCCTGATCGCGGACCATTTTCGCGTGCCGCGCAGCCGGGTGACCATCCGCAGCGGCGCTGGCGGGCGCCTCAAGCTGGTCGAGATCGCAGAGTGAACCCGCCGGACCTGGCGTCCGGCGTATCATCGTTTCGCGCCCGAATGCGCGGAAACTCCCGGTTTACCCCTGAATTTCCCCGGGCTGTATAATTCAGACGGTAATGGCCGCCGGGGCTCCCTGTGGACGGCGCCGCCGCTCCTGGTGTATCGTGCCGGTCCGGTTCGCGCCGGGTTTCCGGCGACAGCAATTTCACACATTTCAGAGTGGCAAGATCGAGGAGGTAAGGCAGGATGGACGAGCGGCGACCGTATCATGGCTATCGTGCGCATCCCTGGCACGGGCTGGAGACTGGCAAGAATCCCCCGCGGCAGGTGACGGCGTTCATCGAAATCACGCCCTTCGATCTGGTGAAGTACGAGCTCGACAAGGACACCGGCTTCATGGCCGTGGACCGTCCGCAGGGCACCTCTTCACTGCCGCCCTCGCTGTACGGCTTCGTTCCGCGCACCTATTGCGGAACCGAGGTTGGCAAGCTGATGGAAGGCGCCGAGTACGGCGACCGCGATCCGCTGGATATCTGCGTGCTCAGCGAGCGGCCGATCTCGCGCGGCGACATCCTGCTGCACGTCAACGTGATCGGCGGACTGCCGATGCTCGATGGCGGCGAGGCGGATGACAAGATCATCGCCGTGCTGAGCAAGGACACGCTGTGGGCCGAAGTGCAGGATATCGACGACATTCCGCGTCCGCTGGTCGATCGTCTGCGCCACTATTTCATGAGCTACAAGACGGTCATCGGCGCCAACCCCGAGACTTTCGTCGGCGAACCGTACGGCCGCGCGCACGCCGAGAAGGTGATCCAGGCGGCGATGCAGGATTATCAGAACGTCTATGGCGGGAAGGTCGAGGAGTGCCCTCCCTGCGATTGATGCGTAAGTGAAAGCCCGGAGCCGGATTGCCGCGCTCCGGGTTCCGGTACCGCCGGGAATATGCTAGAAAGGGCGTTGTCATCTGACGCCCTTTCCCTCTCCAAACGATTACCTGCCAGACGAGGACCCGCCATGATCATCAGCGACAATTGCGTAGTCTCCATTCATTACACTCTCACTGATGACGAAGGACGGGAACTCGATTCCTCTTCGGGTCAGGACGCATTCTCATACCTGCACGGCGCGCGCAACATCATTCCCGGGCTGGAGCAGGCCCTCACCGGCAAGTCCGCCGGCGACGAGCTGCGGGTGACTGTGCAGCCCAAGGATGCCTACGGCGAGGTCAACCCGGATCTGGTGCAGCAGGTGCCGCGTGAAGTATTCGCCGGCATCGACGATCTGCAGCCGGGGATGCAGTTCCGCACCGGTGACGACGAACAGTCGCTCAACATCACGGTGACGGAAGTCAGCGATGAGCTGGTCACCATCGACGCCAATCATCCGCTTGCCGGTCTGGTGCTGCATTTCGATGTGCGCGTGGAAGATGTGCGCGAGGCCGGCGAGGAAGAGATCGCGCACGGTCACGTCCACTCCTGAGCTTTGCCCGCCGGCCGGATCGGCCGGACCCTGAGCGATGCTGGCGGCGCGCGGGGCGGATGCGGTTCTGGTCGTTCACCTGCTGTTCATCGTCTTCGTGGTCGCGGGTGGATTGCTGGTGCTGGTCCGGCCGCGCATTGCGCTCCTGCATCTACCCGCGGCAGCGTGGGGTGTGCTGGTCGAGTGGATGGGCTGGCCCTGCCCGCTGACGCCGCTGGAACAGGCGCTGCGCCGGACCGCCGGCCAGGAGGGCTACGAAGGCGGTTTCATCGAGCACTATCTCTGGCCGCTGATCTACCCGGAAGGGCTGACCCGTGAACTGCAGCTGGTTTTCGGTCTGCTGGTGCTGGTAATCAATGTCACGATATATGGCGCCGTCCTGGCGCGTCGCAGTCGTCGCTGAGCCGGGGATGATGTCATGTTGAGTTATCGTCATGCCTTTCACGCCGGCAATTTTGCCGACGTGCTCAAGCATCTGGTCATCGACCGGATCCTCGCCCATCTGGTGGCCAAGCCGAAGCCGTTTTTCTGTCTCGACACGCACGCGGGAGCGGGCGTCTACGAGCTTGCTTCTCCCCAGGCGCGCAAAAACCGAGAATACGAGCGCGGTATCGGACTGCTGTGGGAAAGAACCGACCTGCCCGAGCCGGTGGCGGCGTATATGGCCGCGGTACGGCGCCTGAACGCGAACGGTGAGCTGCGGCGCTATCCGGGCTCGCCGTTCTTCGAACGGCTCTGGCTGCGGCACGGCGACCGCCTGATGCTGTACGAGCTCCATCCGGCCGATGCTGCCGCGCTGCTCGCCTTCGCCGGTGACGATCATCGCATCCGGGTCAAGCGTGAAGATGGCTTCGCCGGCTGCGTAGCCGAGCTGCCGCCGCGGGAACGGCGCGGGCTCATCGTCATGGACCCTTCCTACGAGATCAAGACCGACTATCGCCTCGCGACCCAGACGCTGCAGCGCGCCTGGCGCCGTTTCCCGACCGGAACCTTCGCGCTCTGGTATCCGGTGATCGAGCGCCGGCGCGTCAACACGATGGAGACGGTGCTGCGCGCCAGCGGCATTCCGCGCATCCATCTCTTCGAACTCGGCGTGAAGCGAGACGATGCCGGCGGCATGACCGGCAGCGGTATGGTGGTCGTCAACCCGCCCTGGACCCTGGAATCATCCATGGCCGAGGCGCTGCCCTGGCTGGCCGATGTGCTGGGAGTCGATCGAGAGGGTTATCATCGTCACTATCAGCTGAGCGGCGAAGCCTAGGACGCCGTGCCGGCGCGGGAACGTTCCGGGCGGCCGCCTGTCAGATCAGGAAGGTGCAACAGGGCGATCAACGGGGTCCGGAGACCTCGTCCATGCCCGGCGGGAGGGGCCGCGCAATGTCAGGATTCAGATTTCTTTTGCGATCCACCGCTTTGATCGTTATCTCTTTTCTTCTGCTCTCTCCGGTGCGCGCTGCGGAGTCCGAGCCGGCCTTCTCCCATGCCGAGATCGACCAGATGCTGGCGCCGATCGCGCTCTATCCCGATGTGCTCCTGTCGCAGATCCTGATGGCGGCTACCTATCCGCTCGAGGTGGTGCAGGCCGCCCGCTGGCGGCAGGCGAATCCGGATCTCGATGCCGAAGCGGCGCTTGCCGCGGCAGAAGCGGAGGACTGGGATCCCAGCGTCAAGGCGCTGGTCGCCTTTCCGCGCGTGCTCGAGCATATGGATGAGGATCTCGACTGGACCCAGCGCCTCGGCGAGGCCTTCCTGTTTCAGGAGGAGGTCGTCATGGCGCGGGTGCAGGAACTGCGTCGCCGCGCCTGGGACGCCGGTGCGCTGGCGTCACCGGAACAGGCGCGGGTGGTGCGCAGCGACAACATCATCATCATCGAGCCGCCGAGCGAGACGCTGATCTACGTCCCGTACTACGACCCGCGCCGCGTCTATGGGAGCTGGTGGTGGTCTTCGCACCCGCCGTACTACTGGGGGCCGCCGCGCGGCCTGCAGCTTGGCGTCGGTTTCGTCTGGAGCAGCGGGGTGCGGGTGCCTTCCGGGTGGATTTTCAGCACCGTGCACTGGCCGCGGCAGCAGGTTATCATCGTGCCACGGTACCGGCCGTACCAGCGGCATTTCGGACCGCCGCAGCTTCACTACGATGGTTTCCGCGACGCGCGGGCATGGAGACACGATATGCGGCATCGCCGCGGACTGGTATATCGCCATGGTCACTGGCGCCCTCCGGCGCAGCCACCGCGCATTGGGGGGCCGCGTGAGCCGGCGGCGCCGCAGCGTCCCTCGATACTGCGCGGCACAGAGCGTTATACCGGCCCCAATGCCCACCAGTTCAGGCACTCCGATCCCGTCCTCGACAGCTCCGATCGCCAGGTGCCGATCAATCCCCGCGCCGGTGAGCGTTTCCGGCGGCCGCCGGTGCAGCAGGAGCCGCCGCGTCAATGGCGGCGACCGGATGATGCCCGTCCACCCACTTCCCAGCCGCGGCGGGAAAGCGGACCCCGGCGTTCCGATCCGCCTCGTGAGTCTTCGCGCGGCGGAGGATCATCCCGGGGCGACAGCGGCAGCGCGCCTCGACAGCGCGACAGCATCCTGCGGTGAACGGTGTGCCCGGCTGGAAACAGGGCCTGCTGGCCCTGTTGCTGACAGTCTCGGCCCTGGCGCATGCGGCCGGGCCAGCGGCGCGCGCGCCGGTGCTTGGCTATGTGGTGGAGCGGGTCTATCCGCATGATCGCAACGCCTTCACCCAGGGCCTGATCTGGCTCGATGGCGTGCTCTACGAGAGCACCGGCCTCAACGGCGCCTCCTCGGTGCGCAAGGTGCAGCTGGAAACCGGCCGCGTCCTGGCCCGTCATGATCTGAACAACCGCTATTTCGGCGAGGGCCTGACCGCCTGGGGTTCGCAACTGATTCAGCTTACTTATCGTTCCGGGCTGGGCTTCGTCTATGATCGCGCCACCCTGCGTCAGCGGCAGACTTTCCGTTATGCGGGCGAAGGCTGGGGACTCACTCATGACGGGCAACGCCTGATCATGAGCGACGGCACCGCAGTGCTGCGCTTCCTCGATCCGCTGACTTTTCGTCAGGTTTACGAGCTGCCGGTCCACGATGGGGGGCAGCCGGTGCCCAAGCTCAACGAGCTGGAGTTCATCAAGGGCGAGATCTGGGCCAACGTCTGGGGCACCGATCGCATCGCCCGCATCGATCCGCAGAGCGGCAGGGTGACGGCGTGGGTCGATCTGACTGGACTGTTGTCGGCAGCGGATCGTACCGGGATGGTCGATGTGCTCAACGGCATAGCCTGGGATGCGCAGCGGGACCGTATTTTCGTGACCGGCAAGCGCTGGCCGAAGCTGTACCAGATCCGGGTGAAGGAACAGCCGGGCTGAGCGTCAGCCGCGCTGTTCGGAAAGACGGGTCAGCCAGTAGCGAGCGTGCTTCTGATATTCGCGGTCCTTGCTGGCCGCTTCCAGTGAGCTGCGGGCGATATCATTCTCGCCGCTGTTATAGGCGCTGATGCCGAGCAGCAGATGGACCTGCGCTACGTTCTCCTCCACGCCCTTGGACAGAGCAGCCCGGAAATGACGGACCGCTTCCTCCCAGCGTTCATCTTCGTAGAACAGCTTGGCGAGCAGCAGATCCGATTCCCCTTCCTTCGACAGTTCCGCGGCGCGGGCGATCGCGTCCTTCGCCTTGTCGCGCTCCCTGGCCAGCAGCCATAGCCGGCCATTCAGCGAAATCCGGTCTTCGTTCGCCTCCAGCGTGCCATCGCTCAGCCATTCGCTTAGCAGGCGCGCCGCTTTCTCGGGGATGCCCACATTGGCATGCATGCCAACGAGCCGTTCGAGCTCGTCGCCCTCGATCAGATCCAGCCGGTAGGCGAGCATCAAGGTCGCCAGGGACTCATGCTCGCGACCCTGTTCGTACATCGCGTAGCTGAGGAACTGCCAGTAGTTGAAGTTGTCCGGATATTGAGCGACGACCTCACGCAACAGCTTCTCGGCCTTTTGCCACTGCTGCTGTGCGCGGTAGACCGCGAGCAGGATCTGATACCAGCTTTCCTCGGGTTCCTTCGCCAGGGAGATCGCCTGCAGCGCATGGCGTTCGGCGGTTGCATAGTCCTTGAGTTCGTAATGGACGTAGGCGGCGACCGCGAGGAAGGCCGGTTCGGGCTGCTGTCCCGAGGCCAGCACGCGCTCGATGAGAGTGCGCGCTTTGGCGAAATCACGCGTCTCCATGTACATCTGCGCCAGCGCCATGCGGATGCCGCCGGTGACTTCCGCGGGCAGGGACTCGAAGGACAGCGCCTCCTCGAAAGCGGCTGAAGCCTCGCGATACTGGCCGCTGCTGGCGTGCGCATAGCCGAGAAGCTGCGCCAGCACCGCCTTCTCATAGTTGTTGAGATTGCCACGCTTGCGCAGCGGTTCCAGCTTGCGAATCGCCTCTGCATGCTGGTCCGCCTGCATCAGTTCGTTGATCTCCTGCGCCTGACGGTGCAGTTCGGGGGACATGCCCTGCTGCGCCGCCGCGGTCAGCGGAACTGACAGCGCCAGCGCCAGCACGCAGGCAGCGCAATGATGCAGTATCGGTCTCATTCGGGGGCGTCTGTCACTCGACATCAGTTCAGCTCGAATTCGATGCGCTGGCGGGCGATGACTTCGATCGGCTGGCCGCCCTGGCGCTTGGGTTCGAAACGCCAGTGGGAAATGCTGTTGAGCGCGGCGCGATCGAATACGCCCTGCGGTTCGGCGTTGATCACTTTCGCGTTGCGCACCCGTCCATCGGTGTCGACCGTGAACTCCACATCCACGTAACCCTGGAGGCGCCGCATGCGCGCATGCGCAGGATATTCCGGCGGGATGCGCACCAGCGCGACCAGATCGCCGGCATTGATCCATTGCGGTGCTCCCATCTCGCCCAGGTACGGCCCCCCGAGATCGGGAGTGGGGGAGAGCTTCATCGGCGGCACTGGCGCGATAGGCGCCAGCTCCGTCGGCGTCTGCACGGCGAGCTTCTCGATCTTCGGCGGCTCGGGCTCTTCCGGCTTGGGCGGCGGCGGCTTGCGCGCGCGCTGGGTGTCGATCCGTTCTTCCTGCTGACGGACGTAGTCGATCACGGGCAGCTCGTGCAGGCTGAGACTGTCGCGCTTATCCCCTGAGATCATCATCTGCATCATGAAGAACAGCAGCACGTTCACCAGCACTGCGATGAGCAGCGCCGGAGCATAGCGGGGGAGAGACCCTTTGAGGGCGTCGTTCATCAGGACCCCTGATCGCGGGTCGCTACGGCGACATTGGCCGCGCCGGCGAGGCGCGCCTGGTCGACCACCTGGACCACCAGGCCGGTGCGCGAATCTTCATCCGCCAGGACGACCACCGAGCCTTCGGGGTGCTCCGCGCGCAGGCGGGCGACGTGACTGCGCACCACGCGCGGATCGACCTTCTGCTTGTCGATCCAGACTTCGCCGTCACGGGTGACCGAAATCATGATGTTGGCGCGCTCCTGCGGAACGGCGCTCTTCGCGTTGGGACGGTTGACGTCGATGCCGGACTCCTTCACGAACGACGCGGTCACGATGAAGAAGATCAGGATGATGAAGATCATATCGATCAACGGCGTCATGTTGATCTCGGGGGAATCCTCACGTTGATGCGAATGTGCCGGTCTACTCATCGTCGTCCACCTCGTCGGATTCCTCGGTGCTGGAAAGATCGGCCTCGAGCCGGTGCTGCGCGGCGATGATGCGTCCTTCCAGACTGGAACTGAAGTAAATCCCCGAAAGCGCCGTCACCAGGCCGGCGAGCGTCGTCAGCAGGGCTTCGGAGATGCCCGCCGCCATGCCGCGCGGATTGCCGCTGCCGAACAGGGTGAGGGCGTCGAAGGTCTTGATCATTCCGACCACCGTGCCGAACAGGCCGAGCAGCGGCAGGATCGCGGTCATGGTGGCGATCGTCGGCAGGGAACGCCGCAGCCGGGCGCCGAAATCCATCAGCATGCCCTGGCGTATCCACTCCCGCGCTGCGGGAGTTTCGCCATTGAGGCTGCGCCACTGGCTGACCAGCTGCGCGTGATGCTTGTCGGCGCCGAAGAGCACGAACCAGTAGCGCTCGACGATCAGGGTCCACATCACCGAGGAGACGACGAGGATGATCCAGACGACATACCCGCCGCGCTCGAAGAACTCCAGCCATTGCTCGACGGGTGTCATCGGTGATCAGTGTTCCTTGCCGCTCGCCGCCATCAGCCGGGTGCTGTGATGTTCGAGCACCTCGACCAGCCGGTTGGCGCGGCCGGTGAGGAAGCTGTGCGCGAGCAGCGCCGGGATCGCCACGATCAGACCCAGCTCGGTGGTCACCAGCGCTTCGGAAATACCGCCCGACATGATGCGCGGATCGCCGGAGCCGAACAGGGTGATCGACTGGAAGGTCTCGATCATGCCGGTGACGGTGCCGAGCAGGCCGAGCAGCGGCGCGACCGCGGCGAAAATGCCCAGCGTACGCAGTCCCTTGTGCATGACGACCGCTTCCTCGCCGACCTTCTCATGCAGACGTGCCGACAGCGACTTGGACGACAGCTCGGCGGCCTGCTGGGCTGCGATGTGCAGACGCCCGAGCGGGTTGTCCGAACGCTGTTCTTCCGATGTCGCCTGAGCCGCCATCTGGCGCCGCAGGCGGGCGAGGGCGGCGAGACGATACGCCACGATCACCAGCGCGATGACGCCGATGAGAATGATGATATAGCCGATCACGCCGCCCGCCTCGATATGCTCGGCGAGTCCGGGCGAGTGCACGATCAGCGACAGGATGGCGCCGCGCGAAGGATCGACCGGGAACACCTGATAGCCCTGGCTTGCGGCCTCGAGCTCGGCGACCAGACTGGTGAAGCGTGCCGGCGGCTGACGGCTGAGTTCCACCAGCTTGACCGTTTCGGGCAGATAACGCAGAAAGCGCCCGTCGGCGACGGCATTGAAGACACCGACGCGGGTCACGGTCTTTTCGGTTTCCTCACCTTGGGCGGTGATCACCGGGGCATTGAAGCGCACCACCTTGCCGTTCTGCGCCGTCGCTTCCAGCATGGTCAGCCACAGCGCTTCCATATCTTCGATGGTGAGCGCATGAGGCCGGTTCGCTACTTCGTTCAGACGTTCAGGCCAGTCCGTGAACTGCACGCTGAGCATGGTGTTCTTGATGCTGGCCTGAGCCTCGAGCGCCGACTGGCGGGCAATGCTGAACACATCGGTGAGTTCGCCCGAGCGCGCTTCGAGATCCTGTTCCAGCTCCGCGAGACGGACTTCGTTGCGCTCGAACTGCGCCCGCAGTTCGTCGGCCCGCTTCTCCTGCCGCTGTTCCTCGGCGCGGGCTTCGCGCAGCAGCGTCTGCTGTTCGTTGCGGGCGCGCAGGAAGCGCTGTTCGCGTTCCTGATTGATCAGCCGCTCGGTGCCGCGCGATTGCCGCACCTCGTTGAGGAGCTGGTCGAGATCGATCGTCTGCGCTGCCGGTGCAGTGGGGGGCGCCTCGGCGGCGAACACCGCTCCGCTGGTGAGCAGCAGGCCGGCCATCAACGCCGGCAGCAGATGGTGGAGTCTGTTCTTCATCGTGCCACCTCCGGCGCGGCGACTGGGAGCCGGATGAGATCCGGCGGCAGTTCCTTGCGTGCGAGACGCAGTCCCTGACGGATCATCTGTACATTGTTCTGCGGCAGCACCTGCCAGCTCCGGCTGTCCTTGTTCCACACCCCGGCCTCCTGGCCGTCCAGCGTCAGATAATAGAGTTCGGTCCGTCCGATGCGCAGAAGTTCGACGGTGCGCGAGTCGCTGGAATGCGGCAGCGCGGCGCGATAGGCCTCGATGGTGTTGCCGTACTCGAGTTCGATCTGGTAGGCCTCCATGATGCGGCGGAACTTCTCCGCGAGCGAGGTGCCGGCCTGCTGCATCATCGCTTCGAGTTCGCTGATGCGCGTGCTGCGCTCCTCGAGCAGGAACGGCGTATCTGCCTGCACCAGCTGTCCAAGCACGTCCAGCATCTGCCGCATCAGCGGCAGCATCTGGCGCTTGGTGACTTCGATACTGTTGATCTGCTGCTCGAGCGAGCTCGTCTCCGCCTGCTGGGTGGCAATCATCCGCTCCATCTGGGCGTTGTAGTTGCGGAGCTGGTCGATGTGACGCAGGGTTTCGCGGTACTGGTCCAGGGCCATGCGCGTCTGATCATCGAGCTGATCGATGCGCTGCTGCGTATCTGCCGCTTCCCGCTGAGCGCCGCTCTGTTCGCCGATCGCCTGGTCAACGGGAGACTGGGCATGGGTATTCAGTACGATACCGAGGCCGAGAACAGGGCCGAGCAGGGCGCCAGCCATTGCGGTGCGAAGTCGGCGCGAAGGCCGTAGGATTGGACTGCTCACCTGGGCTGTTTCCTCTATGCGTTGCTTTGCGTGATGATTCCGCGGCGAGAGCGGCGGCTGTCTGACATGACGAATGAGAGATATGAAGATTGGCGCAGGGACATATCGTTCGACTTGAGAATGATTCCTACTTATAAAAAGTATGTCAAGTAATTATCGGCGTCCCGGCCGGGTTTCTCCTGATCCAGATTAGGGAATTCAGATCGTAAGAATATATCGTATTTTGTACTAAGGCGCCAGAGGTCCGGCGTCAAAAACGGGGCGGCTGGGGGCTTCGAGCGCAGAGAAGCGAGTGCTTGCAGCTCTATCGAGCGTGCCTGGCGGGAGAGGAAGGGCTCCCGGCAAGTCGCCGGGAGCCTTCATGAGGAGAAAGAACTAGAGGGTCAGGATGACACCGCCGTAGACACTGGCTGGCGGCCGGGCGTTGAAGGTCGTCGGGTTGGGATCGTTGTTCGCTCCTCCCGGACCGTCGGCATACTTCTCGTCGAAGATGTTGCTGACTTCGAGATACCAGCGGGTGCTGCGGCC
>CAZOOF010000021.1:0-33147 GCA_964581365.1 uncultured Chromatiales bacterium
TTTCCGCAACCCCTTGAATACATATAAATTTTGGTAGCGGGGGCTGGATTTGAACCAACGACCTTCGGGTTATGAGCCCGACGAGCTACCAGGCTGCTCCACCCCGCAATTGAGCCAGCCATATTAGCCGTTCATGACTTCAATAGCAATAGCGCCCATACGAGGCCGGCAGTCCCCAGTTCACCCTGCCCGCTTGCGGCCGGTGATCATGGCCCGCGGCAGGTTCTCCCGATGCTGGATGCTGGCGACGATGACACCGATCAGGTGCAGGATCACGAGCATCAGGGCGACGGTCGCCGCGGCTTCGTGCACCTCCTCCACCAGATGCACTTCCGCATAGCCGCCGACCGCCATCATCAGGCCGGTGATGACGCTCACCAGGATCGTGGCCAGCAGGGTAAGGACCATCGCTCCGCCGGCGGGACTGTGACCGAGGTAGCGGCGCGGGTGGCCGCGGGCGATGTCCCGCAGATTCCCGGCGACTACCGATGGCCGGCTTACGAAGTCGGCGAAGCGGGCGTGACGGCTGCCAACAAATCCCCAGACGATGCGCAGGGCGATCAGGCCCGCGATCAGGTAGCCGACCGCTTCGTGCACCGGCTGCACCTCGTCGCCGGTCAGCCAGGCGACAGTAAATCCGGCGGCCAGCATCCAGTGGAAGACCCGGACCAGGGGATCCCAGACGCGCCGTTCGACAACGGCGCGTCTCTCCTCTTCTCCATGGTGCGGAATGACCGCATTCATCGATCCTCCTCGATCTTGACGATCTCTCCAGTCAGGGGATGAAGGTGGATTTCGTACTTCACGCCCTTGTCGTCGCGGGCCTCGATATCGTAGCAGCCGTCGTCGGCTTCGATGCTGCGCACCTGGTAGCCGAGTTCGGTGGCGCGGGCTGCGGCCGCCTCCACGCTCATCCAGCGCTCGAAGGGTTCGCTGGTGCAGCGCGGACCGTCGGCCATCGCGGTGCCCGTGATGCCGCTGACGGCGAAGGTGCAGAGGGCGATTTGCAGTATGCTCTTGCGTGTCATGTCGTGATCTCCAGGGTTGTCGTTATTGACGGGAGTGAGCTTAGCCCATGGGCGCTGACCGATCGCTGAAGCCGGCTGTCAGCGTACTGTCAGGTTCATTGGGGCATCATTCAGTCATGAAACTTTTTCGATTCAAGCGCCCGTCCATAGCGATCGCACTGGCCGCCGTGCTGGCGGTTTCCGGCGCCCTGCCCGTCATCGCCGACGACGGCGATCACGAGCGCGCGCAGCGTGCCCGCGAACGCGGCGAAATTCTCCCGCTCGAGCGCATTCTCGTTCTGGTACGTGAGCGCGTGGGCGGCGATGTAGTGAAGGTTGAGTTGGAGCGCGAGAACGGCATCTGGATCTATGAACTCAAGGTCATCGATGCACGCAATCGCCTGCTGGAGATCGAGGTGAACGCGGGCAGCGGCGACATCATCGAGATCGAGGAGGACTGATGCGCATCCTGCTGGCGGAGGACGACGATCGCATCGCTGCAGATGTCGCCACGGCACTATCTTCCGCGGGATATGCCGTGGCGCGCGTGAGCAGCGGCAAGGAAGCCTGGTTTCGCGGCGATACGGAGGACTTCGATGCCGTGGTGCTCGATCTCGGCCTGCCGGAGATGGACGGGCTGGCGGTGCTGAATCGCTGGCGCGGCAACGAAAGACGCATGCCGGTACTGGTGCTGACGGCGCGTGGCAGCTGGATCGAACGGGTCGAGGGCATGGACGCGGGCGCGGACGACTATCTGCCGAAGCCGTTTCGCATGGAGGAACTGCTGGCGCGTCTGCGGGCGCTGATCCGGCGCTCGACGGGCATCGCCTCGCCCGTGCTGGTCAACGGCGAGGTGCTGCTGGATACGCGGCAGATGAAGGTAACGGTGGCCGGCGTGCCCATCAGCCTGTCCGCCCAGGAATATCGGCTGCTGTCGTATCTCATGCATCACGCTGGCCGCGTGGTGTCACAGGCCGAGCTCACCGACCACCTCTACGGTCAGGACGCCGAACGCGACTCCAACGCCATCGAGGTGCTTGTCGGCCGGGTCCGGCGCAAGCTCGGCGTGGACCTCATCGAAACGCGGCGCGGCTTCGGTTATCTGGTGCCGGAGCCCTCGTGAGACCGGTATCGCTGCGCCTGCGCCTGCTGGTGCTGTCGCTGGCGTCGATTGGTATCGCGCTGGCGCTGTCGGGCGCCGGCCTGCTCTACCTCTTCGAGCGACATGTGGAAAGCCGCGTCGATGCCGAACTCGATACCCATCTGCGCCAGCTCGCCGGCAACGTGACCGTGACTGCCGAGGGGCTTGCTCTGCTCTCCCGGCCGGCCGATCCGCGTTTTGAACAACCCCTGAGCGGGCTCTATTGGCAGATGGACGATATGCGGAGCGGCGCCAGCCTGCGCTCGCGCTCGCTCTGGGACGATGCGCTGACTCTCCCTGAAGACGGCACGGACGGCGTGCAACGGTATGTCGCTTCCGGCCCCGCATCAGCGACCGTCATCATCCGCTCGAGGACAGTGATGTTTCCCTCGCCGCAGGGCGATCGCCATCCGGTGAGCATCGCGGTCGCGATCGATGCGGCCGAGATCGAATCAGCCAGCCGTGCCTTCGCCGCCAATCTCGCCCCCTCCCTGCTGCTGCTCGGTGGCGTGCTGGCCTTCGCCTCCTGGCTGCAGGTGCGTATCGGGCTGCGTCCGCTCGCGACCATACGCGAGGAACTCGGCGCCATCCGCTCCGGTCGCAAGCAGCGACTCGATGCCAGGCTGCCGCTCGAGGTGATGCCGCTCGCCGGCGAGGTCAATCAGCTGCTCGACGAACAGGAGCGGACCGTCGCCCGCGCGCGTGCCGGCGCGGCCGATCTCGCCCACGGACTGAAGACACCGCTGACAGTACTGGGCGCCGAGGCGCGCCGCCTGCGCGCGGGAGGCGACGAGCGAACGGCGGTCACGATCGAGGATCTCGCCGACTCGATGCGGCGGCAGGTCGATCGTGCCCTCGCCCGCTCCCGTCTCCATCCCGGCGCACGTACCGCCACCGAGCTCGCACCGCTGGTGCCGCGCCTCATCGCCGTGATGAAGAAGACGCCACAGGGCGAAAGACTGAATTGGAACACGGCGATCGATGCCGGACTGTACGCGGCGATCGATCGCGACGATCTCGCCGAACTGCTCGGCAACCTGCTCGATAACGCCGCCCGCTGGGCGAAGCATGAAGTCCTGGTGTCAGGATCGTCGGCAGATGGCAGAGTGGTGATCTGCGTGGATGACGACGGCCCCGGCATCCCCGCAGCCGAGCGCCTTCAGGCGCTCGAACGAGGCGTCGGCAACACTGCCGGCGGCAGCGGCCTCGGACTGGCTATCGCCAGCGACATCGCTGAGGCCTGCAGCGGCACCGTGCACCTGCAGGATGCGCCGCTCGGCGGGCTGCGGGTGCGCATCGAACTGCCGGAACGTGACCGGGAACAGGGGTGACCCTTTGCTGATCTTCGGCTTCGGCTTCGCCCTGTCCGGAAGAAGATTTGCCAGTTGGCTTCAGGCGAAATACGAGCAGCAGTAATCGGCGACCGAATACACCTTCAACCGGAACTTGCTGTTTGCCGGGACGATGAAGGCACCCTGGCCGTCGATCGTCTTCCAGCCTTCGCCCTCGAGCTGGTACTCGAGCTTGCCGGCCGAGAAGTCCATCTCCTCCTTCTGAGCGGTTGAGAACTCATACTCACCGGGCAGCATGATGCCGAGGGTCTTCTTGGTGCCGTCCGGGAACAGCACCGTGCGGCTGGTCACCTTCCCGTCGAAATACACATTGGCCTGCTTCTCCACGGTAACGTTCTCGAATCTCGTCACGCTGCGTTCTCCTCCGTCTTTCAGATCTGATCGGCTGACTCCACGTCCGAATGGATGCATAAGGCGCTCGTAATGCCAGATGACGGATTATCGTCTGATATGATTCCCCTCAACAAGCAGACTTACCGGAAGAAAATGATGACTTCCCGTTGGGACGCCGCGCTCTACGACAGCCGGCTGGGTTTCGTCTCCGGCTTCGGTGAAAACCTGGTCGATGTGCTGGAACCGAAACCCGGCGAACGGATACTCGACATCGGCTGCGGCAGCGGCGACCTCGCCGCCCGCATCGCCGAGACCGGCGCCACCGTCTTCGGGATCGATGCCTCGCCCGAGATGATCGCCGCCGCGCGCGACAAGTATGGCGACCGCAAGGAGATAGAATTCCATGTCGCAGGCGCCGAGTCTTTCTCGATCGGCGAGCAGGTGGATGCGGCTTTCTCGAACGCGGCGCTGCATTGGGTGAAGGATGCGCGCGGCGCGGCCGCCAGCATCTGGTCTGCGGTCCGCCCGGTGGACGTTTCGTCGCCGAGTGCGGCGGCAAGGGCAATATCGCCACCATCGTCCGGGAGACCGAACGCGTGCTCTCCGAGCACTATGGGATCGATGCCGGCGCGAGGAATCCTTGGTATTTCCCTTCTATCGCTGGATACGCGGCGATAGTCGAAGCCGCGGGCTGGGAAGTCTGCCTTGCCCACCTGTACGAGCGGCCGACCACGCTCGAAGGATGCGATGGCATGTATACCTGGCTGACCATGTTCGGTGGCGTCTATTTCGCCGGCATGCCGGAAGCAGATGCAGAGCGGGCGAAAGGCGATATCTGTGAGGCGCTCGCCCGGCTCCTCTTCGACCCATCGACGCGAAGCTGGACCGCCGACTACCGGCGACTGCGCATCCTCGCCCACAAGCCCAGCGACGCGCGTAGCTAATTCACGAACAACGGGATCAATGGCGACGACCAGGCTCAACCGGTCGAAGGAACGCCTTCTCTTTCGATGACCACGAACGCCACCGCATACTCCGCCTCGTCGGTGAGGCTGAGATGCATGGCGGTGATGCCACAGGCTGTGCAGGCTTGCTGCGCGGTGCCGGTGCAGATGAGGAAGGGCCGTCCACCCGGCTCATGACCAACCGCGATGTCGCGCAGGCCGATGCCGCGGGAAAAGCCGGTGCCGAGCGCCTTGACCATCGCTTCCTTGGCGGCGAAGCGCTTGGCGAGGAAGCGCGCCTGCAGGCGGCTGAGCCGGTATTCCTCGAGTTCAGCCGCGGTCAGGATGCGCGCGGCGATCCGCTCGCCGTGGCGGCGGACGCTGTCTTCCATACGGGAGACGCGGACGATATCCGTCCCGACGCCATGTATCCTCAAAGCCGCGCCTCGATCATCAGCCGCTTCATTTCGCGCACCGCCTCGGCGAGACCGGTGAATACGGCCCGGGCGACGATGCTATGACCGATATTCAGTTCGCGCACGCCGGGAATGGCCGCGATCGCCTTGACGTTGTGATAATTGAGACCGTGGCCGGCATTGACCTGCAGGCCGAGGCCGATGCCCTGCACCACGGCGCGGCGCACGGCCTCGAGCTTCTCTTCCATCTCCGGCGTTTCCCAGGCTTCGGCGAAATGCCCGGTGTGAATCTCCACCACCGGCGCGCCGACCCGGGCCGCTGCCTCGATCTGCCTGCTCTCGGCATCGATGAACAGCGATACCTCACAGCCTGCCGCCGCCAAGCGCCGGCAGGCCTCCTGTATCCGCCCTTCCTGGCCGAGCACGTCCAGTCCGCCCTCGGTGGTCAGCTCCTCGCGCCGCTCCGGCACCAGGCAGACATTGTGCGGGCGGATGCGTTCGGCGAAGGTGATCATCTCCTCGGTGACGGCCATTTCCAGATTCATGCGGGTCTGCAGCAGCTCACGCAGCATCTCCACGTCGCGCTCCTGGATATGGCGCCTGTCCTCGCGCAGATGCAGCGTGATGCAGTCGGCGCCGGCCTGTTCGGCCTCCATGGCGGCCTGCACCGGATCGGGGTAACTGGCGCGCCGCGATTGACGCAGCGTCGCGACGTGATCGATATTGACTCCCAGCAGTATCTCATTGTTCATCGTTGTCCTCCTTCTCGCCCCTCTCCACCTGCGCCACTGGCCGCGCCGGCTGGAGGGCGGAACAGAGTGCGGCTGTGCAGCACGCGTCCGCCCAGGCAGACGCCCAAGGCGAGACGCATCAGAGCGCGCGCTTCGCGCAGAGTCACCGCATCCTCGAATTCGCCCCGTGCCAGCGCCAGCAGGCTGCGGCCGCTCACCCGCACGCAATGCTGAGGCTCAGCGCCCTCGCGCACCCCCGTCACCTGCGGTACCGGTCCGCGCTCGGGATAGTAATGGTACTCCGCGCCGGAGTCGACTGGCGCGCCCTCTGTATCCCGGTCCAGCACCAGGCCATATCCAGTTTCGTCCAGCAGGATCTTCTCGAACAGGCGCAGAGCCCGCTGCTCGGCGCCGCTTTCCGGCGCCGCACCCGCGGCCGTCAGCTCGCCGAGCACGCGCTCGTAGGCCTGATAGAGTTCGGGATGGGGATCATGGCGCGCGAGCAGCTTCATGAGCAGCTCGTTGACATAGAAGCCGCTGATCAGCGTTCTTCCCTGCAGCGCCAGCACGCCGCGTCCTTCGGCGCCGGTCAGGGTGCCGAGCTCGCCCTTTTGCGACCAGCTCAGCAGCAGCGGACTGAAGGACTGCAGCAGGCCGTACAGGCGGGCGCCGGGACGGCGCGCACCCCGCGCGACCAGCGAACCGCGTCCGTGGTTCAGGCTGAAAATCTCGAGGATCAGACTGCTGTCGCGCCACGGCCGGCGATGCAGTACATAGGCCGGCTCCAGCGTTACGCGCATGGCGATGTCCCGTTATTCGTAGCCGAACCCGCGCAGCGCGCGCTCGTCGTCTGACCAGTTCTCCTTGACCTTGACCCAGAGCTGCAGATAGACGCGGGTGCCGAGCAGACGCTCGATGGCCAGACGCGCATCCTGCCCGATCGCCTTGAGCATCTGGCCTCCCTTGCCGATGACGATGGCCTTGTGGCTGTCGCGCTCGACCCAGATCAGCGCGGCGATGCGAACCAGGCCTTCCTCTTCGGTGTATTTCTCGATCTCGACCGTCGTGCCATAGGGCACTTCCTGACCGAGCCGGCGCATGAGCTGCTCGCGCACCAGTTCAGCAACGAGAAAGCGCTCGCTGCGATCGGTGATCTGGTCTTCGGGAAAGAGCGGCGGTCCCTCGGGCAGCAGCCGCGCAATCATGTCCTCGACTTCGGTGACCTGGATCCCCTTGAGCGCCGACACCGGCACCACTTCGACGAAATCGTGGCGATCACGCAGGCTGGCAATGTACGGCAGAAGACGCGTCTTGTCGGCAAGGCGGTCAACCTTGTTGATCACCAGCACCACCGGAATTCCGGCCTCGCGCAGCAGACCGAGCGCATGCTCGTCCTCATCGGTCCACTTAGACACCTCGACCACGAACAGCGCCAGATCAGCCTCCTCGAGCGTGCTGGCCGCCGCGCGGTTCATGATGCGGTTCATGGCGCGGCGTGAGCCCAGATGCAGCCCCGGAGTATCGATGTACACAATTTGCGCGTCCGGCCTCGTGCTGATGCCGAGGATGCGATGCCGCGTGGTCTGCGGACGCGCCGAGGTGATGCTGATTTTCTGTCCGATGAGACGGTTGAGCAGGGTCGATTTGCCCACATTCGGCCGTCCCACGATTGCCACGTATCCGCTGCGCATCATTCGCTCCCTGACTCACCCTGCAGCAGACGCAGTGCCGCGGCCGCCGCATCCTGCTCGGCCTTGCGGCGGCTGCCACCATCACCAGCCACCGGGGCTTCCAGCCCGGCGACCTGACATTCGACGTGGAAGCGCTGCTCATGGTCGCGCCCCTCCACTGCCATGACCCGATACTCCGGCAGCGGCAGACGCCGAGCCTGGAGATATTCCTGCAGCCGGGTCTTCGGATCCTTGGCAAGGCCGGCCAGCGACACCTGCTGCAATTCGTCCTGGAACACGGACAGGATCGAACGACGCGAAGCCTCGAAGCCGCCTTCGAGATAGACGGCGCCAATCACCGCCTCGAGGGCGCCGGCGAGGATCGAGTCGCGGCGGTATCCTCCGCTCTTGAGCTCCCCCGGTCCGAGACGCAGCAGATCGCCGAGCTGCAACCGCCGGGCGATGAGGGCCAGCGTCTCGCCATTGACCAGCGAGGCGCGCAGACGGCTCATGGAACCTTCGTCGGTATCGGGAAACTTGCGGAACAGGGCCTCGGAAATCACCACGCTCAGCACCGCATCGCCAAGAAACTCCAGGCGCTCGTTGTTGGGTGTGCCGAAGCTGCGATGCGTGAGTGCCGTCTGCAGCAGCTCCGGCTGCAGAAACGTGTAGCCGACCCGTTCGCCGACTTTGCGCAGATAATCGTTCAACGCTCTGCCAGCACCACGCTTTCGTCGAAGTTCATGAGCAAATGCAGATTGCCGTAGAAGCGGGTCTGGGCGCTGTAGTTCACCGAGACCACACGCGTCCGTCCGACGGATTTGATGTCCACGTTCTCCGGCCGCACGCTCGACACGTTGTTGAGCTGGAGACGCTTCATGAGCTCGTTGCGAATCTCCGTGGCGCCGGCTCCCTGTCGCACTTCCTCGCTGAGCGAGCGCAGCGATGCCTTGACGTTGAAGCTTTCCATGTAGATCGGCACCAGCTTGACCGCTGTATACGCGATGAAACCGACCGCCGCGACCACCAGCAGCATTCCGGTCAGGCTCGCCCCAGCCTGTTTTTCCGCCAAGCCCCGCATCACAGTCCCTCCGCTCATTGCAGTTGGGTGCCGATCCTGCTCCAGTTGACGCCGCCGCCCGCCGAATCCCAGCTCATCCAGATCATGAATGCCCTTCCGACCAGGTGGTTCTCCGGAACCGGGCCCCAGAAGCGGCTGTCGTTGCTGTTGTCGCGGTTGTCGCCCATGGCGAAGTAATGTCCCTCGGGCACGATGAACTCGCCCTCGCCAAGCGGACGGCGGTGCTGCACGAGGATCTGATGTTCATTATCGTCGATCCTCTCCTTGCGCAGCGAGGCTCCGCTCATGCCGCGGCCAACGCCCACCCCGGTATATTCGCCGATATAGGACTGCGGGGCTTCGACGCCGTTGATGTACAGCGTCTTGTTCTCGTAGCGGATGCGGTCGCCGGGCAGACCGACGATGCGCTTGATGTAATCGACCGACGGATCCTCGGGGTAGCGGAACACCGCGATGTCGCCGCGCTTCGGGCTGCCCACCTCGATGATCTTGGTGTCGGTCACCGGCAGGCGGATGCCATAGCTGTACTTGTTGACCAGGATGAAGTCGCCGGCAAGCAGGGTCGGCATCATCGAACCGGACGGGATGCGGAACGGCTCGATCAGGAACGAGCGCAGCACCAGCACCACCAGGATGATCGGGAAGAACGAGCGCGCATACTCGACCAGCACCGGCTGTTTGCGCAGCGCCGCGGCGCGTTCCGGATCCACCTCCGCGCCCGACTGCTCGAGCGCCTGTACGGCGGCTTCGCGCCGCGGGCGCAGCCGCCAGGCATCGAAGGCCCAGATCGCGCCGGTGATCGCCAGGGCGAGCACCATTCCGGCCTGAAAATCGAAACTCATTGCTTCTTCCCCGATTGCAGTACGGCGAGAAACGCTTCCTGCGGGACTTCCACGGTACCGATCTGTTTCATTCTCTTCTTTCCTGCCTTCTGCTTTTCCAGCAGCTTGCGCTTGCGCGTGATATCACCGCCGTAGCACTTGGCGGTCACGTTCTTGCGCAGGGCCTTGACCGTCTCGCGGGCGATCACATGGGCGCCGATCGCCGCCTGGATCGCCACGTCGAACATCTGCCGCGGAATCAGCTCGCGCAACTTCTCCGCCAGTTCCCGCCCGCGCGACTGTGCCCGCTCACGATGGACGATGGTCGACAACGCATCGACGCGGTCGCCGTTGATCAGCAGATCGAGGCGGACCAGATCGGCCTGCTGGTGTCTGACAAAAGTATAATCGAAGGAGGCGTAGCCCCGGCTCACCGACTTGATGCGATCGTGGAAGTCCATGACGATCTCGCTCATCGGCATCTCGTAGGTCAGCGACACCTGCTTGCCGTGATACTGCATTTTCTTCTGCACGCCCCGGCGCTCCACGCACAGCGTGATGACCGCGCCGAGATGATCCTGCGGCACCAGGATGTCGACTGCCACGATGGGCTCGCGAATCTCGCGGATCCGCCCCACCTCCGGCAGCCTGGCCGGATTGTCCACCGGGATCACCTCGTCGTTGGTCGTCACCACTTCATAGACCACGGTGGGCGCGGTGGTGATGAGATCGAGATCGTATTCGCGCTCGAGACGCTCCTGCACGATCTCCATATGCAGCATGCCGAGGAAGCCGCAGCGGAAGCCGAAGCCGAGCGCGAGCGAAGTTTCCGGTTCGTAGAACAGCGAGGCGTCATTGAGGCGCAGTTTGCCAAGCGCCTCGCGCAGTTCCTCATAGTCCTCGGCGCTGATCGGAAACAGGCCAGCGAAGACCATGGGCTTCACTGCCTGGAATCCCGGCAGCGGCTCTGCCGCCGGACGATCGCTCGCGGTCAGGGTATCGCCGACCGGCGCGCCATCGATGTCCTTGATGCCGGCCACCACGAAGCCGACCTCGCCGGTGCGCAGCACGCCCGTATCCTTTGACTTCGGCGTGAAGATCCCGACCTTGGTGCACAGATGACTGCGCCCGGTCGACATCACGGTGAGCTTGCGCCCCGCGGTGAGCTCGCCGTCGACCACCCGCACCAGCGACACCACCCCGAGGTAATTGTCGAACCAGGAATCGATGATCAGCGCGCGCAGCGGCGCCTCGGCCTCGCCGGACGGCGGCGGGATACGCTGCGCCAGCTCCTCGAGCAGCTCGGGGACGCCGAGCCCGGTCTTGGCGCTGACCGGAACCGCATGCGCGGCATCGATGCCGATGATGTCCTCGATCTCGCGACTGACCCGCTCCGGATCGGCGGTGGGCAGATCGATCTTGTTCAGCACCGGCAGGACTTCCAGCCCCTGCTCGATGGCGGTGTAGCAATTCGCCACTGTCTGCGCCTCGACCCCCTGGGAAGCATCCACGACCAGCAGCGCGCCCTCGCAGGCGGCCAGGGAGCGCGACACCTCGTAGGAAAAGTCGACGTGTCCCGGGGTGTCGATGAAATTCAGCAGATAGGTCTTGCCGTCGCGAGCGGTGTAGTTCAGCGAGACGCTCTGCGCCTTGATGGTAATACCGCGCTCGCGCTCGAGATCCATCGAATCGAGGATCTGTTCCGACATCTCGCGGTCGCTGAGCCCGCCGCAGTGCTGAATGATGCGGTCAGAGAGGGTCGATTTGCCGTGATCGATGTGGGCGATGATCGAGAAATTGCGGATGTGCTGCATCGAATGTCGTTTGTGGTCTTCTGCAAAAGTAAAGGGGAGCGTGAATGCACACTCCCCTCTCTGGGTTCCTCGCGCCGGGCGAGTACCGGCGCCCGGCTGCCGTTACTCTGACGACATCTTGAGCGCCAGGAAGATCGGGCTGCCGCGCCGCTGCACCAGAATCGGTACCGACTTGTCGGCCGGCACCGCCTTCGCCAGCTCACGCAGGTGGGCGAGATCCCGGACCTCGACGTTGTCGAATCGGAGGATGATATCACCCCTGCGCACACCCGCGCGCGCCGCCGGACCGGAATTGACCTGATCGACCAGCACACCCGACTTGTCTTCGAGCTCCTTGCGCTGTTCGGGGCTCAGGTTCGAACCCACCAGACCAAGCCGCTCGATGGTGCCGCTCGGCACGCTGGGGGCGCCGCCGCTGGCTTCGGCCTCATCCTCGGGCAGTTCGCTGATGGTGACCTTGAGCCGGAGTTCCTTGCCATCCCTCATGACCTTCACCGCTGCCTCAGAGCCGACCCGGGTCTGACCGACCATCGGCGGCAGGGTGGACGAACTCTCGACCGCCCGTCCCTCGTATTCGATGATGATGTCGCCGACCTGGATGCCTGCCTTCTCGGCCGGGCTGTCGGGGAGCACACGGGCTACCAGGGCGCCGACCGGTCGCTTCATGCCGAAGGATTCGGCGAGTTCACGGGTGACATCCTGAATCAGGATGCCCAGCCAGCCGCGGCTGACGTGACCGCTGGTGCGGAGCTGATCGACCACGTTCATCGCCAGATCGATCGGGATGGCGAAGGACAGGCCCATGAAACCGCCCGTGCGGCTGTAGATCTGGGAATTGATGCCCACCACCTCGCCATCCATGTTGAGCAGCGGGCCGCCCGAATTGCCGGGGTTGATCGCCACGTCGGTCTGAATGAACGGAGTGTAGTTCTCATTCGGCAGGCTGCGGCCGATGGCACTCACGATGCCCGCGGTCACCGAGTGTTCGAAGCCGAAAGGCGAGCCGATCGCCATCACCCAGCCGCCGACCTCGAGGTCCGCCGAGCGGCCGATCTTCGCCACCGGCAGATCCGTGGCGTCGATCTTGAGCAGGGCGACGTCGCTGCGGCGGTCGCTGCCGACCAGTTCGGCGATGAATTCGCGCCGGTCGCTGAGACGCACCACGATCTCGTCGGCATTGCCGATGACGTGGGCATTGGTCAGCACGTAGCCGTCCTTCGAGATGATGAAGCCGGAACCGAGCGACTGCTCGTCGAACTCATCGGGCGCATTGCCGTATTCGTCACCGAAGAAGCGGCGCAGGAAGTCATCGAAGGGCGTGCCTGGAGCCGGGTTGCCGTGACCGCGCGGCGGCTGGCGCTGCTCGGGGGCGACCTTGGTCGTCGTGCTGATATTGACGACGGCTGGACTGGCTTCCTTGACCAGATCGGTGAAATCCGGCAATCCCCTCACCGCGGCGCCAGACTGCACGGGCACCGCTGCCAGCAGGCAGAGGGCTAGAAAAAAGCCGGCGCTACGCACGCAAACGTTTTGGATCATCTTCGCTCCTGCACTTCGGTAATTTTCCCTGTCGACCGTATCCCCTGGGCTCCCGCGAGGACACCGATGGACTCCGGAGACACGGTGGTGACGACCGTCTCGTCCGCAAAGCCGATCAATTGCGGCTGGTGGAAGGAATGGCGCGCATAGCGGCGCAGCCACAGGAAGCCGATCGCGAGCCCGGCCAGCCCGCCGACCGCCGAGGCGCCCTCCGCATGGACACCCTGGAGGATGCCGGCAACCATGCCACCGGCGACCGCCCCGAGCAGCATCCACACCAGCGGCATGAGATAGGTGGCGAGAGAGGCGCGAATCAGCATGCGATCGTCGATACCAACCAGCACCTGGTCATCGATCTGTGCGCCCAGGGTATTGACCACGCGCAGACGGGCCCGGCGCCCGCTGAACAGCTTGGACAGGACGCCGGAGCCGCAGCCCTGCTGCACCGCACAGCTGTCACATGCCGTACGGCGCTGGGTCTCCAGCCATGCGTGGCCGTCCGCGTCCAGCGCCGCGACCCGCGCCGTTTCGGTAATCATTGCCATCGTCGGGATGTCGTCCTTAGCGCCGCGCGGCGGCCGGCCTTCACCACCGGCTTATTCGCCAACGCCGACCAGCCTCAGGTACGACAGCGTATCCTCCTTGTCGTAGTTGGCTGCGTGGCGCGGGTAATTCATGAGGTAGTCGGTGAGATCGTTCGCCAGGGGCAGATCCCGGCTGGCGGCTACGGTGTGTACTCCCGGCACCGTCTCGACCGAGGCCAGCGCCCCGGATGCGGGCACCCGCTCAGGCACCGTGGACACATTGGCGGTAAAGGTATAGACCACGGCCGGCGCCTGTTCCTGATGCTGTGCATCCATCGCGATCTGGGTGCCTCCCGGCAAGGCGGCTCCCGGGCGGCCCATCTCCATCACGCCGACCACCGCGACCGCCGACAGCGATGCGGCGAGAGCGAAACCCACGGCAGTACGGGTACGGGAAGCGGGAACGGCGGAACTGCTGGAAGTGGAAACGGATCTGGGGGAAGGGAAATGGATGGGCTCGGATTCCAGGGCCCTGGCCATGCGCTCGCTGAAGCCGGGACAGACGGGGGTGGCGAGCTGGCCTCGCATCGCCTCGCCGATGAGATGGTAGTTTCGCCACCGAGCCTGCAGGTCAGCGTCCTGCCCCAGCTCATGCAAGGCCTCCTCCAGCTCCCACGGCTCCAGCTCGTTGTCTACGAGCATCGATATCCTTTCAGGAATTCTGCGGTTCATGGCCACGACCTATTCATTCATGGAAAACACGGAGCTCAATCCAGTAACGGTTTGAGCTTGTTGTTGATCGCCTCGCGCGCCCGGAAAATGCGCGAGCGCACGGTACCCACAGGGCAATCCATCCTTGCCGCAATCTCCTCATAACTGAGACCGTCGAGCTCGCGCAGCGTGATCGCCGTGCGCAGATCGTCCGGCAGCTTCTCGATCGCGCTCTGCACCGTAGCCTCGATCTCGTCTCTGATCATCAGGCGCTCGGGAGTCGCGTAGTCCTTCAGCTCCGCGGCACTCTCGAGATAGCTCGCGTCGTCGGCATCTATATCGACATTCGGCGGCTTGCGCCCCTGGGAGATCAGATGATTCTTGGCGGTATTGACGCCTATCCGATACAGCCAGGTGTAAAAGGCGCTCTCCCCCCGGAAAGAGGGCAAGGCCCGGTACGCCTTCAGAAAAGCTTCCTGCGAGATATCCATAACTTCACTGGGATCATGAACATAACGCGATATCAGCTTTGCCAGCCGGAACTGATACTTCTGTACCAGGATGTCGAAAGCCTTTCTGTCACCATTCTGTACACGCTCAACCAGCGCCTGGTCGACATTGTTGTTATCGCCCATTCGGGCTGATCCCTCCGAGCGCGGCCAGCGCCTTGCTCCAAGCTATAGACAGTGTGGCAACGGTGAAGTTCGGGGAAGAATACGTTTTTCGTATCAGAGCGTTATGATATAGCATCTACGACCCGATCTGGGGCGATTTTAACCATAAGCGACCGTCCCCGACCAGCACCGCCGATACCCGACAATTCTACTATGATGCTTTCACGATGCACTATGTCAGACATGATGTCCTGATCATCGGCAGTGGTGCGGCCGGCCTCAGCCTCGCCCTGCGCCTGGCTGCGCATGCACGCGTCGCCCTGGTCGCCAAGGCTCAGTTGCGCGAAAGCGCCACGCTCTACGCCCAAGGGGGTATCTCTGTCGTCCTCGACAAGGAGGACTCGATCCTGTCCCACATCGAGGACACCCTCGATGCCGGCGCCGGCCTGTGCGATCGCAGGGCCGTGGAGTTCACCGTCAGCAGGGCTCGACCAGCCATCCAGTGGCTGATTGATCAAGGCGTTGCCTTCACTCGTGAAACCAGTTCGGAAGGTATCGAAGCCTACCACCTCACCCGCGAAGGAGGCCACAGCCACCGCCGGGTGCTGCACGCTGCCGATGCCACCGGCCGGGCGGTCGAAACGACGCTGGAATCGCTGGCACGGGCCCACCCCAATATCGAGATCTTCGAAAACCATCTCGCGGTCAACCTGATCCTCGACGACGAGCGGCGCTGCGCAGGCGCCTATGTGCTCGACCTGCGCCCGGGCGGCCACGTTCGCGCCTTTGGCGCTGCCTTTACCGTGCTTGCCACCGGCGGCGCCGGCAAGGTCTACCTCTATACCAGCAATCCGGACATCGCCAGCGGAGACGGCCTTGCCATGGCTTGGCGCGCGGGCTGTCGGGTGGCCAATATGGAGTTCATCCAGTTTCACCCGACATGCCTGTATCATCCTGACGCTAAATCGTTTCTTATCTCTGAAGCCGTGCGCGGGGAAGGCGGCCGGCTGCTGCTGCCGGACGGCAGCCGGTTCATGCACCGCTTCGATCCGCGCGCCGAGCTGGCGCCGCGCGACATCGTCGCCCGCGCCATCGATTACGAAATGAAGCGGCTGGGCATCGACTGCGTCTACCTCGACATCAGCCACCAGCCCGCCGAGTTCATCCGCAGCCATTTCCCGAACATCTACCAGCGCTGCCTCGAGCTCGGCTTCGACATGACCCGCGAGCCGATTCCGGTGGTGCCAGCAGCGCACTACATGTGTGGCGGGGTGATGACCGATCTGAATGGACAGACCGACGTCCCCGGCCTCTACGCCATCGGCGAGATCGCGCACACCGGGCTGCATGGCGCCAATCGCATGGCCAGCAACTCCCTGCTCGAGTGCCTGGTGTTCGCAGCCTCCGCCGCCGAGGACATCAGCTCACGACTGGGCAGCGTCCCAGTACTGGAAGAACTGGCGCCCTGGGACGAGAGCCAGGTGACCGATTCCGACGAGGAAGTGGTGGTCGCCCATAACTGGGACGAACTGCGGCGTTTCATGTGGGACTACGTCGGCATCGTCCGCACAGACAAGCGACTCCAGCGCGCCCTGCACCGTGTGGAACTCCTGCACCAGGAAATCGACGAGTATTACGGCAACTTCCGCATCACCCGCGACCTGATCGAACTGCGCAACCTGGTGCAGGTCGCGGAACTGATCATCCGCTCCGCCCTGCAACGGAAAGAAAGTCGCGGCCTCCACTACAACCTCGACTACCCGAAGATGAAGGATGTCGCTGAGCCCACCATCCTGACCAACGAGTGAGGCGGGCAAGCGGATCGCATAATCCCGTTGAAGTTTACACCCCTACTTTCTGTATTTAATCAGAATACATCAGCCTGAGCCTCAGCCGCAGACGCCGCAGGCCGTCCGGATCGACACAGGAGTCCGGAGTCAGGACCAGAACCCGGCCGGCGCCGACCCAGCCTCCCAGCCGGTATCTGCGGCGCGCGGCCTCCTCCCCTTCGACGGCGTAGCACAGGACCGCGAGGCGAGGATGCACATAGGCCTGCGGCAGAAGCCGGCCCCGCTCGGAGCCGCCATCACGACGGCGAAAATGCCAGACATCCTCCGCATCCCAGTGCAGCGAACTGACGGCGGCGGGCCCTCCCAGGTGCAGCCACCACACTCTCGCGGCGGCCGCCAGAACCACCGCAGAGCCGAGCACCGCCACCGCCGGATGCACCGGCAGAGCCCATGGAAGCAGGCCCGCGCTGCCATGGATGGCGCCCATCAGAGCTGCCAGCCGGCGCGAGGGCCTAAACTCAAGGCGCAGCGGTGTCGCGTATGCGCCGGACGACATCGGCGAGCGCCGGATCGCTGGGGACGACCCCTCCCATCAGGTAGTCGAACAGCAACGCATCGGGACATTCCAGCAGGGCGATGAACGCCGCCCGCGCAGCCTCGTCCAGCGTCGGATAGGCGCGCTCGAGAAAGTCCTGCAGCAGCAGGTCGAGCTCACGCATCCCCCGGCGGCATTGCCAGAGGATGCGCCCAGGGTTGGCAGAGGGATCGATTCCAGCGCTCAAGGTTTCCCCCGGAAGAGAAAAGACCAGATGAACCGTTCCTCTTTTATCCGCCCTTATATGAACTGCTTCAACATCCGCTGTCTGATCTGCCCTATGGCTCTCGACGGATTCAATCCCTTCGGACAGACATCGGCGCAGTTCATGATAGTGTGGCAGCGAAACAGCTTGTAGGCGTCATCCAGCCGGTCCAGGCGCGCGGCGGTGGCCTGATCGCGGCTGTCCTCGATGAAACGGCTGGCCTGCAGCAGGGCGGCGGGGCCAAGGAATCGATTCGGATTCCACCAGTACGAGGGACAGGCCGAGGAACAGCAGGCGCAGAGGATGCATTCGTACAGCCCGTCGAGCCGTTCGCGATCCTCCGGACTCTGGCGCAGCTCCACCTCGGGCAGAGGATCGTGGCGCACCAGCCAGGGCTGGACTTCGCGGTACTGGCGCCAGAAATTGCTGAGATCCACGACCAGATCACGGACCACCGGCAGACCCGAGAGCGGACGAATCATCACCGGCGCCGTCAGGCGAGCCAGAGGCGTGGTACAGGCGAGCATGTTGCGACCGTTGACGTTCATGCCGTCGGAGCCGCACACGCCCTCCCCGCAGGAACTGCGAAAGGCCAGCGTCTCGTCCTGCGCCCGGAGCAGCTTGAGCGCATCGAGCAGCATCATGTCCAGGCGCAAATCGCTCAGCTCATAATCCTGCATGTACGGCGCTTCGTCCGTCTCCGGGTTGTAGCGGAACACCGAAAAGCGCATTTCCATGGCGGCGGCTCCCGTGCTTTCAATACACCCGCGGCTGCGGCGGAAACGGCTCCACCGTCCGCGTCTTCATCCGCACCGGCTTGTAGTCGATCTGCATGCCTTCGCGGGAATAGAGTGAATGCTTCAACCAGTGTTCGTCGTCGCGTTCCGGGTGATCGATGCGCGAATGCGCACCCCGGCTTTCCCGGCGCGCCAGCGCCGAGGCAACCACCGCCAGAGCGATGTCCATGAGATTCTCCAGCTCCAGAGCCTGCAGCCGCGCGATGTTGAACACCCGGCTATGGTCCTCGAGCCGCGCGTGCGCCATCCGCTCATGCAGCTTCAGCACCTCGGCCACCCCCTGCTGCAGCACTTCCTCGTTGCGGAACACCCCGCAGTAGGTCTCCATGGTCCGTTGCAGCTCGCTGCGCAGGCCGGCAATCGATTCGCTGCCCTGGCGCCGGTCCCAACGCGCCAGCCGCGTCAGCGGCCGCTCCAGAATTTTCTCAGGCAGCGGCCGGTGATAGCGCGCTTCCTTCAGATATTCAACGATGTCATTTCCCGCCGCCCGCCCGAACACCACGATGTCGAGCAGTGAATTACCGCCGAGCCGGTTGGCGCCGTGCACCGACACGCAGGCGCACTCCCCCACGGCATACAGCCCGGGGAGCGGCTCTTCCGGCCCCTCCCGCTCCGGCACCACTACCTGGCCGAAGCGGTTGCTCGGAATGCCGCCCATGATGTAGTGGGCGGTCGGAAACACCGGGATCGGATCATGGGCCGGGTCGATGTGCAGGAAGGTCTGCACCATGGTGCGAATTGCCGGCAGGCGCTTGCGGATCACCTCGTCGCCGAGATGGTCGAGGCGCAGCAGCACATGGCTGCCGTCGGGGCCGCAGCCACGTCCTTCGCGCACCTCGGTGGCGATGGCGCGGCTGACCACGTCGCGGCTGGCCAGATCCTTCGCATGCGGCGCATAGCGCTCCATGAAGCGCTCCCCGTCCGCGTTCACCAGGTAACCGCCCTCCCCGCGCGCGCCTTCGGTGATGAGCATGCCCTTGCCGGCGATACCGGTCGGGTGGAACTGGATGAACTCCATGTCCTGCAGCGGAATGCCCACCCGCAGCGCCATCGCCATGCCGTCGCCGGTATTGATACTGGCGTTGGTATTGGTGCGGTACAGCTGCCCGGCGCCCCCGGTGGCGAGCAGGGTCGTCTTGGCCTCGATGATCAGGGGTTCGCCGGTCGCGATCTCGAGCACCAGCGCCCCGAGGATATAGCCCTCGTCGTCGCGCAGCAGGTCGATGGCGAAGTACTCGTCGAAGAAATGCGTCTTGGCGCGGATGTTCTGCTGATAGAGCGCATGCAGGATGGCGTGCCCGGTCCGGTCCGCGGCGGCGCAGGTGCGCGCCGCCTGTTCGCCGCCGTAGTTCTGACTCTGTCCGCCGAAGGGTCGCTGGTAGATCTTCCCGTTGTCGAGGCGGGAAAAGGGCACACCGAAGTGTTCCAGCTCGATCACCAGGCGCGAAGCCGCGCGGCACATGTACTCGATCGCGTCCTGATCGCCGAGGTAATCGGAACCCTTGACCGTGTCATACATGTGCCAGTGCCAGTTGTCCGGCAGCACATTGCCGAGCGCCGCGGTGAGGCCACCCTGGGCGGCAACGGTATGGGAGCGGGTGGGGAACACCTTGGACACCACGGCGACCGAGGCTTCGGCCTGGGCAAGCTGCAGCGCAGCGCGCAACCCGCCTCCCCCCGCGCCGATCACCAGGGTGTCGAATCTGCGCCGTTCCGGCATCGTCGCCATGTCAGCTTCCCAGATGCAAATTCAGCAGCGCCTTCAGCGCCCACAATCCCGAAGCTCCCAGCATGAGCCCGAGGATTGCGAGCAGCGTGAGACGCAGCGCCAAAGGCCGCGCATAGTCGATGAGCACATCGCGCCCGCCGACCCAGGCGTGGACCAGCAGCGCCCAGACGAATATGGCGGTCGCCAGCGTCATCGCCGGCTGCGCCATCCAGGCGCGCCATGCTTCATGCGAAGCCGGCGGACGCCACGACAGCAGCACGCCCACGACCAGCGTGTAGAGCAGCAGATAGACGGCGCTGCCGCGCTGCCACAGCCACGCCCGCAGGCCCTGGGCTCGACGGCTCACAGCAGCACCGCCGCAGCGGCCAGAAAGACGATCAGGCCGGCGAGAAACACCAGCCGGGCGCTGAAGCGGGCGCGCTCGATGTCGGCGCCGACATCGACGTCCATCAGCAGATAGCGGATACCGGAAAAGAAATGATGAGCAAACGCCCAGATGAGGAGCAGCAGGGCGAGACGAGCCGGCAGGCCCCCGAGCAGAGCCTGCGCCTGCCGGTAACCCTCGGCGCTCGCCAGGGAGCGATCGAACAGCCAGACGAATGGTGGCACGGCCAGCACCATCAGCACCCCGCTCAGGCGATGCCCGATAGAAAGCAGCGCAGTCACCGGTTGGCGAATGCGCAACAGATCCAGAAACACCGGCCGCTGGGCTTGGTTCGGCATCGCCTGCATTGTAGCCACTCAGTGGCGGTGTTGGCCATGCGAACCACCCGTATGCCTTTTGCTATGATTCGGTGGCTGGAATTCCGGACACAGAGGATGTCATCGATGACGCAGGACGAGCGGGGAACGAATCAGGAACTGCAGGCTTTGCTGCAGCCGGCGGGCGCGACCGCGGGCGCGGATGGCCGCACGGCGCATTTCGGCGCCCCGGCGGAGGAACTGCGCGCGGCGCGAGACGGCAACATCGTATGCCCGCTCGATGGCAGCGGATTCATCGAGGCGGCGGGAGCCGATGCAACGAGCTTCCTGCAAGGTCAGCTTACCTGCGACATGCGTCTGATCGATGCGGACCACAGCCTTCCCGGCGGCTATTGCACGCCCAAGGGCCGCCTGCTGGCGCTGCCCTGGATACTGCGCCGTGACGAGCGCTATGTGCTGCAGTTGCCGGCGAACCTGCTCTCGACGACGCTTACCCGGCTGTCACGCTACGTGCTGCGCGCACAGGTGACGCTGCAGACTGCTCCGCTCGCGGCCCTGGGTCTGTCCGGCCCGGACGCCCCGGCGCTGCTGGAATCGGCAGGCCTCCCGGTTCCGGCCGAAACCGGCGGCGTTGCCCACCGGAACGAATACATGCTGGTCCGTCTGCCAGGCATCTTTCCCCGCTTCATGCTGCTGGCGCCGGCGGCTGCGCTCATCGCCCTGTGGCCGCAGCTGATCACCAGGGCGCGCCCTGCCGGCGCACCCGCCTGGGATATGCTCGACGTGCTCTCGGGGCTGCCACGGGTGCTGCCGGAAACCCAGGAGGAATTCATACCCCAGGCGCTCAATCTCGATCTGCTGGGCGGCATTTCCTTCGATAAGGGCTGCTACACCGGCCAGGAAATCGTCGCGCGGGTTCACTACCGGGGGACCGTGAAGCGCCGCTGCTATCTCGCCGCCGGCCCCGGCGAGCCGCCCGCCCCCGGCGCGCCAGTGTACGGACCGCAGAGCGCAGACCAGGCCGCGGGGCACATCGTCCTCGCCGCCCCGGATCCGAACGGCGGCTTTCTGTGCCTGGCTTCGGTATCCCAGACCCAGGCGGCGGAAGGCAGCCTGCATCTGACCCCGGACCGGGCGCTGGCGCTGCGCGATCTGCCGTACCTGGCCGCCGGCGACTGATCGCACTCTCCCGAGACGACATCATCCGCACGGACCTGCGGGTTCGAAACGCCGCTTCACATTTATCCCGTCTCGCCGATAAGAGGGACATCCAGAGCGGAATGAACCCTATGCGTACCAGGCAGATCGAAACTTTCTGGCAGGAACTGGTGACCGACATTCAGGCCAACCGGGTGGTGCTGCCCTCTCTGCCCGATGTCGCCCTCAAGGTGCGCAAGCTGCTCGATACCCCCGGCACTCCGGCCGCGCGCATCGCCGCCGCCATCTCCGCCGATGCGGTGCTCACGACCCGGCTGCTTAGAATGGTCAACAGCCCGCTCTATCGCACCAGCCATACCATCGACAATGTGCAGGCAGCCGTCACCCGGCTGGGCAACAGCAATGTGCGCAATCTGGTGACCAGCCTGGCGATGGAACAGCTCTACCAGGTCCGCGTATCCACCGATCACAAGAAGCGCATGCTGGCGCGACACCGGGAACACGGCATGATGGTCGCAGCGCTGAGCTGGTTCATCGCCCGCAATTACACCGCGCTGAATGCCGAGGAATCGATGCTCGCCGGCCTGATTCACGACATCGGCAAGCTGCCGATCATCGAATACGCTGAGCTGGCGCCGGACATCGCGAGCGATGAGGGCGCGCTGGAGCGGCTCATCGAACTCCTGCATCCGCGCGTCGGCGTGCTCATGCTGCGCAGCTGGTCATTCCCCGCCGAGCTGGCCGCAGCAGTCGCCGAACACGAAAACCTCGACCGTGATCCCGGAACACCCGCCGATCACACCGATGTAGTGATCGTAGCCAACCTCCTGAGCTACATCGGCACCGATCATCCGCATACGCGCCACGACTGGTCTGCGATCCCCGCCTTCCGCCGTCTGGCGCTCACCCCGGAAGAAAGCATCGATGCGATGAAAAACGCCAGGGAACAGATTCACGGCGTACGGCTGCTGCTGGCCGCCTGAGCGGCCGCCCAGGTCATTCACACGGGATCACTTCCGGTCCGGCGGCGCTCCGGCATCGCACTTCTTGCAGTTCAGCAGCACACCCAGCTTTTCCGCCCTGCCCTCGGCCGTGATCACCCAGGGCCTTTCGGTCCAGGGCGGATCATGGCGCACATGCTGAAAGTGGCCGCAGGCCAGCTCCGCGACCCAGTGATGTTCCTCGTCCAGATGAAAGCCGATGATGGGCTGTTCCATGCGCGGTTCAAGCGGATTCCGGCGTGGGCACAGATTCGCGCACGCCGCTTGTGCGCTCAGGTCTCCGGCTTCATCAGCGGGAACAGCAGCACGTCCCGGATGGAAGCGGAATTGGTGAAGAGCATGACCAGCCGGTCGATGCCGATGCCCTCGCCCGCGGTAGGCGGCATGCCGTACTCGAGGGCGCGGATATAGTCGGCGTCAAACAGCATCGCCTCGTCGTCGCCCGCGTGACGCGCGGCCAGCTGCTGGTGGAAACGCTCGGCCTGGTCTTCCGGGTCGTTGAGCTCGGTGAAGCCATTGGCGATCTCACGCCCGGCGATGAACAGCTCGAAGCGGTCGGTCACTTCCGGATCGGCATCGTTGCGCCGCGCCAGCGGTGACACCTCGGTCGGATAGGCGGTAATGAAGGTCGGATCGGCAAGCTTTTCCTCCACCGTCGCTTCGAAAAGCTCGAGCTGGAGCTTGCCGAGACCCCAGCTCTCGTTGACCTTGATACGCATCGCGCTCAGCACCTCGGCCAGGCGGCTGCGGTCGTCGAGCACGGCCGGGTCGAGGCCGGGGTTGTACTCGATGATGGCGTCGCGCACGGTCAGGCGCCGGAACGGATGGCTGAAGTCCAGACGCTGCCCCTGATATTCGATGATGCCGTCTTCGGAAAACTCACGGGCCAGTCCGCGCAGCATCTCCTCGGTGAAATCCATCAGCTCGTGATACTCGGCATAGGCCTGATAGAACTCGAGCATGGTGAATTCCGGATTGTGCCGCGTGGACACGCCCTCATTGCGGAAGTTGCGATTGATCTCGAACACCCGCTCGAAACCGCCGACCACCAGGCGCTTCAGATAGAGCTCGGGCGCGATGCGCAGGTACAGCGGGATGTCGAGCGCATTGTGATGGGTGACGAACGGCCGCGCCGCGGCGCCGCCGGGGATCGCCTGCATCATCGGCGTCTCGACTTCGAGGAAGTCGCGTTCGACGAGGAAGCGGCGCACGAACTCCACGATCCGGCTGCGACGCCGGAAAGTTTCGCGCACCTCCGCGTTCATGATCAGATCGAGATAGCGCTGACGGTAACGGATCTCGGTATCGACGATGCCGTGATACTTCTCCGGCAGGGGCCGCAAGGCCTTGGCTAGCAGCCGGATCGCCTCCACCCGCACCGACAGCTCGCCCGCGCGCGTGCGGAACACCACGCCCTCGACGCCGAGGATGTCGCCGATGTCCCACTTCTTGAAGTCTTCGTATCCGGCTTCCGAAATGACATCGCGCTGCACGTAGACCTGAATCTGACCCGACATGTCCTGCAGATGCGCGAACGCCGCCTTGCCCATCACCCGGCGGGTCATCATGCGTCCCGCGATTTTCACGCGATGGGGTTCCGCGTCCAGGGATGCCGCGTCCTGATCGCCGTAACGGGAGTGCAGACCGGCGGCGAGCGCATCGCGGCGAAATTCCGCCGGATAGGCCAGGCCGCGCGCGCGCAACTCGCCGAGCTTCTCGCGGCGCAGGATTATCTGTTCATTGTCGGATGTATCGATGGTCATGTCCTCGTCACCGCGATCACGTCACTTCGGTCAGGAGTGGCGAAGGCCAGGCATGGCGCCCGGAGGCGGTTGCGCCCGTCCCTCACCGGCTCACGTTACAGTCCTTCTTTCAGGCTCGCCTCGATGAACCGGTCGAGGTCACCATCCAGGACGGCCTGCGGGTTGCCGGTTTCGACTCCGGTGCGCAGGTCCTTGATGCGGGACTGGTCGAGCACGTAGGAGCGGATCTGGCTGCCCCAGCCGATGTCGCTCTTGGTTTCTTCCAGCGCCTGCTGTTCGGCGCGGCGCTTGTTCAGTTCGAGCTCGTAGAGCTTGGAGCGCAGCTGCGCCATGGCGGTCGCGCGATTCTTGTGCTGGGAACGGTCGCTCTGGCAAGCCACGACGATACCCGAGGGCACGTGCGTGATCCGGATCGCCGACTCAGTACGGTTGACGTGCTGACCGCCGGCGCCGCTCGCCCGGTAGGTGTCGACCTCCAGGTCCGCGGGATTGATCTCGATCTCGATGCTGTCGTCGATTTCAGGAGTGACGTAAACCGAAGCGAACGAGGTATGACGACGGTTGCCGGAATCGAAAGGCGACTTGCGGACCAGGCGATGGACACCGGTTTCGGTGCGCAGCCAGCCATAGGCGTAAGGGCCTTCGAACTTGACGGTGGCGCTCTTGATACCCGCGACCTCGCCCGCCGAAAGCTCGATGATCTCGGTCTTGAAACCATGCCGCTCGCCCCAGCGCAGATACATGCGCAGCAGCATCTCGGCCCAGTCCTGAGCCTCGGTGCCGCCCGATCCGGCCTGGATGTCGAGGAATGCGTTGTTGGCGTCGGCCTCACCCGAGAACATGCGCTGGAACTCGAGCGTCTTCAGCTCCCTCTCCAGCTTCTCCAGATCGGCGGCGACCGCGGCCACTGTGTCCGGATCGTCCTCCTCGGCGACCAGCTCGATCAGTTCCGCGGCGTCGCGCAGCCCCTGCTCGAGAACGACATAGGTGTCGACCACCCGCTCGAGCTGGGCGCGTTCCCGGCCGAGCTCCTGCGCGCGCGCGCTGTCATTCCAGACCTTGGGATCCTCGAGCTCACGCCGGACCTCGATCAGACGTTCCTGGCGTCGATCGACGTCAAAGATACCTCCGCAGGTCAGCGAGCCTTGCCCGCATATCCTTGATCTGACTGGTGACGGCGTTGAGTTCAAGCATCGTGGAATCCATTGGAACGAACGTGGGAAACAGGAAATTGTACAGCAAGCGCGGTAAAAAGTTGAAAACAAGCTGAGCATGGGCCGCGGGCATGCAGGACGCACCGCGCCCCCTATCCTCCTCCCGGGCCCGTTCCCTATGCTATGTGCTCGACCACCAGCTGCGCGCTGCAGCGTCCGCGGTACTCGTTGACGTCGAGCCGGTAGACGATGTGCAGGGGGCCACCGGCGCTGGCGCGATCCCAGTCCTGCTCGCGATTGAAAGCGATCGCATCCAGCGCCTGTCCGCTGCCCGGATGAGAGAGCCGCATTTTCAGATGCCGCTCGCCGACCAGCCGGCAATCGCTGACATGGAAAGCGCCATCGAACATCGGCTCAGGAAAGCCGTGCCCCCAGGGACCGGCGTCCTGGAGCAGCCGGGCGACATCCAGACTGAGCTCGTCGGCGGCGAGTTCGCCATCGCTATAGATCACCCCGCGCAGCTCCGCCGGATCCACGCGCCGCCGCACCTCGTCCTCGAAAGCGGCGGCAAAGACGGGAAAATCCTCCGTGCGCAGGCTCAGCCCCGCGGCCATCGCATGGCCGCCAAACTTCGGCACCAGGCCTGGACAGCTCGCCGCCACCGCTTCCAGGCAGTCGCGGATGTGCAGGCCGGGAATCGACCGCGCCGAGCCCTTGATTTCACCGTCACCAGCCGGAGCGAAGCAGATCGCGGGCCGATGGGTACGCTCGCGGATACGTGAAGCGAGGATGCCGATCACGCCCTGATGCCAGTCCTCGTGATACAGACATACCGATACCGCAGAAGCAGCGGCGCAATCACCCAGCGCGGCCTCGTCGATCGACGCCAGCGCCTGTGTCTGCATCTCGCGCTCGATGCGACGGCGGTCCCGGTTGAGCCCGTCGAGCTGCTGTGCCATGGCCTGCGCCTGTCCGTCATCGTCGGCGAGCAGACATTCGATGCCCAGCGACATGTCCTCCAGACGTCCGGCGGCATTGAGACGCGGGCCGAGGGCAAAGCCGAGGTCGGCAGCGCTCAGGCGCTCGCAGCGCCGGCCCGCGACTTCGGCCAGGGCACGGATGCCAGGACAGCACAGCCCACGGCGGATACGGGCCAGGCCCTGCGCCACCAGGATGCGATTGTTGCGATCCAGCACCGCGACATCTGCCACTGTGCCGAGCGCGACCAGATCCAGCAGATCCGCAAGCCGCGGCTCCACCAGTCCCCGGGCGGCGAGCCAGCCCGAATCGCGCAGGCGCCGCCGCAGCGCCAGCATGACGTAGAAGATCACCCCGACGCCGGCCAGATGCTTACTGGGAAAATCATCTCCCGGCTGGTTCGGATTGACGATGACCGCAGCCGCGGGCAGCTCGGCCCCGGGCAGGTGATGGTCGGTCACCAGCACCGGGATGCCCAGCGCATTTGCGGCGCGCACGCCCTCGATGCTGGAAATGCCATTGTCCACGGTCACGATCAGCGCTGGCCGGCGCTGCGCCGCCAGGGCGACGATCTCGGGAGTAAGGCCATAGCCGTATTCGAAGCGGTTGGGCACCAGATAGCCGACGTCTCTCGCACCGAGGGCACGCAGCGCCCTTACCGCAAGCGCGCAACTGGTCGCGCCATCGGCATCGAAGTCTCCGACGATCAGGATGCGCCCGTCCCGCTCCAGGGTAGCGTGGAGGAGTTCCGCCGCCTGCTCGCAACCGGAAAGCATTTCCGGCGGATACAGATGTCCCAGCGCGCAGTCGACCTCGGCGGCCGAACGCACGGCGCGGGCCGCATAGACGCGGCGCAGCACTGGATGCAGATCGCGGGGCCAGTCCACGGCCTGGGGCGGCGCCTCACGCCGCCGAATCACGATATCGTTCATGCAGGAGGTCAGTCGGGCCTGTATCTGTGCACGGGACGGACGCGCCGCCACCAGCGCCAGCGCATCCCCCGCCGGCTGACATCATACGCTGTGCCGCCGCCAGGGCAAATTCGCAGCCCCGCGAGCGCGCCAGAGCGCAGCGCGGCGGCGAGTGGAGCAATCCAGCGCTCATGGGTTTCGGTAACGAGCTCACGCCAGCGCTCGATGGCGCCAAGACGCAAAGGCTCGCGCAACACGTCCATATAGAGCAGATGATCGCCATCGGCGGCGGCGTGCAGCCAGGCGGCGGCACCCTCGGGCAGGGCTGCGGCCTGGGCGCCGGAGTTGAGCGCGAGGCCGCGCACATAGGGATCATCGCTCCACACCATGGTGCGAGAGACCGGTGAAGCGGAGCCGGCCGTCGGCAGCTCGCCCCCGCCCCAGAACCACAAGCCGTTGATCTCCGGCTGGCCGGCCGCCCGGCGCGCGGCGTTGACCGGGCTCGCATGCAGCACCATCTGCACATGATTGATGAGCCGCCGCCATGCCAGCGCATCCTCGCCTTCAGGCATATGCGGATAGAGATCGGCGCCAATCACCATGGGCAGAGGCGTGAACCGTACCCGGGGCGAATCCGGCCAGTTCATGTACCAGCGCGATGGCGCCAGCGCCTGGGGCAGCAGCCCCTCTTCGGCCATTTCCCGCGCGATCTCGGCGCAGAGCGCCTGCGCCTCGGCCGCGCTGATCGCCAGCGTCGAGGTTCCTCCCATCACCGTCCGGTCGATGCCCGCACTGATATGCACCGGATCGGCGCGCAGCCAATAGCCGGCGCGGCGTTCTCCAGTCTCCCCGAGCAGGGCGAGAGGCGCCACGGGCACATCATCGCCGGACAGACCGAAAAGACCTGCCAGAGCGCTCTCCGCCTCCCGCCGGGGATGCTCCCGGCGAGTCCCGCGCGCATAGAGCCGCGCCAGCTCACCGAGCTCCAGTCCCTCGAAAGCCAGCGCAGCGCCACGCTCGGGACCTGACAGCCCCGGAATCCACAGGGTCAGTACACGCACATTTCACTCCTCATCGCAGGATGGCGTCAGCATACCGGATTCATCGCGGCCAGCAGTCAGGGTCGGCCGGCTGGCCCGGAACCGGACCGGCAGCATCGACGGCAAAGGCTCCGCAGGCGTCACGGGCCTGATCGCTCCCGGGACGCGGTTCGGCGACCGCCAGATACCCTGCTTCGGCTGTCGCCGGCTCGAGCAGACGCAGGCGATAGTGCGCCTGCGGCGAATCCACCTCCTCGCCGGCATAGCCGAGCTCGACCAGATGCTCGGCGTAACGGTGGTACCCGGCGCGGTATCGCTCCTGACGCATCTGGACCTGCTGCAGCGCGGTCACCGCGTCCATGCGCCGCGCCTTGCGCAGACTGTCGGTGTATGCGGGCCAGGCAATCGTCACCAGCACCGCCATGATGGCCATCGCAGTCAGCAGCTCGATCAGGGTGATTCCCATCGCTGCGTCACCGCGCGTCATGCCGGACGCCCATCCCGCTCTCTTCTTCCCGTGCTTCCCACTCATCGTTCGGCCATCCATGGCTGGGCACGCGTCCGTTTCCGCCCTCTCCGCAGCGCGTTCGCGCGTGCTTCAATCGCTCTGCATGGCTTGCGCCGGGATCGTAGTCATGCCGGCGGCGCACATCAACTCGCCACAGGAAGGATTGCGCATGGAAACCTGGCGTGGATACACCCTCATCGAAACACTGATGGTGCTGGCGATGCTGGCAATCGTGGCGACCGCGAGCATCCCTGCCTTCTCCGGACTCGTCGACCGCCAGCGGCTGCGCGCCGCCGCCACCGCGGTCCACGATGTGTTTCACTCGGCACGCGCCGAGTCACTGCGTCGCAGCGCGGCGATCAGCGTCGCCGTGAATGCGGACGAAAACCGCTGGTGTCTCGCCCTGAGCGACGGCGGAGCATGCGACTGCCTGCAGCCTGGCGCATGCCGTCTCGGCGAGCACGAGGCGCCGGTCATCAGTAGCGAACGCTTTCCCGGAGTCAGCCTGAGCAGCAACTTTCCGGCTGGCGCCGCCGCCTTCCACCCGCCGCGCGGCACCGGCACGCCGGGCACGGCGCAACTGCGGAATCGGGCGGGACGGGCGGAACTGGTGGTCAGCAGCCTCGGGCGCATCCGCAGCTGCGCCTCCCCCGCCTTTGCGCGCCCGCCATGCTGAACCGAGGCCGGCGCCCATGGCTCGCACCGCGATCGCTCCTGCGCGGACATACCCTGAGTGAACTGCTGATCGCCAGCGCCATTGGGATCTTCATCCTCGGGGGATTACTGCACACCCATGCGCTCCACACCGGCGAGGCAAGATCGCTGCTCGCCGAGGCCCGCCTGCATCGGGCGCTGGCGGAGGCCGCCGCGCTCATTACGGGAGAACTGCGACGCGCCGGTTATTGGAGCCGCGCGCGGGAGATCCTGAACGGCGCCAGCAACGGCTACACCGATATCCGCATCATCGACGAGGACTGCATCCTTTACAGCTATGAGCGCGAGGCAAACTCCAGCGATGGCGTGCCGGGGAACGACGAGCGTTTCGGCCTGCGGCTACGGGGCGGCGCCCTGCAGATGAAAAGCAGCGACAGCTGCGGTGCGGGCGGCTGCGCCGACTGCGAGGGAGGCGTGTGGTGGGCGATGACCGATCCGGCCAGCATCACCGTCAGCGGGCTCGCCTTTGCGCTGGAGACTCACCAGCGCAGCCTCCCGGACGGAAGAACCGTCACCGCCCGCAGCGTGCGTTACGCGCTCACGGCCGCGCTGACTGAAGAACCTGGCCTTAGCGCCACTCTCGCCGGAGCCGCCGATGTGCGCAACGATGAAATCAACTGAAGCATCGCCGGGCAAGGGCGCTGGGAGCATTCTTCCGATCACTGCCCTGGTGCTTTTCTGCATGGCGATCCTCGCCCTCTGGGTGGCGCAGTCGCAGCTGACGGCATTGCAGCTTGCCGGTGGGGAGACGCGGGCGCGGGAACTGTTCGCGGCAGCCGGAACGGCGCTGGAAACCGCGCTGCTTCAGTCGGCGATCCTGCTCGACAATGAGCCGCCGGATTTCGACGACAACGGCCGCTTTCGTGTTGCCGGACCGGCCGGAACTGAAGGCGGCTGGCGTTACGAAACTCACATCCACAACGAGACTCTGCTTCCCTTCCAGCATCGTTTGGTGGAGATCGAAGCCAAAGCGCTGGACGGGAGCGGAGGCGTTCGTCGCCAGCGCCTGCAGGCGCGGCTGCACCCATGGCTGGCCGCCATCCCTTCGGCGCCGCTGATCGCGTATCGCGCGGTATCGCTGCCAGGGGAGGTCAGTCTGCGCAGCGCGTCCGGTGATGTTCTCGCCTGGAGCGGTGGCGACTTCACCGCGCCCGCAGCGCTGCTCGATGCGCCCGGCCCTCTCCGCTGCCCGCCTGCCGGGGTCTGCAACCGGCACGGCGTGCTCGCCGCTCACGACCGCGACGCCGCCTTCGAGCACTGGTTCGCGCGCGAGCGCGACACCCTGCGGGCGCTGTCCACCTGGCATGCCGATCTTGAGTGGCTGGAAGCGGATGACGGCACCATCATCGAAGGCAGCGCCGATTACGGCAGCGCAGCCGCGCCGCGGCTGCTCATTGTAGCCGGCGACCTCGAAGTGCGCGGCATGCTCACCATGCACGGCCTGCTGTACGTCGACGGCACGCTGCAGGAAGGCAACGGCAGCATCACCGTATACGGCGCCATGGTCATTGCCGGCGATGCAGTGCATCAGGGTCCGATGACGATCGATTACCAGCCCGATGCCCTGCAGACGCTGACACAGCGCGGAAGCTATGTGCGCATTCCCGGCAGCTGGAATGATTTCTGACCGCTGCGCGCATGGGGCGGCGCGACAGGCTTCGCGGCACGAGCGGGGCTATCTCATGGTGGAAGCCCTGGCTGCCCTGCTCATCGCCGCGGGCGCGATCGCTTCCCTGCATGCGCTTCACATCACCCTGATCCGTGACAGCCGGCTGGCTGCGGAACACAGCTTCGCCAGCGCATGGGCCGAACAGGGCCTGGAAACCACGCTCACCGTCCTCCGTGCCGGCGCGCTGGTCCCCGGGCTGGAAACTTCCCGCTGGCCGCCTGCAGACGACACCTCGGACCCTCAGCCGGTCTACTGGCGCCAGATCGAGCTGACCGCCGCGGGCGAAGCCCTGCGCGTCGAAATCAGCGTCGCCTGGCCTCATCCCGACGCCCCTCCACCGCGCCGCATCCTGATGTCCGCGACCGTCCGCCCGGGCGCTGCGGCTGACAGCGGTCGGATCCCTGACAGCAGCCTGCCGGTCATTTCACCCTGAGCGGGAAATTTGCCCCGCACGCCTGATCGTTTCTGTCGCCCAGCAGCGACATGACGAGCTTATAAAACTGAATATTCAAGTTTTTTTGACATGCGCCCGGAGCCTGTGGCGTACTACGGAGGAACCCTTACGAGCAAACCCATAGGCCCCGAGCCGGACCTGCGGATTCGTCTGATGAACATTCCACTCACGAGAGCCCGGATTCTGATCGCCATGATGTCGCTGACCCTGCTGTTCGACACCACGGCTGCCAAAGCGGCGGACCTGATCCGCAGTCCGGAAGACCATCGCGCCTACGAGTATCTCCAGCTCGAGAACGGGCTCCGCGTGCTGCTGGTATCGGATCCGGAGACGGACATGGCCGCCACCGCCCTGAACATCGATGTCGGCCACTACGATGATCCGGCCGACCGTCAGGGCCTCGCTCACTTTCTCGAGCACATGCTGTTCCTGGGTACCGAAAAATACCCCGAGCCGGATGACTACCGTGAGTACATCACCCGTCACGGCGGCCACGCCAACGCCGTCACCGGCCCCGAGCACACCATCTACTTCTTCGATGTTTCCCGGGATCACCTCGATGGCGCTCTCGACCGCTTCGCCCAGTTCTTCATCTCGCCCCTGTTCAGCGCCGAGTACGTGCAACGCGAAATGCAGGCGGTGGAATCCGAGTACCGGCTGCGCCTGCGCGACGACGGCCGGCGCCTGAACGATGCGATCAAGGAAACCGTCAACCCTGCGCACCCGTATGCCAAGTTCTCCACCGGCAACCTGCAGACCCTCGGTGACCGCGAGGGCGAGTCGGCGCGCGATGCGGTGATCGATTTCTATCGCCGGCATTACTCCGCGAACCTGATGACGCTGGTGGTGATCGGCGCCGAACCGCTGCCGCGGCTGCGCGCGATGATCGAAGAGCGGATGAGCGCGATCCCCAACACCGAGCGCAAGCCGCGCCGGATCGAGGCATCCCTGCGCGCGCCCGGCCAGGGGCCGGAGCGGCTCGATGTGGTTCCGTTCAAGGAGCAGCGTCTGCTGCGCCTGGAGTTCGCCTTCCCCTGGGACGCGTCCTATAGCCTGAGCAAGCCGACCGCCTATCTGGCGCATCTGCTCGGCCACGAGGGCGCCGGCAGCCTTCATGCCCTGCTCACCGAGCGGGGGTGGATCACCAGTCTCAGCGCCGGCGGCAGCCGCATGACGGACGCCGAGGGTGTGTTCTCCATCTCGCTGCAGGTGACGCCGGCCGGCGTGGCGGCCGCCGAGGAGATCGCGGAGCTGATATTCAGCCATATCGCGCTGATCGCC
>CAZOOF010000022.1:0-32000 GCA_964581365.1 uncultured Chromatiales bacterium
GGCGCGGGCGTGGTGTCGAAGGTGATCGAGTAAGGGAAGGGAGAGAAGGAAGAGACGAGGGAGCAGGGAGCTGACGCTTCCCGGCCCGTTTGAACCCCCTTCGCTCTTTGAGCTTTCCGTCGCAGCTTAATTGACAGAGTAAAAACAGATTATGGCAACAACGAGTCAAAGGATCCGGATCCGCCTCAAGGCGTTCGATCATCGCCTGATCGATCAGTCTGCGCGCGAGATCGTGGAGACGGCGAGGCGTACGGGGGCTCACGTGAAGGGGCCGATTCCGCTGCCGACCCGCAAGGAGCGCTTTACGGTCCTGATCTCTCCGCACGTCAACAAGGACGCGCGGGACCAGTACGAGATCCGGACGCACAAGCGTCTGCTCGATATCATCGATCCGACCGACAAGACCGTCGATGCCCTGATGAAGCTTGATCTGGCCGCCGGCGTCGACGTTCAGATCAAGCTGCACTGACGTCGGGGCGGATTGGTCGAGGGAGTTCAGCAATGACGATAGGTGTAGTTGGTCGCAAACATGGCATGACCCGTCTCTTCACCGAAGAAGGCGTCTCCGTGCCTGTGACGGTGATCGAGGTCGAGCCGAATCGCGTCACCCAGGTGAAGACGGAAGAGCGCGATGGGTATCGCGCGCTTCAGGTCACCACGGGCACGCGCCGGGCTTCGCGCGTCACCAAGGCGATGGCAGGACATTTTGCCAAGGCGGGTAGCGCTGCCGGTCGCGGATTGTGGGAGTTCCGGCTGTCCGATGGCGAAGGCGAAGGTATCGAGGTCGGCTCGGAGATCGGCGCCGATCTGTTCGCCGCCGGTCAGCGGGTTGATGTCAGCGGTATCACCCGAGGCAAGGGCTTCGCGGGTACCATCAAGCGCCACAACTTCGCGGGCCAGGATCGCAGCCACGGTAACTCGCTGTCGCATCGCGTGCCGGGCTCCATTGGTCAGAACCAGTCGCCGGGCCGCGTGCTCAAGGGCAAGAAGATGGCCGGCCACATGGGCGCGGTGCCGCGCAGCGCGCAGAACCTGGAGGTCGTCCGGGTGGATGCCGAGCGCAATCTGCTCATGGTGAAGGGAGCAGTTCCTGGCGCCCCTGGTGGTGACGTGATCATCCGTCCCTCGGTCAAGGCGCGTCGGGAGGGATGAAGGACATGGATATTCGCATGGTAGGTTCTTCGGCGAGCGTTACCGTTTCGGACGCGAATTTCGCCTGCCCGTTCAATGAGGCGCTGGTGCACCAGGTGGTGACCGCCTATATGGCGGGAGCGCGTGCTGGCACCCGTGCGCATCTGACTCGCGCCCAGGTCCGCGGCGGTGGCATCAAGCCGTGGCGGCAGAAGGGCAGCGGACGCGCCCGCGCCGGCAGTATTCGCAGCCCGCTGTGGCGTGGAGGCGGCAAGACTTTTGCCGCGGTGCCCGCCGATCATTCGCAGAAGGTCAACCGCAAGATGTATCGCGGCGCGATGCGTTCAATCCTGTCGGAGCTGCTGCGGCAGGACCGCCTGCTGGTCGTCGAGAGCATCGGTGTCACCGAGCCTCGGACCAAGGCGATGATCGCGCGGCTGGCGGAACTCGGCGTGGAAGGACGCGTGCTGCTGGTGACCGATGAGATCAGCGAGACGGTCTATCTGGCCGCCCGCAATCTCCACAAGGTCGAGGTGATCGACACGGCCTCCATCGATCCGGTGAGCCTGGTGCGTTTCGACCGGGTAGTGATCGAGGCTGACGCGCTGCGCAAGGTCGAGGAGCGGCTGGCATGAACCAAGAGCGTTTGATGAAGATTCTGCTCTCTCCGCACGTGTCGGAGAAAGCAACCACGGCCGCTGACCGCAACCGGCAGTTCGTGTTCCGTGTGGTGCCCGACGCCAACAAGCAGGAAATCAAGCAGGCGGTCGAGCATCTTTTTGGGGTGGAAGTGGACAGCGTCCAGGTGGTCAACACACCGGGCAAGACGCGGCGCGTCGGCGCCATCCATGGCCGGCGTTCGGGCTACAAGAAGGCTTATGTCGCCCTCAAGCCGGGCTTCGACATCGATTTCATGGGCGCGCAGTAAGCGAGCGGCCCGAGACGGATTGGCTGAGAAATGGCGATCGTAAAGACAAAACCGACATCCGCCGGACGGCGCTTCCTGGTGAAGGTGGTCAACCCGGAGCTGCATAAGGGTGCCCCGCACGCGGCGCTGGTCGAGAGCAAGACGCGCAAGAGTGGCCGTAACAACAACGGTCGAGTGACCGTGCGCCATGTCGGTGGCGGGCACAAGCGCAACTACCGGGTCATTGACTTCAAGCGCGACAAGGATGCGATTCCTGCGCGGGTTGAGCGCCTGGAGTACGATCCGAACCGCAGCGCGAATATCGCGTTGCTGCTTTACGCCGACGGTGAGCGTCGCTATATCATCGCGCCCAAGGGCGTGAGCGCGGGTGATGAGCTGCTTTCGGGCAGCGAGGCGCCGATCCGTCGCGGCAACTGCCTGCCGATCCGGAATATTCCCGTTGGCAGTGAGATTCACTGCGTAGAGCTGAAGCCGGGCAAGGGCGCGCAGCTGGCACGCAGCGCCGGGGCGTCCGCGCAGCTGGTGGCGCGTGAAGGCCGTTATGCGATCATTCGTCTCCGCTCGGGTGAGATGCGCCGCATCCTGGTCGAGTGCCGCGCGACGCTGGGCGAAGTCGGCAACTCCGAGCACGCACTGCGCTCGCTTGGCAAGGCCGGCGCGAAGCGCTGGCTCGGCATTCGCCCAACGGTGCGAGGTGTTGCCATGAACCCGGTCGATCATCCGCACGGTGGTGGTGAAGGACGCACCTCCGGTGGGCGGCATCCGGTGACCCCGTGGGGCAAGCCGACCAAGGGGCACAAGACGCGCAACAACAAGCGTACTGGCGGCATGATCGTGCGCCGGCGCAAGGCGAAGTAAGCGAGAGGTTTAGAGATGCCACGTTCAGTCAAGAAGGGGCCTTTCGTCGATCTGCACCTGATCAAGAAGGTGGATCAGGCGGTTGCCGAGAACAGCAGGCGGCCCATCAAGACTTGGTCCCGGCGTTCCATGGTGCTGCCCGATATGGTCGGTCTGACCATTGCGGTGCACAACGGTCGTCAGCACGTGCCCGTGCTGATCACCGAGAACATGGTCGGACACAAGCTGGGTGAGTTCGCCGCGACGCGCACCTTCAAGGGGCATGTTGCGGACAAGAAGACAAGGTAAGGCGGAAACATGGAAACGATCGCCAAGCGCAGAAACGCAGACATCTCGGCCCAGAAGTGCCGCCTGGTCGCTGATCAGATCCGGGGGCTTCCGGTCGCCAATGCGCTGAACGTGCTGACGTTCAGCCGTAAGAAGGCGGCGTTGCTGGTCAAGAAGGTGCTGGAGTCGGCCATTGCCAATGCCGAGCATAACGACGGCGCGGACATTGACGAGCTCAAGGTGTCCAAGATCTATGTGGACGAGGGCCCGACGCTGAAGCGTTTCCGGGCGCGCGCCAAGGGTCGCGGCAACAGGATCATGAAGCGCAGCAGCCACATCACCGTGGCCGTCAGCGACAAGTAGACGGAAAGAGAGACGTCATGGGGCAGAAAGTACATCCAACGGGTATCCGGCTCGGCATCGTCAAGGACTGGACGTCCAAGTGGTATGCCAATTCAAAGGACTATCCCGACTACCTGCTGACGGATCTGCGGGTTCGCGAATTCCTCAAGAAGAAGCTGTCGCAGGCTTCGGTGAGCCGCATCCAGATCGAGCGGCCGGCGCGTAACGCGCACATCACCATTCAGACCGCGCGTCCTGGCATGGTGATCGGCAAGAAGGGCGAGGACATCGAGCAGCTGCGTCGCGAAGTCACGGCGATGATGGGCATTGTGGACGTGCGGATCAACATCGAAGAGATCCGCAAGCCCGAGCTGGATGCACAGCTGGTCGCAGAGAGCATCGCACAGCAGATCGAGCGGCGTATCATGTATCGCCGCGCGATGAAGCGCGCCGTGACCAACACCATGCGGCTCGGTGCCCAGGGCATTCGCGTCAACGTCGCGGGACGGCTCAATGGCGCCGAAATTGCGCGCAGTGAGTGGTATCGCGAGGGTCGCGTGCCACTGCACACGCTGCGCGCGGATATCGATTACGGGTTCGCCGAGGCGAACACGCCCTCGGGCCAGATCGGCGTAAAGGTCTGGGTGTTCAAGGGTGAGGTCTTCGATCGTGGCGCTCACCAGGATGCGGGTGCGTCCGGCGACGGCAAGGCCGAGGCCGTTTGATTTAGTGGAGAATCGAAATGCTTCAGCCTAAGAGGACCAAGTACCGCAAGCAGCACAAGGGACGGAACCGCGGTTCCGCCACCAGCGGCGCTGATGTGAGTTTCGGCGAGTACGGCCTGAAGGCGGTCGACCGTGGCCGCATCACGGCCCGCCAGATCGAGGCTGCTCGCCGGGCCATGACCCGCCACGTAAAGCGCGGCGGCAAGGTATGGATTCGGGTGTTCCCCGACAAGCCCGTGACCAAGAAGCCCATCGAGGTGCGTATGGGTAAGGGTAAGGGTAACGTCGAGTACTGGGTTGCGCTGACGCAGCCCGGCCGCGTCCTGTACGAGATGGCCGGCGTGCCCGAGTCGGTTGCGCGCGAGGCATTCCGTCTGGCCGCTGCCAAGTTGCCGGTTAAGACGACATTCGTTACGCGGACAATACTATGACCAAGGGAAGTGAACTGAGGAAGAAGACTGCCCAGGATCTGCAACGGGATCTTCTCGATCTGCTGCGTGAACAGTTCAATCTGCGCATGCAGAAGGGTACCGGACAGCTGGGCAAGCCGCACCGGGTGAAAGAGGTGCGTCGCGAGATCGCGCGCATTCGCACCGTAATGAACGAGCAGAGGAAGGTCGAAGCGTCATGACCGAAGTGGCCAAGACGGTACGCACGATTACCGGACGTGTGATCAGCGACAAGATGGACAAGACCATCACGGTGCTCGTCGAGCGGCGTGTTCCTCACCCGATTTATCGGAAGTACGTGCGGCGCTCGACCAAGCTGCATGCCCACGACGAGGCCAACGAGTGCCGCGAGGGCGATACGGTCGTTATCGAGCAGTCGCGTCCGCTGTCCAAGACGAAGTCCTGGCGCCTGGTGAAGGTCATCGGCCGCGCTGAAGGGGTTTGAAGGCGTTAGGAGCCTGGAGACGGTACGATGATTCAGATGCAGACAAGACTCGAGGTCGCGGACAACAGTGGTGCCCGTGAACTGATGTGCATCAAGGTGCTGGGCGGATCGAAGCGCAGGTACGCCGGCATTGGTGACATTATCAAGGTAAGCGTCAAGGAAGCCATTCCGCGCGGAAAGGTGAAGAAGGGCGAGATTTACGACGCCGTCGTCGTGCGCACCCGCAAGGGCATTCGGCGTCCGGACGGCTCGGTCATTCGCTTCGATACGAACGCCGCAGTGCTGCTCAACAACCAGAAGCAGCCGATCGGCACGCGCATTTTTGGCCCGGTGACGCGTGAGCTGCGCAGTGAGCAGTTCATGAAGATCATTTCGCTTGCGCCGGAAGTACTGTGACGGCAGAGCGGCGCGGAGAGCAGGCATGAGAAAGATAAGGAAGGATGACGACGTCGTCGTCACCGCCGGCAAGGACAAGGGCAAGCGGGGTACGATCATCCGCGTGCTGGACGACGAGTACGTGCTCGTGCAGAACGTGAACATGGTCAAGCGGCACATGCGCCCCAACCCGAGCCGCGGCGTGGCGGGCGGCATCATCGAAAAGGAGGCGCCGATTCACGTCTCCAACGTGGCGCATTTCAATCCGGTGACCCGGAAGGCTGACCGTGTCGGCTTCCGGACGCTGGAGGACGGGCGCAAGGTGCGCTATTTCAAGTCGAACGGCGAAGTTCTGGACACCTGACGGTTATGGCTAGACTCAAGGAACATTACAGGCAGACGGTGGTGCCGCAGCTCATGCAGCGCTTCGGATACGCGAGCGTGATGCAGGTGCCGTGCATTACCAAGATCACCCTGAACATGGGGCTGGGCGAAGCCGTCGGTGACAAGAAGATCATCGAGCACGCCGTGGGCGACATGCAGAAGATCAGCGGCCAGAAGCCGGTGGTTACACTGGCTCGCAAGTCGATCGCGGGTTTCAAGATTCGTGATGGCTGGCCCATTGGCTGCAAGGTTACGCTGCGTCGCGAGATCATGTACGAGTTTCTCGATCGGCTGATCAATATTTCGATCCCCCGCATTCGGGACTTCCGTGGACTGAACGGTCGTGCGTTCGACGGACGCGGCAACTACAGCATGGGCGTGAGGGAACAGATCATTTTTCCCGAGATCGACTATGACAAGATCGATGCGGTCCGTGGTATGGATATCGTCATCACCACCAGTGCCCGCACCGACGCGGAAGCGCGGGCGCTGCTCGAATCTTTCAGCTTCCCGTTCAGGAACTGAGGTAGGACAATGGCCAAGAAGTCGATGATCAATCGGGATATCAAGCGGCGCGAGCTGGTCGAGAAGTATGCCGCCAAGCGGCGCGCGCTGAAGGCGCAGCTTCTCGATCCGAATCTCAGTGACGAAGAGCGGGACGAGGCCTGGCGCAAGTTCCACTCGCTGCCGCGCGATTCCAGCCGTTCGCGGATTCGTAATCGCTGCCGGCTCAGCGGACGTCCGCACGGGTACTACCGCAAGTTCGGCCTGGCGCGCAACAAGCTGCGCGAGGCCGCAATGCGCGGCGATGTGCCCGGGCTGGTCAAGGCGAGCTGGTAAGGACCGTAGTGACCCTTGCCGGTCCCGCTGACGGTAATCGTCTTCGTGCGGCGCAAATTACAAACTGGTTGACCTAGATATGACAATGACTGATCCAATCGCCGACATGCTCACCCGCATCCGCAATGCTCAGCGGAACGAACGCGCGCAGGTGTCGATGCCGGCGTCGAAAATGAAGGTGTCGATCGCCAACGTTCTGAAGGACGAAGGCTATGTGTCCGGCTACCGCGTCGAGCAGCAGGATGGCAAGGATGTGCTGGTGATCGATCTGAAGTACTACCAGGGCAAGCCGGTGATCAGCAGCCTGGAGCGGGTCAGTCGCCCGGGCCTGCGGATCTACAAGGGCCGCAGCGAGCTGCCGCGCGTAATGGGCGGATTGGGCATCGCGGTGGTCAGCACCTCGGCCGGCGTCATGACGGATCGCGCAGCGCGCGCGGCGGGTCATGGCGGCGAAGTGATCTGCTACGTTTCGTGACGAGTCGCCATGTCCAGAATTGCTAAGAAGCCTATTGAGGTTCCGTCCGGAGTTACAGTGACGGTTAACGGCGACTCCGTCGCGGTCAAGGGCGCGAAGGGTGAAATGAGCTTTGCGCTCGACGGCAACGTCGAAGTCGTCCAGGAAAATGGCGTTCTGCAGGTGCGGCAGGCCGGCACGGGTCATCATGCCCATGCCATGGCCGGCACCACGCGGGCGCTGGTCAACAATATGGTGGTCGGCGTGAGCCAGGGTTTCGAGCGTCGGCTTACGCTGGTTGGCGTCGGTTATCGTGCGGCTGTCCAGGGCAAGGCGCTGAACCTGACCCTCGGTTTTTCGCATCCGGTGGCGTACCCGATTCCGGAAGGAATCACCATCGAGACGCCGAGCCAGACCGAGATCGTGGTCCGCGGTACGGACAAGCAGAAGGTCGGACAGGTGGCGGCGGAGATCAGAGCCTACCGTCCACCGGAACCGTACAAGGGCAAGGGCGTGCGCTATTCCGACGAAGTGGTAGTGCGCAAGGAAACCAAGAAGAAGTAAGGGCGGAGAACGCAGGTGGACAAGAAGCAGGCACGTTTGCGCCGCGGGCGCCGTACTCGCGCCAAGATCAGGGAGCTCGGCGTTCACCGTCTGACGGTGCATCGTACGCCCCGGCATATCTATGCCCAGGTGATCGCGCCGAACGGCAGCGAGGTGCTGGCCAGCGCATCCACTCTGGATGCCGATGTGAAGGCGGCGCTGGAAGGATACACTGGAAACGCATCTGCGGCGGCCGTGGTCGGTCGCAAGATCGCCGAACGGGCCCGTGCAGCGGGACTGACGAAGATCGCATTCGACCGCGCCGGCTACAGATATCACGGCCGTATCAAGGCGCTCGCTGACGCGGCGCGCGAAGGCGGCTTGGAGTTCTAAAGGGCAGGATCATGGCGAGACTAGAAGCATCAGAAGGCGGCGACGAACTCCAGGAGAAGCTGATCGCGGTACGTCGCGTGGCCAAAGTGGTCAAAGGCGGCCGTCAGTTCGGCTTCTCGGCGCTGACGGTCGTCGGTGACGGCAAGGGCCGGGTCGGCTTCGGCAGCGGCAAGGCGCGCGAAGTGCCCGCCGCCATTCAGAAGGCGATGGAGAATGCGCGTCGCAATATGCGCCGCATCAACCTCAACGGAACCACGCTGCAGTATCCGGTGATGTCCTCCCACGGCGCGGCGAAAGTGTTCATGCAGCCTGCCTCTCCGGGTACCGGCATCATCGCCGGCGGCGCCATGCGCGCGGTGTTCGAGGTTATGGGCGTGCATGACGTGCTGGCCAAGTGCATCGGTTCGACCTCGAACCCGGTGAACGTGGTGCGGGCGACGATGAAGGGTCTGGTGTCGATGTCGAGCCCCGAGGAGATCGCCAGCAAGCGCGGCAAGACCGTCGAGGAGATCACGGGATGAGCGGCGGCAACGACAAGAAGCTGAAGGTGACCCTGGTGCGCAGCATGCACGGGCGCCTGCAGGCTCACAAGGCCTGTGCCCAGGGACTGGGGCTGCGGCGTATGCACCACTCGGTGATAGTCGAAGACACCCCGTGCACCCGCGGCATGATCAACAGAATCTCCTACATGGTGAAGTGCGAGGAGCTGGGATAATGCGCCTTAACGATTTGAAGCCCGCGCCGGGCGCGAAACCCGCGCGCAAGCGGCTTGGCCGGGGTATCGGCTCCGGGCTGGGCAAGACCAGCGGCCGCGGTCACAAGGGACAGCATGCCCGCGCGGGCGGCTTCCACAAGGTCGGGTTCGAGGGCGGCCAGATGCCGCTGCAGCGTCGTCTGCCGAAGGTGGGATTCACCTCCCGCCGTGCTCGCGACTACGCTGAGGTGCGTCTGGACGAACTGGCGAAGGTCAAGGCCGATGTCATCGATCTGCTGGCACTGCGGCAGGCAAATGTGATCTCCGGGCAGATTGCCCGCGCCAAGGTCATCGCTTCCGGCGAGATCACAGTGCCGGTGACGCTGCGCGGTGTTGCCGTTACCAAGGGCGCGCGCGCTGCAATCGAAGCCGCCGGCGGCAAGATCGAGGAGTAAGTGGCAGCGACCAGGTCAACGCTGGGCGGCGGTCTGGGAGGACTGACGGGACTGAGCGAACTGCGGCGCAGGCTGCTGTTCGTGCTCGGGGCTCTCGTCGTTTTCCGTATCGGCGCCTTCATCCCGGTCCCCGGGGTGGATCCGGGAGCGCTGGCGGCTCTTTTTGAGCAGCAGCGGGGCACCATCATCGACATGTTCAACATGTTTTCCGGTGGTGCGCTCGGGCGCCTGTCCGTCTTTGCGCTGGGAGTGATGCCTTACATCTCGGCAGCGATCATCATCCAGCTGCTGACGGCGGTGTCGCCGACTCTGGAGGCGCTGAAGAAGGAAGGCGAGTCCGGACGGCGCAAGCTGACCCAGTACACGCGCTATCTGACCGTCGGACTGGCAGCCTTCCAGGCGCTCGGTATTGCCATCGCGGTTGAAGGGCAGCGCATAGGCGCCGTGCCCGTTGTGATCGATCCGGGCTGGACCTTCCGGATCGTCGCTGCCACGACGCTGGTGTCAGGCACCATTTTCCTCATGTGGCTCGGCGAACAGGTGACCGAGCGCGGCGTGGGCAATGGTATTTCGCTGATCATTTTTGCCGGTATCGTCGTCGGACTGCCGGCTGCGATCGGCGGCACCCTGGAACTGGCGCGCACGGGTGAGCTGCATACGTTTACGGTGCTGTTCTTCCTGGTGCTGGCAGTAGCAGTCACCGCCTTCGTGGTCTTCGTGGAGCGAGGGCAGCGGCGGATTCCAGTGACCTATGCCAAGCGGCAGCAGGGACGCAAGGTATATGGCGGTCAGGTGAGTCACCTGCCGCTCAAGCTGAACATGGCGGGAGTGATTCCGCCGATTTTCGCCTCGTCGATCATTCTGTTTCCGGCCACGGCCGGCAGCTGGTTCGGCAACACCGAAGGCATGGAGTGGCTGCGGGATATCGCTTCCACCCTGTCGCCAGGGCAGCCCATCTATGTGCTGCTCTTCGCGGTGGCGATCATCTTTTTCTGTTTCTTCTACACTGCGTTGCAGTTCAATCCGAACGACACCGCAGACAATCTGAAGAAGTCGGGCGCGTTCATCCCCGGAATCCGGCCCGGGGAACAGACTGCCCGTTACATCGATGGCGTGATGACGCGGCTGACGCTGGTCGGCTCGCTTTACATCACGGCAGTGTGCCTGTTGCCGGAGTTTTTGATCGTGTACTGGCGAGTGCCCTTCTATTTCGGCGGCACCTCCCTGCTGATCATCGTGGTCGTGGTCATGGATATGATGGCGCAGATTCAGGCACATCTGATGTCGCATCAATACGATAGCCTGCTAAAGAAGGCGAACCTCAAGGGCGGCCGGAGCGGCCTCCTGCGCTAGCAGGCATACAGCGGTAACAGGAGCTAGAAATGAAAGTACGGGCATCCATTAAGAAAATCTGCAGGAACTGCAAGGTGGTGCGCCGCAAGGGCGTGGTCCGCATCATCTGTAAGGACGCCCGACACAAGCAGCGTCAGGGCTGAATCCTGTCGCTGGTGTTGCTTAGTCGCGTCTACAAGCATAAAATGGGCGGTTTTCGCGAATCGGCGTAACCGCGCGAGTCATAGAATCGGATTGAAGGCGGAGTAAAGCATGGCCCGAATTGCTGGCATAAACATCCCGGTGAACAAGCACGCGGTGATCGCGTTGCGCGCCATCTATGGTATCGGCGGCACCCGGGCGCACCAGATCTGTGCCGCTTCCAACATCGATCCCACGACCAAGATCAAGGATCTGACGGAAGGGGAGATCGAGGCTCTGCGCGCGGAAGTCGGCAAGTTCAAGGTCGAAGGTGACCTGCGGCGCGAAGTCTCCATGAATATCAAGCGTCTGATGGATCTCGGCTCTTACCGCGGGATGCGCCATCGGCGTGGACTGCCGGTACGCGGTCAGCGTACCAAGACGAACGCTCGCACCCGCAAGGGCCCGCGCAAGGCGATTCGCAAGTAACAGGCAGCATGACAACTTTCAGGAACTGAGACAGGATCCAGCGTAATGGCCAAGGGGACCACCAGAACCCGCAAGCGTATCAAGAAGAACGTGGTTGACGGGATCGCGCATGTGCACGCGTCCTTCAACAACACGATCATCACCATAACCGACATGCAGGGAAACACCCTGGCATGGGCCTCGGCCGGCGGGTCGGGCTTCCGCGGCTCGCGCAAGAGCACGCCGTTCGCAGCCCAGGTGGCCGCGGAACGTGCTGGCGAAAAGGTGAAAGAGTTCGGCATGAAGAATGTCGAGGTGCGCGTCAAGGGCCCCGGTCCGGGCCGCGATTCCGCGGTACGCGCGCTTCACTCCGCCGGATTCAAAGTGAGCAGCATTTCAGACGTCACGCCGATTCCGCACAACGGTTGCCGTCCCCCGAAGAAAAGAAGAGTCTGAGCAGAGATCATCGTGGCCAAATATACCGATGCTAAGTGTCGCCTGTGCCGCCGTCAGGGAGAGAAGCTCTTCCTGAAGGGCGAAAAGTGCCTCAGTGCCAAGTGCACTATCGAGAAGCGCAGCTTCCCTCCGGGGCAGCATGGCAAGCGACGCACCCGTCTTACCGACTACGCGATCCAGCTGCGTGAGAAGCAGAAGGTCCGCCGGATCTACGGCATCCTCGAGAAGCAGTTCCGCCTGTATTACCAGGAGGCAACGCGCCGTAAGGGAACAACCGGTGAGATCCTGCTGCAGCTGCTCGAGACGCGTCTCGACAACGTCGTCTATCGCATGGGCGCAGGCGCCTCGCGTTCCGAGGCCCGGCAGCTGGTTCGCCATAACGCGGTGCTGGTAAACGGCAAGCGGGTCAACATTCCGAGCTATCAGCTTCGGGCGAATGACGTGGTTGCGCTTACCGAGGACGCAAAGAAGCAGCTGCGCGTGCAGGCTGCCATGCAGTTCTCGCAGCAGCAGGGAGGGTGCGAATGGCTGGACGTCGATCCGGACAAGATGGAGGCGGTGTTCAAGGGACCGCCTGCACGCGAGGATCTGCCGGCAGAGATCAACGAGCATCTGATCGTCGAGCTTTACTCGAAGTGATGCCGTTGGGTTTCTGCTTGTTTAACCATTTTCAGAGAGGCACTGGATGAAGAGCGCAGCGACAGAGTTTCTGAAGCCCCGGGTGGTGGACGTTCAGACAATCAACGAGCGCCACGCCAGGATCACGCTGGAGCCGCTGGAGCGTGGGTTCGGACATACTCTGGGCAACAGCCTGCGTCGGATCATGCTCTCCTCGATTGCCGGAGCGGCCATCACCGAGGTGGAAATCGAGGGCGTGCTCCACGAGTACACCAGCATCGAGGGTGTTCAGGAAGACGTCATCGACATCCTGCTCAACCTCAAGGGCGTGGCCATCCGCATGAGCGGCCGCGACGAGGCGACCCTGTCCCTGAAGAAGAAGGGCAGCGGACCGGTAACCGCGGGCGATATCGAACTGGTGGGCGATGTTGAGATCATCAATCCGGAGCATCTCATCGCGCACCTGACCGAGGCCGGCAACCTGAATATGACCCTCAAGGTCGAGCGCGGCAGAGGCTTCCAGCCCGCCAGCGCCCGGCGCGAAGAGGCCGGCGAGACCGGCGGACCGATCGGTAGGCTGCTGCTCGATGCCTCCTTCAGCCCGGTGCGCCGTGTCAGCTACGTGGTCGAGACCGCTCGCGTTGAGCAGCGTACCGACCTCGACAAGCTGGTCATCGATCTGGAAACCAACGGCAGCGTCGACCCGGAAGAGACCATCCGGCAGGCCGCGCGGATTCTGCGGGATCAGCTGACGGTGTTCATCGACCTCGAGAGCCCGGAGCAGGAAGAGCCGGTAACGATGGCGGAAGAGATCGATCCGATTCTGCTGCGCCCGGTCGACGATCTCGAACTGACCGTGCGCTCGGCGAACTGCCTCAAGGCTGAGAATATTTATTACATTGGCGATCTGATTCAGCGCACTGAGGTCGAGCTGCTGAAGACGCCCAATCTGGGCAAGAAGTCGCTGACGGAAATCAAGGACGTCCTGGCGTCCCATGGTCTGTCCCTCGGCCTGCGGCTGGAGAACTGGCCGCCGGCGGGACTTAAGGGCAAGGACAAGGAAAACGAACACGAGTCGGCGTCCATCTGAGGACGCTTTGCTCGGGACCGAACACGCTTGAGGCGGACAAATGCGTCACCGTAAATCTGGCAGAAAACTGGGTCGTAACAGCAGTCACCGCAAGGCGATGTACCGCAACATGGCGGCGTCGCTGGTGCATCATGAGATCATCCGCACCACCTTGCCGAAGGCAAAGGAGCTGCGCAGGGTGATCGAACCCCTGATCACGCTGGCCAAGGATGATGGCGCGCCGCGCCGGCGTCTGGCCTTCGATCGCATTCGCGATCGCGCGGCGGTCACCAAGCTGTTCAACGAGCTCGGTCCGCGCTACAAGTCCCGTCCGGGCGGTTATCTCCGCATCATGAAATGCGGGTTCCGACCGGGAGACAGTGCGCCTCTCGCCTATGTCGAGCTGGTGGATCGTCCTGCGGGCGAATCCGACAACTGACGCTGTCGCCGGCGCATGCCGCCGGGGACCATGAACCGGAGCCTGCCGCCCGTGAGGGCGACAGGCTTTTGTTTTTGGAGCCTGCTGTGCAAGGACGCGGGCTTGCAGAGGGTGGCGGTGACGGCGCGGGGCGTGGGCTGGCGGCCTGCTCCGGACGGTGAGAGACCTTGATCGTCGTATTTTGCGATTTCGGCGTGACTGGCCCGTACCTTGGCCAGATGAAGGCGGTGCTCTACCGTCATGATCCCGGACGCCCCGTAGTCGAGCTGTTCGCCGACGCGCCCCGCGATCCTCGCGTCGCTTCCTATCTGCTCGCCGCTTATGCCCAGGATTTTCCCCCACCCGCGGTATTCCTGTGCGTGGTCGATCCCGGTGTAGGTGGTGAGCGCGCCGCCTGCGCGCTGCGCATCGACCGTCAGTGGTTCGTGGGGCCCGACAACGGTTTGCTCAATGTCGTGGCGATGCGGGCCCGGGGAGACGTGGAGTGGTGGGATATCGAGTGGCGGCCGGAGCGGCTGTCACGCACCTTCCACGGGCGCGATCTGTTTGCGCCGGTCGCCGCCCGGCTGGCCGGAGGAGAACTGCCGCCGGGCATGCGCTGTGACGCCGAGGCCCGGATCGACCGTTCGTGGCCCGAAGACCTGTTCTCCATCGTCTATGCGGACGGCTACGGGAACCTGATGACAGGCATCCGTGCCGAGCAGGCGGTGCCCAGCGCGCGCCTGGTGGCTGGAGGGCATACGCTGGGGTACGCGGCGCGCTACGGCGAGGTGCCCACCGGAATGGCCTTCTGGTACGGAAACGCCAACGGCCTGGTCGAGATCGCCGTGAGCGGTGGAAGCGCCGCCGAGACCCTGGGTCTGCATCCGGGCGACGCGGTCGGTTGGGCTGAGTGAATGCTCGCCGGGGCGCCAGCGGGGGCGGCGCTGGGCAAGCGCGGATTCATTCCCGATTGAGCGCCTTTACCGCTTCCAGTACTTCCTCGGCATGCCCTTCCACCTTCACCTTGCGCCATTCACGGCGTAGACGGCCTTCGGCATCGATGAGGAAAGTGCTGCGTTCGATGCCACGCACCTGCTTGCCGTACATGTTCTTAAGACGCATGACGTCGAACAGCGAGCACAACTGCTCGTCCGGATCCGAGATCAGCTCGAAGGGCATCTGCTGGGCGGCCTTGAACGACTCATGCGATTTGAGACTGTCCCGCGAGATGCCGAAAACCCGCGCTCCCGCACGCTTGAAGCGCGGATGCAGATCGCGGAAGTCCTGGCTTTCGAGTGTGCAGCCAGGCGTCTTGTCCTTGGGATAGAAGTACAGCACGACGTGCTGGCCACGCAGATCAGACAGGCGAAGCTTGCCGACTCCGGTTGCGACGGCTTCAAAATCCGGTACTTCGTCGCCGATGGCGATGCGGCTCATGAGGCAGTCCTCCACGCATGTTGTGGGCCGTATACCAGGCGCCGATCATACCCCCGCCAGGGGCGTCCTCACAACGCCGCCTGGCCTGGATGCGCGATTGTGTTGAGCATGGCCACTCAGTAATATGGGTGGCCTGTCAGTAGCGGAGAATGACATGTTTCGCGGCAGTATGGTTGCGCTCGTGACGCCGATGCACGAGGACGGAGCGCTCGACTTCGATTCCCTGAGCCGGCTTGTCGAGTTCCACATTGCGAACGGCACCAGTGCAATCGTCGCGGTAGGCACCACGGGCGAGTCCGCCACGCTCGATGAACAGGAGCATTGCGAAGTCATTCGGCAGGTAGTGAGGATGGCGCGCGGGCGCGTGCCCGTCATCGGCGGTACCGGAGCCAACTCGACTCGTGAAGCGATCGAGCTGACGCAGTGTGCGATGGCCGGCGGCGCCGACGCCTGCCTGCTGGTCACTCCGTACTACAACAAGCCCACCCAGGAAGGCCTGTACCGGCACTTCAAGGCGGTGGCGGACGCCGTTCCCATTCCGCAGATTCTGTACAACGTCCCCGGCCGCACTGCCTGTGACCTGCTGCCGGAAACCGTAGGGCGCCTGGCGAAGATTCCCAATATCGTGGGCCTCAAGGAGGCGACCGGTGATCTCGGTCGTCTTGCCGATCTGCTGGACACCTGTGGGGACCGCGTCGACCTGTTCAGCGGGGACGATGCGACTGCGCGTCAATTCATCCTGGGAGGTGGCAAGGGCGTGATTTCCGTCACCGCCAATGTGGTCCCGCGAGCGATGCAGGAAATGTGCGCAGCGGCGCTGCGTGGCGACGTCGAGGAAGCGGAGCGCATCGATGCGCGGATCGCGCCGCTGCACACCGGTCTGTTCGTGGAATCGAATCCGATCCCCGTGAAGTGGGCTCTCCATCGGATGGGCATGATTCCGTCCGGCATTCGTCTGCCTCTCACCGAACTCGCCGAGCGTTTCCGGCCGGGACTCGAGCAGCAGTTGCGCGAGGCGGGAGCGCTGTGATGCCGGCTGCGTTCCCCGCCCCTCGGGTCTGGATTGCAGGAGCGTTGACGCTGGCCATGGCGGCAGTCCTTGGCGGCTGCGCGGTCAAGAAGGATATGCGCTATCTGGAGAGTCAGGAGATTCCTCCGCTGAGCGTCCCCGCGGATCTGGATACCCCCGTCTACACCGGTGCGATGGCCATTCCGCGCCCGGCCGCTGATAATACAAGCCAGGTGCCGTCGGATGAGGGCGCACTGCGCGCACTGGAGAGGCCGCCGGCTCGCGTGCCGGTCTCCGACTAGGGCCCCGCCCGCGAGAACCCCGCCGAGGCCAGCCAGTGGACGGGCTGGGCCCGCGGCATTAAGCTTTGAATTCTGAATGATACGGCCCGCCGGCCGAACCGGGTGATCCAAATATGCAGACCGAAATGCAGATCGAGCAGGAGTTGTATTCAGGAAAAGCCAAGTCGGTGTTCCTCTGCTCCGACCCGGACCGGCTCGTGCTGCGCTTCCGTGACGATACCTCGGCCTTTGACGGCCGCAAGGTCGAGGCGCTTGCCAACAAGGGGGCGATCAACAACCGGACCAACGCCTTCATCATGAAGGAGCTCGAGCGGGCGGGAATCCCTACCCACTTCGAGCGGATTCTGTCCGATACCGAATCGCTGGTGAAGCGCCTGGACATGATCCCGGTCGAATGCGTGGTGAGGAATCGCACCGCGGGCAGTATCTGCCGCCGGCTCGGCGTTCCCGAGAACATGGAGCTCGATCCACCCACCTTCGAGTTCTTTCTGAAGAACGATGAACTGCACGACCCGATGGTCAACGAAACGCACATCCGGGCGTTCGGATGGGCGACCGACGACGAAGTCGCCACCATGAAGCGACTGACCTTCGAGGTGAACGACGTGCTCAAGCAGTTGTTCCTCGATGCCGGCATCATTCTCGTGGATTACAAACTCGAGTTCGGCCGCTTCCAGGGTCGCATTCTCCTCGGAGATGAATTCACTGCCGACGGTTGCCGGCTCTGGGATGCCGAGACCGGCCGCAAGCTGGACAAAGACCGCTTCCGGCAGGACCTGGGCGGTGTCATCGAAGCCTATGAGGAAGTCGCTCGCCGTCTCGGCGTCGACCTCGACTCGTAATGCGACGGGCGAGCGCTCGTCGCGATCCGCAGCTCTGAATCTGGACCGACTATGCTACGTTTGAGCGGCAGCGCCGCACATTCATCTTTTCGCCTCGACAAGCTGACCGCGGCCGCGCGCGAAGTGCTGCCGTCCCTGGACCGCATCACCTCGGTATTCGTGCACTTCGTGGACTTGGAGCGGCCGCTGACGGCCGATGAAAGGGCGGTGCTCGATCGCCTGCTGGCATACGGCGAACCTGCCGCGAAACACCAGGACGCCGAAGACCATACGCTGCTGGTGGTGCCGCGTTTCGGCACGGTGACACCGTGGTCGACCAAGGCGACCGATATCGCACACATCTGCGGATTGACCGATATCCGGCGTATCGAGCGCGGTGTGCTCTACCGGCTTGCGCCAGTTCCAGGGAAGGCGTTCGAGGAAGGCGATCTGGCGCGCGTCGCCCCTCTCTTCCACGATCGCATGACCGAGACGGTACTGTATTCGTCGGAAGACGCCGATGCGCTGTTCAGTCAGGCCGAGCCGCAGCCCTTGCGCGTGGTGGACGTGCTCTCCGGCGGTCGCCAGGCGCTGGTCGACATCGATCGCGAGCTGGGGCTGGCACTGAGTCCCGATGAGATCGACTATCTGCTGGAGAGCTTCCAGGGCATCGGCCGCAACCCTAGCGACGTCGAGCTCATGATGTTCGCTCAGGCCAATTCCGAGCATTGCCGCCACAAGATTTTCAATGCCGACTGGGTCATCGATGGCGAGGCGCAGGAGCACAGTCTTTTCCGCATGATCCGGCACACCAGCGAGCGATCCCCCGCGCGCATTCTCTCCGCCTATAGCGACAACGCCGCGGTCATCACCGGCACTGAGGGCGATCGCCTGCAGCCGGATCCCGACAGCGGCGAGTACTGCTACGTGCGGGAAGACATCCATATCAACATCAAGGTGGAGACGCACAACCACCCGACGGCGATTTCGCCGTTCCCCGGTGCGGCCACCGGTGTCGGCGGCGAGATCCGCGACGAGGGGGCCACCGGTCGCGGTGCCAAACCCAAGGGCGGACTGGCCGGCTATTCGGTATCCAATCTGCGTCTGCCGGATGGAGTCCAGCCTTGGGAAGCCGACTACGGCAAGCCGGCCAACATCGCCTCTGCCCTGGAGATCATGCTCGAAGCTCCGATCGGTGCGGCGGCGTTCAGCAACGAATTCGGCCGCCCCAGCCTGACAGGCTATTTCCGGACCTATGAAGAGCTCGTTCCCGGCCCGGGCGGATTGCGCCTGCGCGGCTATCACAAGCCCATCATGGTGGCGGGCGGCCTCGGCAATGTGCGCGCCGCGGACATTGCCAAAAAGGATCTGCCGCCGATGGCTCAGCTCATCGTGCTCGGCGGTCCCGCTCTGCTGATCGGCCTGGGGGGCGGCGCGGCCTCGTCGGCAACCAGCGGAACCAGCGGCAGCGAACTCGACTTTGCCTCGGTGCAGCGCGGCAATCCGGAAATGCAGCGCCGCTGCCAGGAAGTGATCGATCGCTGCTGGCAGCTCGGCGACGCCAATCCCATTCTGTCCATCCACGACGTCGGCGCCGGCGGCCTTTCAAACGCGCTGCCGGAGCTGGTGCACGACAGCGCGCGCGGCGCCCGCATCGAACTGCGGGCCATTCCCTGCGACGACCCGCGCATGTCGCCGATGCAGATCTGGTGCAACGAGTCCCAGGAGCGCTATGTGCTGGCGATCAGCCAAGAGGATCTCGCAATCTTCGAGGCCATCTGCGAGCGCGAGCGTTGCCCCTGGGCTGTGGTCGGAGAAGTGACGATCGATGAGCACCTGACCGTCGGCGATGGTCTGTTCGACAATCTGCCGGTCGACATGCCGATGTCGCTGCTGTTCGGCAAGGCGCCCAAGACACTGCGTGACGTGACGCATCACCCCTTCCCAAAGCCGGAGCTCGACACTTCGGTGATGACGCTCGCCGATGCGGCGGAGCGCGTGCTGCGTCTGCCCACGGTCGCCGACAAGAGCTTCCTCATCACCATCGGCGATCGTTCCGTCGGCGGGCTGGTGGCCCGCGACCAGATGGTCGGGCCATGGCAGGTGCCGGTCGCCGATGTCGCCGTCACCCTGACCGATTTCCGCGGTTATGCGGGTGAGGCGATGGCCATGGGCGAACGCGCGCCGGTCGCGCTGCTGCATCCCGCGGCCTCGGGGCGCATGGCGGTTGGTGAGGCGCTGACCAATATCGCCGCCGCCCGCATCGCTGAAATCGGCGATATCAAGCTATCGGCCAACTGGATGGCTGCCGCCGGGCAGCCGGGTGAAGATGCCGCGCTGTTCGATACGGTGCGGGCGGTGGGTATGGAGTTGTGCCCGGCGCTCGGCATCGCCATTCCGGTGGGCAAGGACTCTCTGTCGATGCGCAGCGCCTGGAGGGAGAGCGGCGAGACGCGCGAGATGACGGCGCCGCTGTCATTGATCGTGAGCGCGTTCGCCCCGGTGCTCGATGCGCGCCGCACCCTCACGCCGCAGCTGCGCAGCGACGCGGGCGATACCGAACTGCTGCTCATCGACCTCGGGAAGGGGCGCAATCGTCTCGGCGGATCCTGTCTCGCCCAGGTCTACAAGCAGGTCGGGCACCATCCGGCGGACCTCGACGATCCGGGCATGGTGAAAGCATTTTTCGCCGCGATTCAGGCGCTCAACCGCGACGGGCTGCCGCTCGCCTATCATGACCGCTCCGATGGCGGTCTGTTCGTGACCCTGTGTGAAATGGCATTTGCGGGGCACGTCGGCCTGCGCGTGAATCTCGATGGCCTCGCCGGCGACCCGTTCGCGGCGCTGTTCAGCGAAGAGCTTGGCGCGGTGCTGCAGGTGCGCGCCGCCGACCTCGCGGAGGTGACGAGTCGCCTGCATGCGGCGGGACTCGGCAGCGTCACCCATCGCATCGGCACGCTCGCGAACGATGACCGCATTGCGTTCCATGAGAATGGCGTTGAAGTCTATTCCGGCGCCCGCTCCCATCTGCAGCGCATCTGGTCGGAAACGAGCTGGCGCATGCAGTCGCTGCGCGACAACCCGCGCACGGCGCTAGAGGAACACGAACGCATCCTGGATGCGAATGATCCCGGACTGTCTGCCGCGCTCACCTTCGATCCGTCTGAGGATGTTGCGGCGCCATTCATCGCGACCGGTGCGCGTCCTTCCGTCGCCATCCTGCGCGAGCAGGGCGTCAACGGGCAGATCGAGATGGCGGCAGCTTTCGACCGCGCGGGCTTCCGTTGCGTCGATGTCCACATGACCGACCTGCTTTCGAGGCGGGTGCAGCTGCAGGGGTTCCAGGGGATCGCGGCCTGTGGCGGCTTCTCCTACGGCGATGTGCTGGGAGCCGGTGCGGGTTGGGCCAAGGCCATCCTGTTCAACGAGCGCGTGCGCGACGAGTTTGCCGCTTTCGTGCAGCGTAGTGACACCTTCGGCCTGGGTGTGTGTAACGGCTGCCAGATGCTCTCGCAGCTGCGCGAACTGATTCCCGGTACGGAACACTGGCCGCGCTTCCTGCGCAATGCCTCCGAGCAGTTCGAAGCCCGTCTGGCACTGGTCGAAGTGCTCGAGTCTCCTTCGCTGTTCTTCGCCGGAATGGCCGGATCGCGGATGCCCATCGTCGTGTCTCACGGTGAGGGCAGGGCGGCGCCGCATCCGGGCCAGAGCGAGGAGACGATCAGCGCGGGGGCGGTGCTGCGCTACGTGGACAATCACGGTCGGCCGGCGGATCGCTATCCAGCCAATCCCAACGGCTCGCCGGGCGGTGCCACCGGCTTTACCAGTGACGATGGCCGTTACACCATCCTCATGCCTCATCCGGAGCGCTGTTTCCGCACCGTACAGCATTCCTGGCACCCGCAGGAATGGGGCGAAGATGGTCCCTGGCTGAGGATGTTCCGCAACGCCCGCCGTTGGCTCGGCTGATGGACGCTCCCCGGTCTCGCTGGTGCCGACCGGGGAGGATTGTTACCATAGCGCGACTTTTCCGCAAATAAGGACACACCATGAGAGCGAAGCTTACGGGATTGGCGGCGGCTATGGCCCTGATCGCCGCGGGAGGAGCCGGTGCCGCTGGAACCGCGCTGGAGACTGACAGGCAGAAGCTCGGCTATACGGTCGGATTCCAGATCGGGCACAGCCTGAAGGCCGATCAGCTGGATGTGGATCTCGACGCCCTCGCTCAGGGTATCCGCGACGTCATGAGCGGCAATCAGGCGCAGATGACCGAGCAGCAGATGATGGCCGCGATCGAGAAGATGCAGGAAGACCGCGCCGCTCAGCGTGAGCGGATGGCTGCCGAGAATCTGGAAGCAAGCCGCAAGTTCCTCGAGCAGAACGCCGGGCGTGATGGTGTCAAGCAGACCGCGTCAGGGTTGCAGTACGAGGTGAAGAAGGCCGGCTCGGGTGCGCAGCCCAAGCCGAGCGATACCGTAGTAGTGCACTATCGGGGCACGCTGATCGACGGAACCGAGTTCGACAGTTCGCATGGACGGGGAGAGCCGGTAACGTTCCGCGTCGACGAAGTCATCGACGGCTGGAAGGAAGCGCTCCCGATGATGCGCGAGGGCGCTGAATGGCGGGTCTTTATTCCTTCGGAGCTGGCCTACGGCAGCCGTGGAGCCGGCCAGGACATCCCTCCGAATGCCGCTCTCATATTCGACATCGAACTGATCTCGATCGAGAAGCAGTAAAATCCGCGTCCCTGATCCCGGTCTTTCTGGCTGGGATCAGGGCAGCGTGATCGGCAGGCTGCGCTGCGTGGTATCGCCGCCCGCCGGGTCCGCGCGACGGACGCAATTCCTGCCATCGGCCTTGGCGATATACATCGCCTGATCGGCCGCATCGATGAGCTGTTCGCTCGTCGTAATTTCTCCCGCTGTCATCGCCACGCCGATGCTGAGCGTGATTTCCATGACCTTGTCGGCACTTACCGGCAGAGATTTCCCCGCGATGAGGTTACGGATGCGCTCCGCCAGCACCATGGCATCGTCGACCGGCGTTTCAGGCAGCAGCACCGCCAGCTCGTCGCCACCGTAGCGGGCAACGATGTCTCCCTTGCGGCTTATCTCGCGGATGGCGGACGATACCATCTTCAGTGCGCGGTCGCCGGCGCGATGCCCGAAGCCATCGTTGATCTCCTTGAACTTGTCGATATCGATCAGGAGCAGCGACAGCGGGTGGTGATAGCGCGCCGAACGGTGCAGTTCCTCGCCGAGCAGGCGTTCGAATTCGCGGCGGTTGTACAGTCCGGTCAGGCTGTCGCGTATGGCGAGCTGGGCCAGTTCGATCTGGTCCTGCTGCAGGCGCTTCGCCATGGCATTGATACCGCGCGCGAGTTCACCGACTTCGTTGTCGAGGTCCAGATCGATGCGACAGGACAGATCGCCCGCGCCGATCTGCCGGATGCCATCGTGCAGGGTGCGCAGCGGCCGGATGATGTGCTTGGACAGCACGTAGCTGGCGAAGAAGAAGAAACAGATGCCGCCGGCAAAAATGACCGCGGTCAGGATCAGATTGGCGCGATGGCGTCTGGTGGCCTCGTTCTTGTCGCGCTCCGTTTCCTGGATGCGGATATTGTGCGCCTCGTACAGCTTGTTGACCGCCACCGTGATGGCATTGATGAAGATGTCCTCCGCCGCCTTGAGATCGGCCTTGTCCTCGGGGGGAATGTCGTACAGGGCGTGACCCACGGCGACTCCGCGCCGCCATTCGCCACGGGCCTCTTCGATCAGGGTGCGCTGCTCGGTCTGGATGTGCTCGAGCTCGAGGATCTCGCTGAACAGCTCATCGACGTCCTTGACCTGGTTGTCGAACAGATGAGCTTCATCGCGATTGCCCCAGGCCACATATTGCGATATCGGCGTGGAGCTCAGACGAATGGTGTCCTGGAGATAGAACAGACGGCGCAGTTCGACAAACTCGCGTTCGGTGATCGTCTCGAAGGTCTTCACCGTCGTGCGCAGGGACAGATACGAGGCGAGCGCAAGCGCGAACACCACCACCATGGCGCAGGTGTAAACCATGAACAGTCCGGCAAGGGACAGCGCCTTGCGTGACAGCGCCATCATCGTAACGACTGTCCCCTGTTCGGCGGCTGTATGGTTGATGACAGAGTCCCAGCGGCGCCGGCCGGTTCGCACCCGGCTCTGAACCTCGATTCCGCCCGGCACATGTCAGACCTGCATCAGCGCGAGCTGGTAGATGATCAGCCCGCCATACATGATGGCGGCGCCGTACAGCGCGTGCCGGCCTCGCATCAGCCGCAGCAGCCGGAAATGGGCATGGGCGGTCAGGAAGCCGGTGGCGATCGCGGTCAGGCCGAATTTCACCAGCAGGAAGGCCAGGATGTCGGTCTCGATCAGGATCCTCATGAAAGGATTGACCTCGACGGCTCCCATCGACAGCAGCCGCATGGTGAATACGGCGTCTACGAGGCAGCAGATCAGCACGGTCACGGCCGCGATCAGCACGCCGGCAGGCACGACATCGACGTAGTAGCCTGGCCCCGCCAGATCTTCGGGCCGTCTCGGGCCGCGCCGACGACGATGAACCAGGCTGTTGCGCAGCGCCGGCCAGCCGGTCCGGCGGCGGTCTGCGCCGCTGCGGCGATTGCCGGAATTTAGCGCGACTGTGGACATGGCTGGCGGCAGGGCATCAGGGTCGGTGGAGAACGGACTCATTATAGCCGCCCGGCCGCCGCCTTGCATCGCCCATCGTTTGTGATCGGGCAGGGAAGCAGGTAATATTCTGCCTCTCTCTTTCGAGGCCGGCGTCTTGCCGGCCAGATGACCTCGCTGCATGTCACAGCAATCAGAAACAGCCAGACGCCGAACGTTCGCCATTATCTCCCATCCCGACGCGGGCAAGACCACCCTCACGGAAAAGCTGCTGCTTTTCGGAGGCGCGATTCAGCTGGCCGGCGCGGTCAAGGGGCGCAAGGCTGCCCGGCACGCGACGTCCGACTGGATGGCGCTCGAACAGCAGCGCGGTATCTCGGTGACCACCTCGGTGCTCCAGTTCCCCTATCGGGACCGGGTAATCAATCTGCTCGATACCCCGGGGCATCAGGATTTCTCTGAGGACACCTATCGCGTTCTGACCGCCGTCGATTCCGCTCTGATGGTGATCGACAGCGGCAAGGGCGTGGAAGAGCGCACGCTCAAGCTCATGGAAATCTGCCGGCTGCGTGACACGCCCATCGTCACCTTCATCAACAAGCTGGACCGTGACGGTCGCCCGCCCATCGAACTGATCGACGAGATCGAGCGCGTGCTCGGCATGGCTTGCGCTCCGATTACCTGGCCGATCGGCATGGGCAAGAGCTTCAAGGGTGTGTTCGATCTGCTGCAGGACCGGGTGCAGCTGTTCAGTGCCACCCATGGCGGCCGTATCAGGACAGGGGAGATGATCGAAGGCCTGGACAATCCGCGCCTGGACGAGCTGCTTGGCCCGTTGGCAGCCGACTTGCGTGAAGAGATCGAGCTGGTGCGTGGCGCCAGTCAGCCGTTCGATCTCGACGAGTATCTGGCCGGGCGCCAGACGCCGGTGTTCTTCGGCTCGGCGATCAACAACTTCGGTGTGCGCGAACTGCTCGATGCCTTCATCGAGTGGGCGCCGGCGCCGTTGCCGCGTGCGACCCTGACCCGCGTCGTCGATCCTCACGAAGAGAAGTTCACCGGGTTTGTGTTCAAGATCCAGGCGAACATGGATCCCGCCCACCGCGATCGCATCGCCTTCCTGCGCGTCTGCTCGGGTGTCTACACCCGCGGCATGAAGATCCATCACGTGCGCCAGGGCAGACAGGTGCAGATCTCCAACGCCATTACCTTCATGGCCGCCGAGCGCGAGCGCACCGAGGAGGCCTGGCCGGGCGACATCATCGGGCTGCACAATCATGGCACCATCCGCATCGGCGACACTTTCACCCAAGGCGAGGATCTGAAGTTCACCGGCATACCGGATTTTGCCCCTGAACTGTTCCGTCGCATCGTGTTGCGCGATCCGATGAAGATGAAGGCGCTGCAGAAGGGTGTCGACCAGCTGTCGGAAGAAGGAGCCATCCGCGTGTTTCGCCCCGTTTTCGGCAATGACATCATCATCGGCGCGGTCGGGGTGCTGCAGTTCGATGTCGTCGCCTGGCGCCTGAAGAACGAGTACTCGGTCGAGTGCAGCTATGACAACGTTCAGATCAGCACCGCCCGCTGGATTCGCTGCGACGACGACAAGCGTCTCGCCGAGTTCCGCAACCGGCTGAGCGATAACCTGGCGATCGACAGCGGCGGTGAGCTGGTCTATCTGGCGCCGACCCGCGTGAACCTGGATCTGACCATGGAGCGCTGGCCTGAGATCGAGTTCCTGGCCACCCGCGAACATTGAGACGCGGGCGGGGCTGGCGCCTGTCGTGATTCGGCCCGCCGGCGGGGCGGTCCGGTACACGGCTTGAGATCCCCCGGGCGCCAGCGCATCATGGCCGCATCCGCGTGATCATTCACCTCAGCCCGGGATGTTCTGCAGATGAGCCGCATCCGCATCATGGCCTTGCGCCATTCGGCGTTCTACACCCCGCTGCTGCTGACGGTTGCCGGCGGCTACCTGCGCGCCGAAGGGCTGGAGCCTTCCTACAGCGTTGCCACCCCGGAGCGTACCGTGCCCGCCAGCATCGTCGACGGGAGCTGTGAGCTCGCCCAGTCCGCAGTGGCGACCAGCTTTCCCGCGCTTGAACGCGGCGAACCGGTGAATGTGGCGCACTTTGCCCAGATCAACAGCCGTGATGGTTTCTTCATCGTGGCTCGCCGGCCCGAACCCGGCTTCACCTGGCAAAGCCTGAAGGGCCGGCGGGTGCTCGTCGATCATTTCTTCCAGCCGCTGGCCATGTTCCGCTATGCGCTGCATCGCCATGGCATGTCGCTCGAAGACCTGGATGTGGTCGATGCGGGTGGCGTCGAGATTATCGAGCGCGCCTTCCGTGATGGTGTTGCCGACTATGCGCACTTTCAGGGACCGGTGCCGCAGCAGCTCGAGCGCGAGGGGCTTGGACATGTGGTGGCTGCGGTGGGGGATTCGGTCGGGCCGGTTGCATTCAGCAGTCTTTGCGCCCGGCGCGACTGGCTGATGACGCCTGCCGCCGCCGCGTTCATGCGTGCCTACCGGCGCGCTCTCCTTCATGCCGTCGATGGTGACGCCGATGAAATCGCGACGCTGCTTGCCGCGGAAAACTTCTTTCCGGCGATCGATCGCGCGGTCCTGAGTTCGACCATTACCGCCTATCAGCGCCTTGGCTGCTGGCGCCCCGATCCGCAGATTCCAGTCGAGCACTATGAGCGTCTGCTCGATGTATTCGAGCTCTCCGGACTCATCACTCGCAGGCATCCCTATGATGCGGCGATCGTCTCGCCGCCGGCCTGATGCTGCGGATATCCCGCGCCGTCGAAATTCCCGAGGACGAGATCGAACTGAAAGCGATCCGTGCCCAGGGCGCCGGCGGGCAGAACGTCAACAAGGTCGCGAGCGCCATTCACCTGCGCTTCGATATCCATGCCTCATCGCTGCCCGAGTTCTACAAGCATCGCCTGCTGAGTTGCGGCGACAGTCGTGTCACCCGTGATGGCGTGGTCGTCATCAAGGCGCAGCGTCATCGCAGCCAGGAGCAGAACCGGGATGACGCGCTGGAGCGTTTGCGCGAGCTGATCCAGGGCGCCGCGGCCACGCGCAAGCGGCGGATCCCGACGCGGCCGGGGAAGGCCGCCACGCAGAGGAGACTGACGGACAAGTCGCTGCTGGGGCGGCGCAAGCGCCAGCGCGGGGGCGTGAAAATCGACGATGGTGAATGATGGCCGGAGTCTGTCCCCGGAGGGAATATCGGCTGCGTGTGTTCCCCGGCCCGGTCTACGGAGTGCGTCACGCATTGTGTCAGCTTCATGGCGCACGCCAGGTCTGAAGTCTCTCCAGCAGCCGGATATCGGGTGTTGCAGGCGGCCGTGGCGATGGCGGCGGCTTTATCTTGTGGATGGGCAGGGGTATTCTTGACTCACATCATCGATCGGGTCGACAGGCCGCGCCCCGGGGATGCTAGATTCAGCTGTTGCCGCGATTTCGACGAGCCTGGCGCAGGTGCGGAAATCATGGAACGGAAACCAGGGAGAAGCCAATGAAGAGATACAGCGCCGAGTTCGTCGGAACCTTTTGGCTGGTATTGGGAGGTTGTGGCAGCGCCGTACTGGCGGCCGCCTTTCCAGAGGTCGGCATCGGGCTGCTTGGTGTTTCTCTCGCATTCGGTCTGACCGTGCTAACCATGGCTTTCGCCATTGGACACATATCGGGTTGTCATCTCAATCCCGCCGTATCGATCGGCCTGTGGGCTGGTGGCCGCTTCCCGGCAAAAGAACTGCTGCCCTACATCGTTGCACAGGTCCTTGGCGGAATCGTGGCCGGCGGCGTGCTCTATCTCGTGGCCAGTGGCAAGGCGGGTTTCGATGTCTCGGCAGGCTTCGCTTCAAATGGCTATGGCGCCCATTCTCCGGGCGGCTACGGTCTGCAGGCGGCGCTGATCACGGAAGTGGTGATGACCATGATGTTCCTTCTGGTCATTCTCGGGGCGACCGACCGGCGGGCGCCGCAAGGCTTTGCGCCGATTGCAATCGGATTGTGCCTGACGCTGATCCATCTGATCAGTATTCCGGTGACGAACACTTCGGTGAATCCCGCGCGCAGCACGGGCGTTGCAGTCTATGTGGGCGATTGGGCAGTTTCGCAGCTTTGGCTGTTCTGGCTGGCTCCGATCATCGGTGGCATTCTGGGCGCAGTGGTCTATCGCTTCATCGGTGGCAAGGAGTCCGCTCAGTAGACGCGGAGCCCGGGCCTCCGCCGCAGGGGTTCACTGGTTTTCGCTCAGGCGAGGACATGCGGGCGCCGCCGCTTCGCTACGACAGGCAATCCGACTCCCATGACAGCGATTCCCCAGGAGCTGGCACTGGTCACCGAAAAGACGATTTCGCACTATGATGAGCGTGCGGTGGCCTTCTGGGAAGGCACCCGCGATCACGACGTGAGCCAGAACATCGCCGCGCTGCTGCGTCATATTCGCGGCGAGCCGCCGTTTCGCATGCTCGATTTCGGCTGCGGTCCGGGCCGCGATCTCGTGGCGCTGCGCGAGCTCGGGCATGACCCGATCGGTGTCGAAGGTTCGCCGGCTCTGGCCGCGATGGCGCGCGGGCACAGCGGTTGCGAAGTCTGGGAGCAGAACTTCCTGGCGCTCAATCTGCCCGGGGAGTACTTCGACGGCATTTTCGCCAACGCCTCTCTGTTTCATGTCCCGCGCGCGCAACTGCCGCGCGTCCTCGGCGAACTGCGCGACGCGCTCAAACCGGGCGGCGTTCTGTTCTCATCCAATCCGCGCGGGGACAACGAGGAAGGCTGGAACCGGGGGCGATACGGGGTGTATCACGATCTGGAGACATGGCGCGCATTCCTCGAAGCGGCCGGCTTCTCGGAGCTGGAACACTACTACCGTCCGGCGGGTCTGCCGCGTGAACAGCAGCCCTGGCTCGCGAGCGTGTGGCGCCGATGCGGTGAATGAATGCGCGATGGTCACCGCCCGGGCGGCGGCGGATCGAGGCCGCAGGGCGCGGGCATTGAGCCTACCGGGCGCTACGCCGTCGGCCAGTCGATGTAGCCTGCGGCGCCGTCGCCGTAATAGGTCTCGCGCGGGGCGTCGACCAGCGGAAGATTTTCCCGCAGGCGGCGGACCAGGTCCGGGTTGCCGATGAATGGACGGCCGAAGGCGACCGCGTCCACCTTTCCTTCCGCCAAGCGACGCTTCGCCAGCGTCAGGTCATAGCCATTGTTGCCGATGTAGGGGCCATCGAACAGCGCTCGCAGCGCATCGAGATCGACGCCGTCCGGATTGGCGCGCGAGCCTCCCGTCACGCCTTCGACGAAATGCAGGTACGCCAGGCCGAACCGGTTCAATTGCCGGATCAGGTAGCCGTAGGTGCCCATCACGTCGCTGTCGAGCGGGGTATCTCCCGGTTGCGGGGTCACCGGTGACAGGCGAATGCCGACCCGGTCGCCTCCCCATACCGAGGCGAGGGCTTCGGTTACTTCAAGGGTGAGCCGTGTCCGGTTCTCGACCGAGCCGCCGTAGCGGTCCGTGCGCCGATTCGTCGAGTCGCGAATGAACTGCTCCAGCAGATACGCGTTCGCCGAGTGTAGCTCTATGCCGTCGAAGCCGGCACGTTTGGCGCAAGCCGCGGCGTGAGCGTACTGGTCGATGATTCCAGGGATCTCGCTGGTTTCCAGCGCCCTCGGCATCGAGTACTCGACGACTCCCTGCGCGGTGAATGTGGTGCCGACCGCACGGATGGCGGATGGCGCCACTGGCGCCTTGCCGCCCGGTTGCAGGTCTCTATGGGAGATGCGGCCTACGTGCCACAACTGGCACACGATTCTGCCGCCGGCGGCATGTACGGCATCGGTGACTTGTCGCCAGCCCTGAGCCTGCGCCTCTGTCCAGATGCCGGGAGTCATCGCGTAACCCCGCGCCTGGGCGGATATGTTGGTGGCTTCGCTGACGATCAGGCCGGCGGATGCGCGCTGTGCATAGTATTCCGCATGCATGGCGGAGGGGATGCCGTCATCGCCGGCCCGCGAGCGGGTAAGCGGCGCCATGACGATGCGGTTGGATAGCCGAAGCGCGCCCAGCTGCACGGGCTCGAACAGGTCACGGGTGCGACGAGCATCATTCATGTCCAGGGACTCGCTGTGTTTCGATTGGGATCGATTATAGAGTCAAAGAGGGAAGGCAAAAAAATGACAGTGACAGGCGGGCGGGCTGCAGCGCGCTTCTTTGGTCCGGAACGGTAATTTTTGCGCGCGATCGACGAGCGGCTGTCCCTCCGGCACGCTTCCCAGCGCCCTGCTAAACTGGGTTCATTGAATCCGAACCCGGTGCGCCCAATGAAGCCTGCGATCACCATGATCACCATCGGTGTCGATGATCTGGACGCAGCCCTGCGCTTCTATCGCGACGGCCTTGGGTTCCCGAGCGCGGGCATCGTCGGCGAAGAGTTCGAGCATAGTGCCGTGGCATTCTTCGAGCTTCAGCATGGCCTGCGGCTGGCGCTGTGGCCGCGAACCGGCATCGCGCAGGTTACCGGACTCTCTCTGGGGCCGGTCAGTCCGGCCGAGATGACGCCGGGATACAAGGTTTCATCCAAGGAGGCGGTCGACTGCGTGATGGCGAAAGTGGGCGACGCCTGGGCACTCATCGTCAAGCCTGCCCATGCGGCATTCCGGGGAGGCTGCTCCGGATATTTCCAGGATCCGGACGGCCATCTCTGGGAGGTGGTCTGATCCGCAATGGTCCGCAGACGGAGCGGGCGACGGCCGGTCCGGTCCGTGAGCAGGAAGCCGCTCTTTCCTCCACCGCTGGTTGCCGTGATGATCGGTGCCCTCATGTGGTGGGCGCAGTCCCTGGTGCCACTCGTCGAAATTCCGGCCGCTGTGCGCATTGCGGCCGCAGCGGCGATCGTGCTGGTCGCGGTCGTCTTCGACCTTGCTGGCCTGTACGCATTCCGGCGCGCACGCACGAGCATCAATCCGCTGCATCCCGCGCGGGCTTCGGCACTGGTAGTGACGGGAATCTACCGCGTGACGCGCAACCCCATGTATGTCGGCCTGCTCCTGATGCTCGTTGCCTGGACCGTGTACCTGTCATCGCTGTGGCTGATTGCCGGACCGCTGGTGTTCATTCTCTACATGAACCACTTCCAGATCGCTCCCGAGGAAAGAGTTTTGTCCGTGCTGTTTCCGGAGGAATACGAGGCGTACTGCCGCAGGGTGCGTCGCTGGCTTTGAGTGTCTGCCGGTATGCTCGAGCATCGGCCGGAACCCGCATGAACTGGCTTTTCGGCTGTCCCGGACATATACTCGCCCCCAGTATATGCCCGGACGTCGAAAATGCCGCATTCACCCGCAGAAAAGAAGAAAGCGCTGGCCCGCGTGCGCCGCATCCGCGGCCAGCTCGATGCGCTGGAACGCGCGCTCGAGGCTGGCAGCGACTGCGGGCCGGTGCTGCAGCAGCTTGCCGCGGTACGCGGCGCGATCAATGGCCTGATGTCGTCGGTACTGGAGAGCCACCTGCGCGAGGAATTCGGGCAGGCGGCCGAAACGTCATCGCGCAGGCGCAGGGACGGCATCGAGGCTGTCCTGACCCTGGTCCGCTCCTATCTCAGATAACGAAGGAGTTTCCCCATGAAATCCCGTGCTGCTGTCGCCTTTGCCCCTGGAGAGCCGCTGCGGATCGTCGAGATCGACGTTGCGCCGCCCAAGAAGGGCGAGGTTCTGGTGAAGATCACTCATACCGGCGTCTGCCATACCGACGCGTTCACGCTTTCGGGAGATGATCCGGAGGGTCTGTTCCCGGTCGTGCTCGGCCATGAGGGCGCGGGTGTCGTGGTCGAGGTCGGCGAGGGTGTGACCAGTGTCCGTCCCGGCGACCACGTGATTCCACTCTACACGGCGGAGTGTGGTGAATGCCTGTTCTGCAAGTCAGGCAAGACCAATCTGTGCGTGTCCGTGCGGGCGACGCAGGGCAAGGGC
>CAZOOF010000023.1:0-2124 GCA_964581365.1 uncultured Chromatiales bacterium
ATCTGGGCCTGGTCATCATCGACGAGGAGCAGCGCTTCGGCGTACGGCAGAAGGAGCGGCTCAAGGCGCTGCGCGCCGAAGTCGACGTGCTCACACTGACGGCGACGCCGATCCCGCGCACGCTGAACATGGCGCTATCCGGTCTGCGCGAGCTGTCGATCATCGCCTCGCCGCCGCCGCGGCGCCTGGCGGTCAAGACCTTCGTACGCGAATGGAACAAGTCCCTGTTGCGCGAGGCCTGCCTGCGCGAGATCCACCGCGGCGGTCAGGTCTACTTCCTGCACAACGAAGTGCGCACCATCGAGAAGGTAGCACGCGAGCTCGAGGGGATCGTCCCCGAGGCGCGCATGCGCATCGCGCATGGCCAGATGGCCGAGCGCGAGCTCGAAGGCATCATGCAGGATTTCTATCACCAGCGCTTCAACATCCTGGTATGCACCACGATCATCGAGAGCGGCATCGACATCCCCAATGCCAACACGATCATCATCAACCGCGCTGATCATCTCGGACTGGCGCAGCTCTACCAGCTGCGCGGCCGCGTCGGACGCTCGCACCACCAGGCCTACGCCTATCTCATCGTGCCGCCGCGCAAGGCGATGACCGCCGACGCGGTGAAGCGGCTGGAGGCGATCGAATCGATCGAGACGCTGGGAACCGGATTCACCCTGGCGACGCACGATCTGGAGATTCGCGGCGCCGGCGAACTGCTCGGCGAGGGTCAGAGCGGTCAGATCCAGGAAGTCGGCTTCACCATGTACATGGAACTGCTGGAACGCGCGGTGGCAGCGCTGAAGGCGGGACGCGAACCGCAACTGGACCAGCCGCTGGCACTCGACGCCGAGATCGAGCTCGGCGCGCCGGCGCTGATCCCGCAGGACTATGTGCCTGATGTCCACACCCGGCTGGTCATGTACAAGCGCATCGCCAGCACCGCAGACGCCGAGGAACTGCGCGAACTGCAGGTCGAGATGATCGATCGCTTTGGCCTGCTGCCCGAAGCCGCGAAGAACCTGTTCCGCATCGCCGAACTCAAGCGCATCGCCCTGCCCATGGGGGTACGCAAGATCGAACTCGGCGCGAACGAAGGCCGCCTGGTGTTTGGAACCGAGCCGAAGGTCGACAACGCGCGTCTGATTCCGCTCATTCAGGGCAAGGGTGGCTACCGCCTGCAGGGCACCGACAGGCTGCTCTTCCCGCTCCCGAAGGATGCGGACATGGAGCTGCGCGTTCGGACCACGATGGAACTGCTGGAGCATTTGCGGGCCGAGTGAGCCGCGGAACAGATCAGCTCATCGCCTTGTGGACGGCGCTGCTCTGCTCCGCTCAGCGCCGCCGTCCCCGGCGATCGTCCTCCTCCTCTTCTTCATCCTCATCGTCTTCGTTATCACCCTCGCCGCGCTCCTCCTCATCGTCAACCGGCGGGGGATCGAGGCCGAGGGTGACGGCGAGCGCGCTTTCGCCGTTGGTCGCCATCAGCGTCAGCCGGTCTCCCTCCATGGCGGCGAGACCGCGGTAACCGTCTCCCTGCAGGCGTCCACACCCACCGGGTTCACCGTCCTCGAGTCGAAGCTCCACCGAGTAGACGTTGACCGAGCTGTCTGGGACCCCGAAGACACCTTCCCAGAGACATCCGCGGGAGTCTCCGGCACCGCTCAGGCGGCCATCGGCGCTGATCGGCAGGACCAGCACGTAGTCGCCGCCGTCCTCGATCCGCGTCCATTGCCGGGCCAGCCGTGAAAGATCCGCTCCGGACGAAGCACCGGGCGCCGGGGCGAGATCGAAAGACAGGTTCTGAAAGAAGGTGAAACGGATCGACATGCGTCCTTCACTGAGCTCGCCAACGAAAGGCTCCGGCAAAGGCAGGGAGCTGCCGTTGGCCTCGTAACCGGAAGCGACCCCGCCGAAGCTGCCGTCGTCGCGCAGTTCCCAGTCCCCATCCCGCACGCGGCGGTCGCCGCCGAGCAGCATGCGGTTGCCGGAGAAGAGCCCCAGGATGTCGCCGTCATCGCTACGCCACGCGCCGGCCGGCGGCAGCAGCGCGGGTTCTTCGGGTTCCTCCGGCTCTTCGGGTTCTTCCGGTTCCTCGGGTTCTTCCGGTTCCTCGGGTTCTTCCGGTTCCTC
>CAZOOF010000023.1:2224-30044 GCA_964581365.1 uncultured Chromatiales bacterium
CTGGTCCCTCCGGCTCCTGAGGGCCCTCGGGCTGTTGCGGCTGTTCCGGTTCCTCCGGTGGCTCGGGGCCCCGCGGAGGATCGTCCGGATCGTCGGGGCGCGTGCCCGAACTCAGTTCGTCGATATTACTGATGCCATCGCCATCATCGTCCGCATAGACATAGGCCTCGGCCTCCACCGAGAGCGTGAGCGGCGCGCCACTGCTCACGTTCACCGTATCGCTCGCCCACGCCGCGAGCACCCAGGGCGCGCCATCGCTGCGCGCCACCTCGGGATCGGCGTAGACGAATACCAGCCGGAACACATGTGGCCCGGCAGGCGCATCGAAGGCGAGCGTCACTGCTTCACCGCTGGTGTCCACTTCCGTCTCGCGGTGCAGCGGTTCGGACTCGTCGTCCATGTAAACCAGTACCTGCAAGCCTTCCGATCGCGGCAGATCGAGCACCGCCCGTGGCAGGGGAATCGCGGCAGAGGATGATGGCGGCGGCGCCGCTTCACCGAGGCAACCGCTCAGAACCGCGACCGCGGATACCAGCGCATACCTCGCCGGCCGGAACGGAGCCATCGTGTTCCAGCGCTTCATGGCACAGGCGCCGTGATCGTTACGGTGCCTACACCAGCGTCGGGAGCGGCCGGAGCATCGCCACCACCACCGCCGCCGCCTCCCGCGCCTGCCGCCACCGCCGCGACGGCAACCACCCCCAGGCCGATCCATACCCACCGTGGAAGTCCGCTGCGCTCGCCGCGGCTCCCGGCGAGTGCCGGTCCGCTCCCGCTGTCGGGTGTCGGCTGCGCGGGCGGCGCCAGTGGAATGCTGACAGCAGCCGACGATGAGGACGAGGTGGTTTCCTCCGCAGGAAGCACCGTGGTGACATAGGGATCAAAAAGACGGCCAAGCACGGTATTGCCGACCGTATCGCTGGCGCGGATGAAATACTCGATGCGCGGACCTGCGCCGGCGGGCAACTCGGCGACATAGAAGTCACCGGCGCGATCGCGCCTCATGTGAGTCTGCCGGTACTCCTGCTCGCCGGCATTGCGGTAGAACAGCACCACCTCACCGACACCGCTGTCATCCGCCACGCGCGCATGAATGCGCACGGGAGCATCAGCGCGATAGGCTTCCTGCGGGACGTGGGTGATGAGCGGCGGGGTGACATCGGCCGGCGCATTGCCCTGCGCGGGCGGCAGCGTATCCGCGGCCTGGAGCAGCAGCGGCGCGGCCATCAGGATCGCGATGATCGCCTTCCACTTTCGTCTCGCCATCATGGCAACCTTCCTCCCTGTCTCTGGACCGGTGGAAACGAGCGGACAGGCACTGCGATGGGCTGATTGTTAGCACGCAGCAAACGGGCTGACAAGCGGATCGGTCAGCGGACGGCTGAAGATGAGTCGAGAGGGCGAATCAGTCAGGGCACACGCGACTCCCCGCATCCGTATCGACACGAATGCAAGCGCATCCGCACCAGCTGCAAGTCGGCGAGGGCATGGGGATCAGTCCGGGGAGGCTCTGCGCGGGGCTGTCCCCTGCTGTGCAGCAGGGCTTCTCAGAGCTCAGCAATCCCGGATGCCGGGGCGGTCCCCTCCTTGAGACCGCCCGGCAAGGGAAAGATCAGATGTCGAAAGCGTAGCTGATGGCCAGCACGATGGTGTCGTCGTATTCGGTATCCTCGCGGTCCTTGCCGGCGACGATGTAGGTGACCGACATATCGGCCCCGGTCTCGCCGATCGGATGCGACAGCGTCAGATCGAGATGACGGAAGTTGCTGTCCTTCGTCGTTTCCGTCCACCCCCGCTTGCTGTTTCCAGCATCGTCGTCGTCATAGGTCGAGTAGCCGAGCGTAGCGCCGAAAGTGAAATCGTATGGCAGCACGGTTTCATAGCCGGCAGTCCAGTAGATGTCTCCCGAGTTACCCCACCAGCCATCGTTGAGCAGATAACTGGCCGAAAGAGAGAACGGGCCGTAGCCGACACTGAGGTTGAGCTCGGTGAGGTCCGAATCGTCGACGCTGAGATAGTAGTACTGCAGCAGTCCGATATCGTAGCTCAGGCCGCCCGCTTCGCCGCCGTATCCCACATAGAAGTTGTTCTCCACGGCGTTGGTGGAGTAGTCGTCGTCCTCATCCTTGTCATAGGTGTAGTCGAGACTCGAAGCCCACCACCCGGCATACAGACCGCCCTCGTGCGAATAATCGAGTCCGCCCTGAACCGCAGCGCCCGAGTTCTCATTGCCGATGCCGCGGAAGATGTACTTTGACACGACACCGATGTTTCCGCTCAGTTCCGCCTGAGCCGCCGTTGGCAGCGCCAGCACTGGAACCGCGCCCATGATCGCCACCACCAGACTGCTGACTTTCTTGCTCTGCATTGCTCTTGTCTCCCTTCACCACACTCGGGTTGCTGTTCGATTTTTCGCTGAGACACAGGGTGTCCGCTCTGTGCTCTGCATTGACCATGCCATGCCACCTATCGAGCTGTTTTTATTAAGAAATACCCGCTTCTCATGGCGCCCGGAGATACTGTGGGAGGGCGCGCGCGCACCAGCGCGAATCGCGGCGAACGCGTTGTGCATCACTATGGAGCATGCGGGATCGCCCGCATGTCGGCAGTATGGTGATCGCGTTTCAATGAGGCGTCGAACTGCTCATTGACTCGGGAGAGCACACCAACGGCTCAGGAGGCTCTATGGCGATTGCGCAGGCGGTTGCGAACTATCTGCGGGTGCATGAACTCCCGTATGAAACCATCAAGCACCCCAAGGCGGTTTCTTCGGCCCATGTCGCCGAGGCTGCCCACATCCCCGGCGACCGGCTCGCCAAATCGGTGCTGCTGCAGGACGCGAACGGCTACGTCGTCGCCGTGCTGCCCGCAACGCGGAAACTGCATCTGGGCAAGCTCCGTCACCAGTTCGACCGGATGCTGGGACTGGCGACGGAAAAGGAAATCTCGGATATCTTCAGCGACTGCGACACGGGAGCCATCCCCGCGATCGGTCATGCCTATGATGTGACCACCGTGATCGATGACTCTCTGCTCGAGCAGCCGGACATCTACTTCGAAGCGGGCGATCACGAGGCACTCATCCACATGAATGGCCGGGACTTCCGGGCACTGATGGCGGATCTGCCCCACGGGCACTTCACCTTCCGCAGCTGAATACCGCTCAGGCAGGAGGCGACGGCGGCTCAGGCCGCCGCCGCCCTTTCACGGCGCCGCTGTAGCCGGTTCTCGATGAGCGAGTACACCGCCGGCACCACCACCAGCGCGAGCAGCGTCGAGCTGATCATGCCGCCGATCACCGCCACCGCGAGCGGCTCGATCGTGTCGGAGCCGGCGCCGAGTCCGGTCGCCGCCGGCATGAGCGCGAGGATCAGGGTCATCGAGGTCATCAGCACCGGCCGCATTCGTATCGGGCACGCCAGCCGTAGCGCCTCGTCGACGCCCTTCCCCTCCGCCCGGTACTGATTGGTCAGATCGACGAGCAGGATCGAGTTCTTCGCTACCAGACCGATCAGCAGGATCATGCCTATCATCGAGAAGATGTTGAGCGTGTGGCCGGTCAGCCACAGGGCGACGAGGCCACCGATCACCGCCAGCGGCTGCGCCATCATGATGATGAAGGGCTGGACGAAGGAATTGAACTGGCTCGCCAGCACCATGTACACCAGCACCGTGGCGAGCACGAACACGAACATGATGTAACCCGCGGTCTTCTCGAATTCGTCGGCTTCGCCGAGCATGCGGATGGAATATCCCAGTGGAAGCTCCTCGCCGGCGACGCGCCGCACAATGTTGACCGCCTCGCCGAGCGCGATTTCCGGTGTGGCATAGAAATTGGCCGAGTACTGCAGGTTGTAGCGCGAGATCACCGCCGGCGCGATGGTCTCCTGGAATCCGGCCACCGTGTCGAGGCGAATCATGTCGCCCGCCTCGTTACGCAGGTAGATCCGCTTGAGATCCTCGGCCACGGTGAGGCGGCCCTCGGCGGCCTTCAGGCGGACGTCGTAGCGCTCGCCGTCACCCGGCTGATCGTTGTACTTGGCGATGTCCACGCCTCCGGCCAGTACGTTGGCGGCGAAGGCCACGTCGCGGCTGTTGAGTCCCAGCGATGCGGCCCGTTCACGATCCACCTCGAGCACCAGCTGCGGCAGATCGAGCTGCAGGTCCAGATCGAGACGACCAATCTCGGGATGCTCGGTTGCGAGACGATCGCGAATTCGGGTGGCGAGATCGGCGACCCGCGTCAGGTCCGGACCACGGACCACGAACTGCAGCGGATCGCCGCGCTGCCCGCCGATGATCGGCACCGGCGTGGCGAAGGCGCGCGCCCCGGGAAGCTGAGCGAGTTTGCCGTTGATGCGCGGAATCACATCCTGCTGACGCTCGCGGCGCTCCTCGCGCGGCTGCATGCGGACGAAGGCAAAGGCCTGGTTGACCTGGCCCTGATCCCCAAGGCCAATGGCAGTGAAGTAACTGCGCACCGAGGGTTCACCGGCAAGGATCGCCTCGACCGCGCGCAGCCGGGTATCGGTGTACTCGATGCCGGAACCGAGCGGCGTACGCAGGATGATCAGGAACTGACCCTCGTCCTCCTCGGGAGTGAAAGCCTTGCCAATCGCCTGCAGGAACCATCCGGATGAGACGACCAGTGCCGCGGTGAGCGCGATGGTAAGCCAGCGATGCGACAGGGCCAGGTCGAGCAGCCGGCGGTAGCCGCGATCGAGAGCGCGGAATCCATTCTCGAAGACCCAGTACATGCGCCCGTGCGATTCGGTGACCCGCAGATAGCGGGAACACAGCATCGGGGTGAGCGTCACGGCGACGAAATAGGAAATCAGCACGCCGACCGAGACCACCACCGCGAAGGACTCGAAGAAACGGCCCATGATGCCGCCCATGAAGGCGACCGGAGCGAAGATCGCCACCAGCGCCAGTGTCGTCGCCAGGATCGCGAACACGACCTGATTGGTGCCGGTCAGCGCGGCCCGATGCGGATCGGGGTCGATCGTCTCGCGATGTCGGTAGATGTTCTCCAGCACCACGATGGCGTCATCGACGACCACACCGATCAGCAGCAGCAGCGCGAGCAGGGTCAGCGAGTTGAAGGTGTAGCCGAAGAAATACATGACGGCGACGGCGCCGAGCAGGGACACCGGAATGGCGAGCGCGATGATGATGGTGGCGCGCAGGTTCTTGAGGAACAGCAGCACCACCAGTCCGGCAAGCAATGTGCCCAGCACGATCTTGTCGAGCAGCGCGGCGACCATCTCGCGGATGAAGATCGACTGATCGGACGCGATGGTGGCCCGCATGCCCGGCGGCAGCTGCGGAATGAGTTCTTCCTCGAGACGGCGCTTCACTTCATCGACGATCGCCACCGTGTTCGCGCCGGCGACCTTGACGATACCGAGTCCGACCGTGGGATCGCCGTTGAAGCGGGCGAGACGGCGGAAATCCTCCAGACCGTCTTCGATCGTCGCCACGTCACCGAGCTGGATCGTCGCGCCGTCGCGGTGGGCAATGACGAGCCCGGCAAACTCCTCCGGCGCGTGATACTCGAGATCGAGCTTGATCAGGCGCTCAGTGTTGCCGGAAACCAGGAAGCCGCCCGGCAGCTGGAAGTGTTCCCGGGCGAAGGCGTCGGCCACATCCTGCACCGTCAAGCCGAGGGATGTGAGCCGCTCGGGATGCAGATGGATGCGGATGGTCCGGTCACGGCGCCCGCCGAGGCGCACCTCGCCGACCCCATCGATCGTCTCCAGCGCCTTTTTCATGACGTTGCGGGCGTACTGATTGAGCTGCTGCTGAGTGCGGTCGCCCTGCAGCGAAATCCACATGATCGGTGAAGCGTCGGTCTCGACCTTGGCCACCACCGGCGGATCGGCGTCCTCGGGCAGCTGGCGCAGCACCTGATTGACCTTGGCCTGAACCTCGTTGAAGGCGACGTCGATGTCCTTATCGAGATTGAACTGGATTGCCACGATCGAGGTGCTCGGCACCGAGTTCGACATCACCGCATCGATCCCCGGCACCGAGTTGACGGCCGATTCGATGATGTTGGTGATCGAGGCATCGACTACATCGGGGTTGGCGCCCGGCAGCGAAGTGGTCACCGAAACAACGGGAAAATCGATGCGCGGGAAGCGGTCCATGCCGATCCGGTCGAGCGCGACCAGCCCGAACAGGACCATCACCGCGCTCATCATCCAGGCGAGGACGTGGCGCTCGATCGAAATACCGGGCAGACTCATTCCGCGGCCTGCTCTGCCCGCACGCTGATCGGCGCGCCATCGGTCAGGAAGCCGGCGCCGTCGACCACCACCATCTCATCGCCATTCAGCCCTTCGACGATCTCGACGCGGCCATCCTGCTGGATGCCGGTCCTTACGCTGCGAGCCTCGGCTCGGTCACCGGCGACCACATAGACGACCTTGCCGCCAGGACGCTGCACCACACTCACCGCCGGGACCAGCAGCGCTCCCTCGCGCTCGGCCAGGGTCACGCTGCCGTTGACGCTGGCACCGGGCCGCCATCCCCCCGGATTGTTGAACTCGGCGATCACCGTGATGGCGCGCGCCGCGCCGATCATCGGCCGGATTTCGGCGATCACGCCATCCACCGTCCGGTCGGGAACCGCCGGTGAAGACAGCTCCACTGGCAGACCGGGCCGCAGCAGCTCGGCGACATACTCGGGGAATGGCAGCTGCGCCCGCAGCACATCGTCGGTAGCGATGCGGAAAAGAGGTGTCCCGACCGCCGCCCAGTCACCGACATCGACCTGGCGGCTCTCGAGCCGCCCGGCAAGCGGCGCCACGATGCGCGTGCGCTCGATGTCGCGCTCGGCCTGACTGAGCGCGCTGCGCTCACCCTCGAGCTGGCTTTCCAGGGCGCGCAGTTCTGCCTCGGCGTTGTCGACCACGCTCTGCGCCACCAGCTTGCGCTCGAGCATGTGCCGGTTGCGTTCCAGCTGGCGCCGCTGGTTCTCGATCAGCGCCTCCAGGCGCGCGATTTCGGCAAGAGAGCGATCGCGAGCGAGACGGAAGTCGCCGGCATCGAGCTCGGCCAGCAGCTGCCCCTCCCTCACCGCCTGCCCTTCATCCGCGTGGATCTTCACCACCCGAGCGGCGACTTCCGCGCCTATCGTCGGGGCCTGCTTGGCGTGCACGGTGCCGAGCGTCACTTCGCGCTCATGGACCGTAGCACGCTCCACCGCGCGCGCGGTGACGGGAGTACCCTGCATGCGGCCGGCCGCAGGCGCGGCGGCATCCTGATCATCGGCGCCACAGGCGCTGAGCAGAATCATGGCAAGGGCGACGCTGGAGAAACGTGAGAAGCTGGGACGCATGAACTCTCTTCAGAGGCTGGCCTTCACGGCAGACGTGCACGCGCCCGGACGCTGCATGGCGCTCACGAGCCGGTCAGGCTTCGATGAACGGATTGGCCTATGTTAATTAGGCCGCGTGAGGTTTACAACGGCGGACCCGCTGGCTACCATGCAGAAAACCCCGTCCCTGGTGTCTCCATCCGCCCGGCCGCGTCACGAGATCTCGCTTACCATGGAATCGATCGAGTCCCAACCCTGGGCCAGTGCCCTCTTCGGCATGATCGTCCTGCTCGGCGCCGCGTGGCTGCTGCATGTCATTCTGCGCCGCTATGTCACCATCGCGCTGAGCTCCGTGCTGCGTCGCGTGGCGCCGCGTCTCGGCGAAAGCGAGGCGAGCACGCTGTTTGCGGCACGCCTGCTGGCACTGCCGCCTTACGCGCTGGTGTACTACGGGGTCACCGCAGTGCCTGGGCTCGACGGCATCCTCGTGACCTTCGTGCAGCAGCTCGCCCTGGCGCTCGGCGTCATTCTCGCCGCCCGCGCCCTTGCCGCCCTGCTCGATGTGGCCCATGCCATGTACCTGCATCATCCGGCATCGGGCGGAAAACCGATCAAGGGCTATGTCCAGGTCGTCAAGCTGGTCGTCTATATCGTCGCGACGGTCCTTGCGGTCGCGGCCATTGCGAACAAATCGCCGCTGCTGTTCCTGAGCGGTCTCGGCGCGATGACGGCCGTCATCCTGCTCATCTTCAAGGACACCCTGCTGTCCCTGGTCGCGGGCGTGCAGCTCATCAACAACGATCTGGTGCGGGTAGGAGACTGGATCGAGATGCCGCAGTTCGACGCCGATGGCGATGTGATCGACATCTCGCTCAACGTGGTACGGGTCCAGAACTGGGATCGAACCATTACCGCGATCCCCGCCCACCGCTTTCTGGAATATTCCTTCCGCAACTGGCGGGGAATGTTCGAATCCGGCGGACGGCGCATCGCCCGGACCCTGTACCTGGACATGAGCAGCGTGCGGTTTCTGACTCAGGAGGAAATATCGCACTACCGGTCCTTCCTGCTGCTGAAAGACCACATCGAAGCCAAGGAGCGGGAGCTCGCTGAGTGGAACGCCGCGAACTGTCCGCCGGACGGAGCGGACATTCGGGCCAATGTCCGCATGCTGACCAACATCGGCCTCTTTCGTGCCTATGTCTTGCAGTATCTCGCGCGCCATCCGCATATCCACCATGAGCAGATGATCCTGGTCAGGCAGATGGAGCCCGGTCCCAATGGCGTGGGCATCCAGGTCTACGCCTTCGCCAATGATACGCGCTGGGTGTTCTATGAGGGGATCCAGAGCGATATCTTCGATCACCTGATTGCCGTGGTGCCTGAGTTCGGCCTGCGCGTCTTCCAGTCACCGAGCGGGAACGACCTCAGCGCCCTGGCACGCGAGCTGGGCGGTGCACAGATGCTGCCCGCCGCGAGCGAACGCCGGATCACCTCTGACTGAACGCTTAGCGGCGCCTCGTGCACCGCTGGCCGCATGCCGTATAATCCGCCGATGTCCAGCACTGTCGACCTCGCCTGCGAACTGATTGCCCGCCCCTCGGTTACTCCGGACGACGCCGGCTGCCAGGAACTCATGATCGCCCGCCTCGAAGCAATCGGCTTCGCGGTCGAACGCCTGCCATTCGGCGAAGTCAGCAACTTCTGGGCGCAGCGCGGCGATGCTGAGCCGCTGTTCGCCTTTGCCGGCCACACCGACGTCGTACCGAGCGGACCACTCGATGCCTGGGAAAGCGATCCGTTCAGTCCCGTAATACGTGACGGCCGCCTCTACGGCCGCGGCGCCGCCGACATGAAGGGCAGCCTCGCCGCCATGGTCACCGCCTGCGAGCGTTTCATCGCGGCCCATCCCGATCACCGCGGGGCGATCGCCTTCCTCATCACCAGCGACGAGGAAGGCCCTTCGGTCGACGGCACGCGGCGCGTGATCGAGGTACTGGAAAGCCGCGGCATGCGCATGGATTGCTGCCTGGTCGGCGAACCGACCGCCGAACGCCAGGTCGGCGACGTAATCAAGAACGGCCGGCGTGGTTCGCTGGGCGCTACCCTCACGGTGCGCGGCATCCAGGGACACATCGCCTATCCGCATCTCGCCGACAATCCCATTCATCGCCTGGCGCCGGCGCTTGCCGAGTTATGCGCCCTGCGTTTCGACCAGGGCAACGAGTTCTTTCCGCCCACCAGTTTCCAGGTATCCAACATCAATGGCGGCACCGGCGCGGACAACGTCATTCCCGGCAGCGTGCGCGTGATGTTCAATTTCCGCTACTCCACCGAAACCGATGCCACCAGGCTGCGCGAAACGGTCGAAGCGGTGCTGCGCGCTCACCCGCTGGACTTCGAGATCGAATGGCGCCATTCGGGCGAACCGTTCCTCACTCCGCCTGGACTGCTGGTCGATGCGGTGCGCGCGGCGGTGCGCGAAGTGACCGGATGCGATGCTGCCCTGTCGACCTCGGGCGGCACCTCGGACGGCCGCTTCATCGCGAAAACCGGCGCTCAGGTGGTGGAGCTCGGCCCCGTGAACGCCACCATCCACAAGGTCAACGAGTGCGTCGATGTCGCCGAACTCGACGCCCTGTCGGCCATCTACGAATCCGTACTGCGCCGCCTGCTGGCCGGCTGATCCCGCCGCAACCCTGCCCTGTCGCCTGCGCGCGCATAAGGGCGGTCACTTAGCCGCCGCACAATCGCCTCCGGGCGCGCTAGCATGACGGGGTGGACGAGACAGGATGTCAGCACCGCATGGCCTTCGGCGCCGAGATCAGCGCGCAGGGAACGCGCTTCGCGCTGTGGGCGCCCGTCGCCAGCCGGGTGGAACTGTGTCTGCAGGGCGCTCCGCCGCGGACCATGGAAAGCTCCCGCCCCGGATGGTTCGAACTGCTTACTGATGCACCCGCAGGGAGCCGCTATCGCTTCCGCATCGACGGAGACATGGAAGTACCCGACCCCGCCTCCCGCTTCCAGCCCGAGGGTGTGCACGGCCCCAGTGAAGTGATCGATCCCTGTTGCTACCCCTGGCGGCATGCCGACTGGCGCGGGCGCGCCTGGGAAGAAACGGTGGTCTACGAACTGCACACCGGGACTTTCACGCCATCGGGCGACTATGCCGGTATCGCCTCCAAACTCGATTACCTGCGCCAACTGGGAGTCACCGCCATCGAACTGATGCCGCAGGGCGCGTTTCCGGGGCGACGCGGCTGGGGCTATGACGGCGTATTCCCTTATGCGCCGCATGCAAGCTACGGACGCCCGGATGATCTCAAGGCGCTCATCGACGAAGCCCACCGCTGCGGCCTGATGGTGTTCATGGATGTGGTCTACAACCACTTCGGCCCCGAAGGGAACTACCTGCACGCCTACGCGCCGGACTTCTTCACCTCCCGCCATCACACGCCCTGGGGTGACGCCATCGACTATGACGGCAGACACAGTCACTGGGTGCGTGAGTTCTTCATTCACAACGCGCTCTACTGGCTGGAGGAGTATCGCTGCGACGGCCTGCGCCTGGACGCCGTCCACGCGATCTTCGACGACAGCGACCCGCATATCCTGACCGAGCTCGCGCGACGCGTGCGTGACTGCTTCCCCGAACGGCACGTCCATCTGATCCTGGAGAATGATGACAACGCCGCCCGCTTCCTCAGGCGCGACGATCCCGGTCACTACGACGCGCAGTGGAACGACGATGCGCACCATGCCCTGCATGTGCTCCTCACCGGCGAGACGGAGGGCTACTACGGCGATTATGCCGGCCATGCGCGCGAACTGCTCGGCCGCTGTCTTGCCGAGGGGTTCGCCTGGCAGGGCGAGCACTCGGCCTACCGCGAGCGCCCGCGCGGAGAACCGTCTACCGATCTGCCGCCGACCGCGTTCATCAACTTCCTGCAGAACCACGACCAGATCGGCAACCGCGCCCGCGGCGAGCGCATCGAGACCCTGGTCCCACCCGAGCGGCTGCGCGCCGCGCTCGGCATATTGCTGCTCTCGCCCTCCGCGCCCCTGCTGTTCATGGGACAGGAATGGGCCTGCGGCCAACCGTTTCCGTTCTTCTGCGACTTCGGGCCCGAACTGGCCGCAGCCGTGAGCGCAGGACGCCGCCGGGAGTTCGAGCGCTTCGAAGCGTTTCGCGATGAACGCGCCCGAGCGGCAATCCCCGATCCGCAGGACGAAGCGACGTTCCGCGCGGCGGTGCTCGATTGGAACCTCATCGAGCGCCAGTCGCACCGGGAATGGCTGGCGCTGCATCGCGAGCTGCTGGCCCTGCGCCACAGGCACATCGTGCCGCGCCTCATCGGCGCCAGGCCGCAAAGCGGCGAATGGCATCTGCCTGCGCCCGGCGTCCTCTACGTGCGATGGTACATGGGAGACGGCTCGCGACTTCGCCTGCTGGCGCGCCTGTCCGACGGCTCCGCGCACATCGCTGCCGTACCGCGGGACGATGTGCTGTGGTGCACGCCAGGTATCGGGGAAGACGCCATGCCTCCCTGGTCGGTGTGCTGGTACCTGTCACCGCCATGATCACCGTCCCGGACCCGCCGCTGGCAAGCTACCGGCTGCAGTTCAATCGTGACTTTACCTTTGCCGACGCCACGGCCATCGTCGAGTATCTGCACCGCCTCGGCATCAGTCATGTCTACGCCTCACCGTACCTCAAAGCGCGTCCGGGAAGTGCGCACGGCTACGACATCGTCGATCATGATGCGCTCAACCCGGAGATCGGCAGCGAGAGAGACTACGCAGCGCTGGTCGACGCGCTGCATCGCCGAGGCATGGGACAGATCCTGGACGTGGTGCCCAACCACATGGCGGTCGGCGGCGCCGACAACGCCTGGTGGCAGGATGTCCTCGAGCACGGGGAATCCTCGCGCTACGCCGGCTATTTCGACATCGACTGGCGCCCCGCCGATCCGGCGCTGCGCGGCCGGGTACTACTGCCGTTTCTCGGCGACTACTACGGCAAGGTGCTCGAGCGCGGCGAACTGTGCCCGGCGTTCGATGCAGAGACGGGCACGATCTCGGTCGAATACTACGGCCATCGCTTTCCGCTCGATCCGCGCAGCTATCCGGCAGCGCTCGCCGATGGCGTCACCCTTCTCGACCATGCCGCAGCGGCGGAACTCGGCGCTGCGCTGGCGGGGTTCGCGTCGCACCCTCCCCGCGACGCGAGGCTTCCTCTTGAACGCGAGCGCCGCAGCGATGAGACGCGCACGGCGAAGAAGAAGCTGTCGCAGGCGTGCGCCCGCCATCCTGAAATCGTGGACGCCATCCAGCGTACGCTAGCACGGCTGCATGGCGTCCCGGGAGAGCCGTCGAGCTTCGATGCCCTGCATGAACTCCTGGAAGCCCAGGCGTGGCGTCCGGCCTTCTGGCAGGTGGCTACCGACCAGATCAATTATCGCCGCTTCTTCGACATCAACGAACTGGCGGGCCTGCGCGTCGAATGCCGGGAGGTATTCGATGATACCCACCGACTGGTGGCACGGCTGCTGGCGGAGCGTGCCATCGACGGTCTGCGCATCGACCACCCCGACGGACTGGCCGATCCCCAGCGCTACTTCGAGCAGCTGCAGCAACTCGCCGGACGACCGCTCTATGTGGTGGCGGAAAAAATTCTCGCTGGCTGGGAGCACCTGCCGCCCGAGTGGCCGATCGCCGGCACCACCGGCTACGATTTTGCCGGCACGCTGAACGGCCTGTTCGTCTGGCCGCAGTCCGAGCGCAGGATGAACCGGATCTACCGCCGCTTTACCGGTCTCGGCACTCATTTCGACGAACTGCTCTACGAGCGCAAGAAGTACATCATCCGCGGCATTCTGTCGGCCGAGCTGAGCGTGCTCGGCAATCTGCTCTATCGCATCGCTCAGAACGATCGCCATACCCGTGACTTCACCCGGCACGGGCTGCTCGACGCGATCACCGAAACGGTGGCCTGCTTCCCGGTATACCGCACCTACGTCACCGCCGATCGCGCATCAACCGAGGACCGGCGCTACGTCGAATGGGCAATCGCGCAGGCTACCCGGCGCAGTCCCCATACCCGCGCCGACCTCTACGCCTGGCTGCACGATACCCTGTTGCTGGCGGAGGCGCCGCGCATGTCGGCGCAGGCCCGCGCCGAGCGGCTCGAATTCACGCGCCGCTTCCAGCAATACACGGCGCCGGTGATGGCTAAGGGCATGGAAGACACCGCCTTCTATATCCACAATCGCCTGGTATCGCTCAACGACGTCGGGTTCGATCCGCGCGTGTGGTCGATCTCGACCGCCGCCTTTCATCATCAGAACCGCCAGCGCCTTGCCGATTGGCCCGATGCCATGATCTGCACCTCCACCCATGACAGCAAACGCGGCGAAGATACCCGCGCGCGCATCGATGTTGTTTCCGAGATCCCGGAAAAATGGCAGCTCCATCTCTCACGCTGGGCCCGCATCAATCAGGCGCGCAAGCTCCTCGTCGACGACATGCCTGCGCCATCGCGCAACGACGAATATCTGCTTTATCAGACGCTCTTTGGCGTCTGGCCGCCAACTCCCGAGCCCGATCTGGAGGAGCTCTGCGCGCGGGTGTCCAGTTATATGATCAAGGCCGCCCGCGAGGCCAAGCTCCACACCTCCTGGATGATGCCGGCGGAAGAGTACGAAGAGGCGTTGCGCCACTTCACTGCGGCGCTGCTGCATGATCCTGAGCGCAACGCCTTCCTCGCCGACTTCATTCCCTTCGTCACCGAACACATGCGCTTTGGTCTGCTGACCGGTCTGTCGCAGACGCTGCTGCGCCTCACCGCGCCCGGTGTGCCCGACACCTACCAGGGTTGCGAGCTGTGGAGCTGCAGCCTGGTCGATCCGGACAACCGCCGGCCGGTGGACTATGCCTCGCGACGGCGCATGCTCGATGAGCTCGAGTCCCGGATCGCCGCCGACGGACGGGAGGCCTGCGCCCGAGAACTGCTCGACAGCCTGCGGGATGGACGCGCCAAGCTCTATGTGACCTGGCTGACGCTACAGGCGCGCCGTGATCATGCCGGCCTCTATCGCCGCGGCGACTACGAGGCCTTGGAGGCAGTCGGTCCGCGGGCCGAACATGTGTGCGCCTTCGCCCGTGTCCACGACAAACTCAGGGCAGTGAGTGTTGCCGGGCGCTGGTTCGCGCGCCTGCACAAGGAGCGGCCGGGACCGCCTGTCGGGGAAGGCGCATGGGAAGACACCTGGCTGCAGCTGCCCGAGTCCGGACGCTGGCGCGACGCCTATACCGGCAAGCGGCGCCAGACCGAGATCCGCGACGGGGTGGCGCTACTGCCTCTCGCCCGCGTCTTCGACACCTTGCCGATCGCCCTCCTCCTCCCGGAATGAATCGCGTCGGACAGCGAATGCGCGATCGAGCCATGCGGTCGCCCGGTCGCGGTATTCCTCGTGAATGAAAGCCGCGATATGACCATCGCCCGGTACGCGCCATAACGCGCGCGGCTCGCGCGCCGCGAGATAGAGCGCCGCGCCATGCTCGAAGGGAACGATCTGATCGTTGGCGCCGTGAATGATCAGCACCGGCGCCGGTGACAACTCAGCGATAGAGCGCACCGGGCTGTAGCGATCCGGGACGGTCAGGGCCAGCGGCCACTGCAGTGGCCAGGTCAGCCAGAACAGATCGAGTTTCTCGCGCGCGATGCGTCGGTAGCTGGCGAAGCTGCTGTCGAGAATGACGCCGCGCAGCGGCGGTGCTTCCGGGGCATGCACCAGCGCATGGACCGCGAGCGCACCCCCGAGACTCTGACCCAGGACCACCACGCCCTGATCGCCCGCCTGCTCGTGGCGGGCCAGCCAGGACAACGCGGCCTGCACGTCGAGAATGGCGCCCTCGATCGATACCGATCCCTGTGATTGACCGTAACCCCGGTAGTCCGGCATCAGCACGGCATAGCCGCGCGAAGGCAGCCAATACACCGCGGGCAACTGGGTTGCCACGTTGCCGCCATTGCCGTGGAGAAACAGCACCGTGCCCTTGGTCTCGCCGACGGCGGGCAGATACCAGGCATGCAGCTCGACGCCATCGGCCGCACGCAGCCACACATCCTCCCAGGCCAGATCGGCGGCTTCGGGCGTGAAGGGAAGCGCGCGCTGGGGGTAGAAGAAAACCCGGCCGCAGCCAGCGAGAAAGATGGTCATCATCAGCGCCAGAAGCGCCGGGACGGTGCGGGTCAGAAGTAGGCGTGCCATGCCAGGTGAGCGAAGCCCTTGCCGGAACCGGCATCATGGCGTCCCCCGACCGAGAGGCGCAAGCCGTGATTCATACCGAAGGCGAGGCTTTGCTCGAGGGCAACTTCGCGCTCGTGATGGCGCGCGCCGGAACGGAACTCCTGGGCCCGGGCGTAAAGGTGCACTTTCCACGCCGGAAGCGGCCGCAGATACAGTCCCGCCTTCGCGCCGAGGCCAACGGCGTGATCGTGTTGCAGCCGTCCGGAAACATCGAGAGTGCCCTCGATCATGACGTATCCGAGCGCCCGCTCCCAGCGCCCGGCAGCGAGCCCCGCCCCGGCTTCGCTGCGCCACACCATGGGCCGGCGGCCGTCGGCGAGACGCTTGCGCACGAATCCAGTCCCCAGCCGCCACGATACCGGACGGAAGAAAGCATCGCGCGGCGCGATCGACAACACGTCGATGACATGCACGTGTTCGAGCCGAGTGCGGTCGCCGCGCGTGTCATGACGGAAACCGAAATCCAGGAAGTTGATCTGCGCCCCTTCGGCGTAGCCACCGGGCGGATCGAGCAGATCGTTGTAGGCGGGACGCAGCGCCAGTTGCAGGTAATCCCTGCCGGCCTCATGACCGGCGCCAAAGGCGACACGCCGGGTACCATGCGCCTGCTCGGGGCGAACCTCGGGCACGGGCGGCGCATCGAGCGCTACTTCCGGCAGGCGACTGAGCGCGAGCAGCAGCTGACGCGAACGCCGCGCCGACTCATCGGCGGCGATGCGCCCGCGACCGGTCTCGTGCCGCAGCGCCATGTAGGCGCCGTCCAGCACGAGTGCGCGGCGCGCCGGCGGCGATTCCCGCAGCCCGTCATCGGCTTCGATCGCATCGAGGTCCGCATACTCGCCGTCCACGATGCGGCGTACCAGCGCGCGCTCCTCGGCCGAGAGCTCATCGAGCCGCGCGCGCAGCCGCGTATTACCCGCCGGACGGTACACCACTTCCTTGACCATCCCCGGCTCCCGGGCCATGGCCCGCACCGTGTCGACCGGAATCACCCAGCCGCGGAAACGCGCGCTGAGTTCCAGCTCGGGACGGGCCGCCTCGAACAGCGACAGGAGATGGTAGGCGCAGTTCTCGTCGAAGAAGTAGTAGTTGAACCAGGTTTCACCCAGCTCCCAGGCATGGCGCAGCAGGCGGTCGATCTCCTCCTGCGTGAAGTCGAGCCGGTATTCCCAGATATCGCGATTTTCGAGATCGCTGTATTCCTTGACCTTGACGTAATAGGGCGCGATCGAGAATTCACCGGGATATAGCCCGGTCATGCTCTTGACGATGAATTTGACCTGCCCGTCACCGCCTGGATTGACAGCATAGTTGATGGCGTAGGCGAGCAACCGGGTGCGTTCGTCCTGGTCGGCGCCATCGACACGCAGCAGCGTGTGACCGAACATCGACGAAGGGTTGTTGATATAGGCCGAGGGGAAGACCAGGGTCAGTTCCGTGGCCTGAAGGTTTTCGCGCCAGGCCGCGAAGCGCGGACAGGGCTGCTCGGGCAGCAGCGCGGAATCGAATGCCAGCACTTCCTTCAGCCAGTGATAGCGGGCGACGAATCGGCACTGCGGATGCTGCACCTCTCCAGTCTCCTCCAGCGCCGGCGCGAAGAAGGCGCGCAGCGTCGCCTCCAGCTCGGCGCGCGGATCGGTCTTGCCGCGCGCCGCCAGGTAGAAGGAAGGATCATCGGCCTGACCCTTGACTCCCGGCAGGACCCAGTTGCGGCGGTAATGGATGAGAGCGTGCCACTGCCTGCTGCCGGACAGCTCTAGCGCGTGAGCCCGCTCGATGAGGTGATCAGCATAGAGCGCCGCGTCCGGAGCGGCCATGACACGGACGGACAGTCCGAAGCAGAGAAAAAGCAGAATCGGCAGGAAACGGAACACGAGTGGAGTTCGAAGAACCGGGGGCGGACAGCGTTTTCCGCATTCGCTCTCGGCGCGGGCGCCGGAAAACGTGATCACTCGAAAAAAGACACCCGGCCGATCGGCCGGGTGTCCGTCATCTCTGACCCGGAGATCAGGCCAGCCAGGCGTACTGCGCCAGCGTCTCGTCGGCGGCAAGCACGCGATTCAGCGCGTCGGCGACATCTGCAGAGCTCACCTGCTCCGATGCGACGATTTCACCGAAGTGCTCGCGCGTGGCAGCGAAGAACGCCGCGCGGTCTGCCTCGGAAACGCCGATCAGGCTCGCCAGCGAAGCCAGGGTCTCGCCCTCGCCCACCGCCATTTCATAGGCCAGCTTGTCCAGGTTGGTGTCGAGGAACATCGCCACCTTGTGCGGAACGGTCACGGTCCCATCCTGCGAGCAACCCAGGGTACCGGAGGAAATGCCGAAGGTCTGATTGCCAAAGATGCCGTTGGTCGTGGCGGCGAGCACCTGCGGAGCAACGCCCGACTGGCCCTCGAACAGAATGCTGCCGGCGCCGCAGCCAACGTTGTTGGCCTGAGCCGCAGCGAACGGAGCGATAGCCACAAGAGCCGCAAAGACGAACTTCTTCTTCATGGGGTTCCCCCTTCGTTGTTGATCGTCATTTCCCTTCAAGCAGAGTGCATCCGCCGATTGCGTCCGGCGCTGCCCTTGCCCATTTGCACAGCGGGCGATCACCCACCGGCTGCGCACCAAGATAGCATGGCTCCAACGCCGGCGAAACACCGCCCGCCGTCCGTCCGGCAGCCACGTGAGCCAGCGCACAAAAGCGCGCGGAAAAACCCGTTCAGACCAGATCGATCGCTTCGCTCAAACGCCCGACATGCACGATTTCCATGCCCGGCACGGCATTCGAGGCGATCTTGTTGGCCCGTGGCACGATCGCGCGGCGAAAACCGTGCTGCGCCGCCTCGCGCACCCGCTCCTGCCCGCCCGGCACCGGACGGATCTCGCCCGCCAGGCCGACTTCACCGAACACCACGGTGTCGACAGGCAGCGGCCGATCGCGCAGGCTGGACAGCGCCGCCAGCACCACCGGCAGATCGACCGCCGTTTCACTGACACGCACGCCGCCGACGATGTTGGCGAACACATCCTGATCGTACATGGCCACGCCGCTGTGACGCTGCAGCACGGCAAGCAGCATGGCCAGGCGGTTCGGTTCGATGCCGACGGCGAGGCGCCGCGGGTTGGAGGCATGACTCTCGGCCACCAGGACCTGCACCTCGACCAGCAGCGGACGGCTGCCCTCGCGCGTCACCATGACCGCACTGCCCGCTACCGGCTCCTCGTGACGCGACAGAAAGATCGCCGAAGGATTCGATACGCCCCGTAATCCGGTATCGGTCATGGCGAATACGCCGACTTCGTTCACCGCGCCGAAGCGGTTCTTCACCGCTCTCACCACGCGGAAGCGGCTGCCGGCATCGCCCTCGAAGTACAGCACGGCATCGACCATGTGCTCGAGCACACGCGGTCCGGCGAGCGTGCCTTCCTTGGTGACATGGCCGACGAGGAACAGCGCGGTGCCGGTGTGCTTGGCGTACTGAACCAGCCGGGCCGCACTTTCGCGCACCTGACTGACCGCTCCGGGCGCGGCCTGCAGCTCATCGGTGAAGATGGTCTGGATGGAGTCGACGACCAGCACAGCGGGACGGTCCTTGCCGGCCTGAACGATGATGCGTTCCACCGAGGTCTCTGCCAGCACCCGCAGCGGCTGAGGATCGATGCCGAGGCGCTGGGCACGCAGGGCAATCTGCTGCAGGGATTCCTCACCGGTGACATAGAGCGCGCCGGCCTGGGCGGCCAGCGTCGCCATCGTCTGCAACAGCAGGGTGGACTTGCCGATGCCGGGATCACCGCCGATCAGTACCGCCGAGCCTCGCACCAGCCCGCCGCCAAGGACGCGATCCAGCTCGGCGATGCCGGTGGAAACGCGCGGCTGGTCTTCGAGCTCGATGTCGGACAGCGCGCGGCTGCCGCCCGTTCCGGCGGCGCCGGCATAACCGCCACGACGTCCGCCCGGCGGTGGCGCGTCGGGCTCCTCGATCATGGTGTTCCAGGCGCCGCAGTCGCCACACTGCCCGGCCCACTTCGGACTGAGCGCACCGCAACTGGTGCAACTGTAACGCGTCTTGCTCCGCGGACCCGCCATGCCTCAGCCGCCGGTCTCGACGAACGGAACCCGCGGCGCGACGCCACACAGCAGTTCGTAGGGAATGGTCGATGCGCTACGGGCCACTTCCTCGACCGGCAGATGCGGTCCCCACAGCTCGACATCGTCACCCACCCCGGCATCAGGGAAACCGCGCAGATCCACACACAGCATGTCCATGCACACCCGGCCGATGATCGGCGTACGCCGGCCGCGCAGCCATACCGGGGTATCCGGCGCGATGTGGCGGGGATAGCCATCACCGTAGCCGACCGCTACCACCCCGACCGGCATATCCTCGGGACATACCCAGATTCCGCCATAGCCGACGCAATCACCGCGGCGCAGATGATTGATGGCGATGATGCGGGACATGAAGCTCATCACCGGCCGCAGCCCCTCGTCAGCGGCGACGGAGTCGGCAAACGGAGAGGCACCGTAGAGCATGATTCCGGGGCGCACCCAGTCGGCATGCGTGGCGGGCGAACGCAGAATGCCGGCCGAGTTGGCGATGCTGCGCTCCCCCTGAAGTCCCGCTGTCGCCTCGGCGAAGACACGGACCTGCTCGGCAGTGACCGGCATCCCGGGATCATCGGCGCAGGCGAGATGGGTCATCAGACGGATGCGAGGGGAAACCGCCGAGCACGCCCGCAGGCGCCGCCAGGCCTCCTGCACGCGCCCGGGCGCGAAGCCGAGTCGGTGCATGCCGGTATCGACCTTCAGCCACACCGAAAGCGGACGCAGCAGCGACGCGCGCTCCAGCGCCATCAGCTGGCGTTCATCATGGATCACCACCGACAGGCGGTGACGGGCAATCTCGGGAAGTTCGGCGGGTTCGAAGAAGCCCTCGAGCAGCACGATCGGATGAGCGGCGCCCGCCTCGCGCAACACCACGCCCTCTTCCACTCCCACCACGCCGAAGCCGTCGGCCTCGCGCAGGGCGCCGGCACTGCGCACCAGGCCATGGCCGTAGCCATTGGCCTTGATCACCGCCAGCACGCGCGCGCCGGGCGCAGCAGTCCTGACCCGCCTAAGGTTTGCGCGCAGGGCCTCGATGTCGATCAAGGCCCGTGTGGGACGCGTCATGCATACCCCCCCTCGCCATGATAGCCATCGGAGATATAGTTCTCGAAACGCGTGTACTGGCCGAGGAAGGTCAGGCGCACGGTGCCGATCGGACCGTTACGCTGCTTGCCGATGATGATTTCGGCAATGCCCTTCTCCGGGCTTTCCTTGTCATAAACCTCGTCGCGGTAGATGAAGACGATGAGGTCGGCGTCCTGCTCGATGGCGCCGGACTCGCGCAGATCCGACATCACCGGACGCTTGTTGGGACGCTGCTCGAGACTGCGGTTGAGCTGTGACAGGGCGATCACCGGCACCGACAGCTCCTTCGCCAACGCCTTCAGCGAACGCGAGATCTCGCTGATCTCGTTGGTGCGGTTCTCCTTCATGCCCGGCACCTGCATGAGCTGCAGGTAGTCGAGAATGATCAGGCCCAGACCCTGCCCGGTGTTGCGCTCTAGTTCACGATCGATACGGCGCGCCCGCGCGCGCAGTTCGGTGGGCGACAGCGCCGGCGTGTCGTCGATGAACATCGGCGCCTCGCTCAGCAGGCTCATCGCCGAGGTGAGGCGCGGCCAGTCGTCGTCGGTCAGCTTGCCGGTGCGCACGCGATGCTGGTCGATGCGCCCGAGCGAGGACAGCATGCGCAGCACCAGCTGTTCGGCCTGCATTTCCATGCTGAACACGGCCACCGGCACGCGGCTCTTGATCGCCACATGCTCAGCGATGTTCATCACGAAACTGGTCTTACCCATCGAGGGGCGGCCGGCCACGATGACGAGATCGGTGTCCTGCAGCCCCGAGGTCATTTCGTCGAGATCGGAGAAGCCAGTCGGGGTGCCGGTGTAGGCGCCGGCGTTGTGATACAGCTTGTCGATGCGATCGGTAACATCGCCGAGCAGATCCTTGACCGCGCGGAAGCTCTGCCGGTTGCGTCGCCCCTGTTCGGCGATCTTGTAGATCAGGCTCTCGGCGTGATCGATGATCTCGTTGCAGTCCCGGCCTTCGGGGTTGAAGGCGCTCTCACCGATCTTGCCGGCGACCTCGATGAGCTGGCGCAGCACCGAGCGCTCGCGCACGATGGCCGCATAGGTGCGGATGTTGGCGGCGCTCGGCGTGGAAGACGCCATCTCCGCCAGATAGGCAAAGCCGCCGGCCTCGTCCAGCAGCTTCTGGTGAGCGAGCCACTCGGAAACGGTAACCACATCCACCGGCTGGGCGGCATTGGACAGCGCGGCGATCGCGCGAAAGATCAGCCGGTGTTCGTGACGGTAGAAGTCCTGCTCGATCACCTGGTCGGCAACCGTCTCCCAGGCGGAGTTGTCGAGCATCAGCCCGCCGAGCACGGACTGCTCCGCCTCCTGCGAATAGGGAGGCAGGCGCAGCCGCTCGGCCGAGCGCGCGCCCGCTTCCGGGCCGGCCAGCACCTTGTGCATCGGGTCCACTTCCTATGCTCCCCCCGCGGCCGCTCGGGCGGCCGTCGTCAAGCCTCGGACACGATCTCGACGGTGATCTCTACATTGACTTCAGGATGCAGATGCAGCTCAATCGGGTAGCTGCCAACCTGACGCAGCTGACCTTCGGGCATGCGCACCTCGCTGCGCTTCACCTCGATGCCGGTGGAGGCAGTGATAGCCTCGGCGACGTCGGCGGTGCCGACCGAGCCGAACAGCTTGCCCTGCTCGCCGGTGCGGCGGGCGATGGTGATGGTGGCCTCGCTGAGGCGATCGGCGCGCGCCTGCGCGGCAGCCAGGGCTTCGGCGATCTGCTTCTCGAGTTCGGCGCGCCGCTCCTCGAACATCTTCAGGTTGTCCGGAGTCGCCTGGGCAGCCTTGCGGGTCGGAATGAGATAGTTGCGGGCATAGCCCGGCTTGACCGTGACCAGGTCACCCAGTCCACCGAGGTTCTCCACCTTGTCCAGCAAAATCACTTTCATCTGACAGTCCTCGTTGAAAGACTACTATAGCCGCCGTGGTCCAGGCCACAAACAGTAACCGGATACGGCGCTTATCCCTTTGTTTTCAATAATTCATTCAGCTTCGCTGCGGCGGCCCGCCGCGGCCCATCCGGGCGCGGAGATCGAACCAGCCGTCGGCGAATCCCGCCGCTGCCAGCACTACCAGCGCCTGGGGCGGAAAAAACACGAGCAGAGCGTACAACGCGATCAGCCAACCGGTATGGGCGCTGCGCAGTCTGACCACGGCGTGGGCAAGCGCCAGTCCCTGCACCGCCAGCATCGTCGCGCACAGGAACAGCAGGGTCAGGGCAACACCGCCAATCCAGCCGCCGAGCAGCGCCGACAGCGTGACCACGACCAGCGCGATCACGCTCATCACCGGCCCGAACCGCAGCGCGCGAAACTCGGCGCCGAACCCGCCCGGGTTGAACACCAGCGACTGCAGCCAGCGTCCAAACAGCAGCGCCACTGTGGTTCCCGACAGCAGCGTTGCTGCCAGGCCGCCGGTCATGGCGCTCGCCATCGCGGCAAGGAACTCCTCCTGCTCACCCGCGGACATCGGCAGACGCTCGAGCAGCGGCTGCAGGAAGTCCGGCAGGATCGCCCGCCACCAGGCAGCCGGATCGCCAACCGATGCATGGAACAGCAGGGCAAAACCGGCGATGCAGAGACCTGCCGCGGCGAGCGCGGCAGCCTGGGATCGGGTGGAACGCAGTACAGCAGCACTGAGCAGCAGCGGCGCCCAGGTCAGCGCCAGGGCGGTGGCGATGCCGCTCGCGCTGGCGCTGCTCCCGAGCATCTGTGCCGCCACCGCAAGCACCGCCGCGGCGCCTGCCGCAATGAGCAGGCCTTCACGCGCGCCATTGCGCAAGGTGACCAGCGCCAGTGCACCGCCGGCCAGAATGCCGACCAGCGGGACCAGCAGCATGAGCACCGCCGCAACGGCGGTTACCAGCAGGGCATTCAGCCGGCCGCGCAGAATGAAGTTGGCCAGTGCCACCATGAGCGTTCTACCCTGCCCCGCTGGCGGCGCGCCATCGGCGCGCCGCGCCCCTGTCAGTGCGAGTCGCTGTAAGGCAGCAGCGCCAGATAGCGGGCCCGCTTGATGGCGGTAGCGAGCTGGCGCTGATACTTCGAGCGCGTCCCGGTGATGCGGCTGGGCACGATCTTGCCGGTATCCAGGATGTAGCCCTTGAGGGTCTGGATATCCTTGTAATCGATCTCCTTGACCCCTTCCGCCGTGAATCGGCAATACTTCTTGCGTCTGAAATTACCGCGAGGATTAGCGCTCATCTTTCACTCCTGCCACGACCCTGTCCGTCTCCATCTTCCCGACCCTTGGCAAACACCGAAGGCTCGGTGACCGCCTCGTCGCGCCGGATGATCAGATTGCGGATCACGGCATCGTTGAAGCGGAACGCGCTTTCCAGCTCATCGAGCGTCTTCTGATCGGTCTCGATGTTCATCAGCACGTAATGCGCCTTGTGCACTTTGTTGATGGGATAGGCAAGCTGACGGCGTCCCCAGTCTTCGAGACGATGAATGGCGCCGCCCGCCCCTTCGATGGTCGAGCGGTAGCGCTCGATCATGGCGGGAACCTGTTCGCTCTGGTCCGGATGAACCAGAAACACGATTTCGTAGTGTCTCATTGTGCTCCTTTCGGTTTGGCAGCCTTCCGCCCATGCGGTAAGGCAAGGAGTTGCATTTCATTTTTCTGCCCCGGCGGACCGCGGCAAAGGCGGGATTCTAATGGATTTGCCGGCGCCGGGCAAACTCCCGCTCAGCCGGCGCCGCGCCCGCTGGCGGCGCGGGCAAGGCGCTGACGGCGCGCCTCGAACAGACAGATGCCGGCCGCCACCGACACGTTCAGGCTCTCCACTCCTGCCTCACCCGCCATCGGGATGGCGGTCAGCCAGTCGCAGTGCTCGCGGGTCAAGCGGCGCAGACCGCGATCCTCGGCGCCGAGCACCAGCGCCAGCGGTCCGTCCAGATCCAGCTCGTAAAGAGAAACCCCGGCCTCGGCGTCGGCGCCGGCGATCCAGATGCCGCGGTCACGCAGGCTGCGCAGTGTACGGGCGAGGTTCGTCACCTGGACGAAAGGCACCTTTCCGGCCGCGCCGCTCGCCACCTTGCACACCGTCGCGGTGAGCGAGGCCGCCCGGTCGCGCGGCACGATTACCGCATGGACGCCCGCCGCATCGGCGGTGCGCAGGCATGCGCCCAGATTATGGGGATCCTGGACCCCGTCGAGCACCAGGAGAAACGGGGCCTCCTCGAGGCCGTCCAGCAGACGCTCGAGCTCGCTCTCGTTCAGCGTAAGCGCTTCGGCATCGAACTGCGCGATCACGCCCTGATGGCGCACGCCCCCGGCGAGCCGGTCCAGTTCATCGGCTGGCGTCTGACGACAGCGCACCGCGGCACGCTCCGCCAGTTCGGCGAGCTCGAGCAGGCGCGGATTGCGCGCCTCTTCCTGCAGCCAGAGTTCACTGATGGCGGCCGGGCGCCGGCGCAGCAGCCCGGAAACCGCATGAATCCCACACAGCACGGCGGTGTCGCGGCGCTGCTTGTCCGCAGCGCGCCCGCCGGAACGGGCTCCTCCCTTCATTGGGCTTCCTTGCGTCCTCGCTTGCCGCGCTGGCCACGGCGGGCCTTCTTTTTCTTTGGTCTGCTCTCTTTTGCCTTGTCCGCATCGCGGGTACGACGCGGCGGCTGCGCCAGCACGAAGTCGATGGTGCGCTCATCGAGATCGACCCGCACCACCTTGACCCGGATGCGATCGGCAAGCCGGTACTGCACCCCGCTGCGCTCGCCATAGAGCAGGTGACGAATGGGGTCGAAGCGGTAGTAGTCATCCCCGAGACTGGTCACATGCACCAGGCCCTGGACGTAAATATCGTCGAGTTCGACGAACAGCCCGAAACTGGTGACCCCAGTGATGATGCCGTCGAACTCCGAGCCCACCTCATCGAGCATGTACTCGCACTTCAGCCAGTCGACGGCGTCGCGCGTCGCCTCATCGGCACGGCGCTCGGTCATCGAGCAGTGATCGCCAAGGGCCTGCATCGCCGGGTGACCGTACAGGAAGTTCTCGGCCCGGCCGCCGCTGAGCACATGCCGGATCGCCCGGTGCACGATCAGATCCGGATGGCGGCGGATCGGCGAGGTGAAATGGGCGTAAGCATCGAGCGCCAGACCGAAGTGTCCGGAGTTATCAGCGCTGTAAACGGCCTGAGCGAGGCTGCGCAACAGGACGGTTTCGACCAGACGCCGGTCGGGACGCCCGGCGACTTCCTGCAGCAGAGTGGAATAGTCCTCCGGCGCAGGGCGGTCGCCTCCACCGAGCTTGAGGCCCAGACCGCCGAGGAAGCTGCGCAGATCATCGAGCCGCATCGGATCGGGGCCGGGATGGGTGCGGTAAAGCGCCGGCATGTCATGCTCGAGCAGGAAGCTCGCCGCGGCGACGTTGGCCATGATCATGCACAGCTCGATGAGCCGGTGCGCGTCGTTGCGCTCGACCGGCACGATGCGGTCGATCTTGCGCCGCTCCCCGAACACGATGCGCGTCTCGGTGGTATCGAAATCGATGGCGCCGCGCTTCTCGCGCGCCTTGCTGAGCACCTGGTAAAGCCGGTGCAGATTGCGCAGATGCGGAATCAGTTCGGCGCGTCGCGCGATGGCCTCGGCATCCTCATCGACCAGGATGCGCGCCACCTCGGTATAGGTGAGACGCGCATGCGAGCGCATCACCCCCTGGAAGAAGCGATATGAGCGCAGCTTGCCGGTCGAGCCGATCCTCATCTCGCAGACCATGCACAGCCGATCGACCTCGGGACGCAGCGAACACAGGTGGTTCGACAGCACCTCGGGCAGCATGGGGATGACATGGCCCGGGAAATAGACCGAATTCCCGCGCAGGCGCGCCTCCGCGTCGAGCGGACTGTCCGGGACGACATAGTTGGACACGTCAGCGATCGCCACCAGCAGGCGCCAGCCGCGACCGTCACGCTCACAGTACACCGCATCGTCGAAATCCTTGGCGTCCTCCCCGTCGATGGTGACCAGGGGCAGATCGCGCAGGTCCTCGCGACCGGCGAAAGCATCGGCGGGCACCTCGGCGGCGAAACGTTCGGCTTCGCGCTCCACCGCCTCGGGCCAGCGCTCCGGCAGTTCATGACTGCGGATGGCGATCGCGATCTCCATGCCCGGCGCCATCCGGTCGCCGAGAATCTCGACCACACGGCCGACCGGCTGCGAGTGCATGCTCGGCTGCTCGGTCACCGCCGCGACCACGATCTGGCCCTCGCTGGCGCCGCCGCTGTGTTCGGCCGGAATGACCACTTCGTGAGAAATCCGCTTGTTGCTCGAGACCACGAAGCCGAGGCCGCCCTCGACGTAGTAACGGCCGACCACCTCCTGGGTATTGCGCTCGAGCACCTCGACCACCGCGCCCTCGCGTCGGCCGCGGCGATCCGCCCCGACCACGCGGGCGAGCACCCGGTCACCATGGAACACCGGCCGCATCTGGCGCGCGGTGAGGAAGACATCGTCAGTGCCATCGTCGGGCACCAGGAAGCCGAACCCGTCCGGATGGCCGATCACCCGCCCGGAAACCAGATTCATCTTGCTCACGATGCCAAAACGGCCGCGCCGGTTACGCACCAGCTGGCCGTCCCGCTCCATCGCGTTCAGGCGGCGGCGCAGCGCCTCGATGTCGGTTTCATCCTCCAGCCCCAGCTCGAGCGCGAGCTGCTCCAGGCTGAGGGGGCTTTGACGTTCTTCCAGGTGGGCCAGGATAAACTCCCGGCTTTTGATGGGGCGCTCGTACTTCTGGGCCTCGCGGCTGGCGTAAGGGTCGGACTTGGGGGGACGTGTCATGTTCTCTCTTTTATTCTTCCGGTATCTCAAGTCATCCTTGGAGTGTACCGGTATTTCGGGTTTGACATTATGACATCGTATGGTTAAAGTTGCGCGGTCTTACGGCGCAGGCGGTTCCGCCGCCGTATTTCACCTGCCGAGGTGGTGAAATTGGTAGACACGCTAGCTTCAGGTGCTAGTGGGGGAAACCCCGTGGAGGTTCAAGTCCTCTCCTC
>CAZOOF010000024.1:0-28474 GCA_964581365.1 uncultured Chromatiales bacterium
CGCGCCAGGTGAGGCTGCGCAATCTCGGTGGAATCATCATCATCGATTTCATCGACATGACGCTCGACGAACACAAGCGCCAGGTGTTGCGGGCGCTGGAAAAGGCCATGGAGCCCGATCGCGCCAAGCGCTACATTTGTGAAGTGTCGCCGCTCGGGCTGGTCGAGATGACCCGCGAGCGTACGCGTGAAAGCCTCGAGCATATTCTGTGCGAACCGTGCCCGGCCTGTGAGGGGCGCGGTTCGGTGAAGACGCGCGAAACGACCTGCTACGAGATCTTCCGCGAAATCCTGCGTCAGTCCCGTCAGTTCGAGGCGCGGCAGTTCCTGGTGATGGCGTCGCAGGGCGTCATCGATATGCTGCTCGATGAGGAATCGAACAGTCTCGCCGATCTTGAATCCTTCATCGGACGCACCATCAAGCTGCAGGTCGAGACGCTCTATACCCAGGAGCAGTACGACGTAGTCCTGATGTGAACGGTCCGGTATATCGATGAGATCCCTGCTGGGAAAACTGTGGCTCGCGGGCGCCGCGGCGCTGGTGCTGCTCGCGGTGCTGTTGTCGATCGTGCGCGTGCTGCTGCCCCATGTCGACAGCCTGAAGGATGAGATCGAACAGCGTATCGGCGCCGCGCTCGGGCGCGAGCTGGATATCGGCGCCATCGCCGCCGACTGGCGTGGCCTGAATCCGCGTCTGATGCTGGATGACGTGCGCATCACCGCCACCGATGACGATGATGACGTCCATTTCGCGCGCGCCGAGCTTGAAGTCGACATCTGGCGTTCGCTGCTCCTGCGCAGTATCCACCTGCGGCGTCTCGATCTGACGGGGCTCGAGCTTACGGTCATACGGGATGGAGCCGGGCAGATATCCGTTGCCGGTTTCCCCAATCAGCGGCGGGATGGAGCGGGCGCGCTCCCGCTGCGGGGATGGTTCTTTCTGTTTGATACCCAGGTCCGCTGGATAGACCTCGCTCACCCGTCGGGCCCGCGCGAGTACCTCTTTACCGATGGTGATTTTTCGCTGCGCAGCGATGGCGAGCGCCACCAGCTGGACGGGGAGGTTTCGCCGCCGGTGGTTCTCGGTCAGCGGATCCATCTGATGGCCGATCTGCGGCCTTCGCTGGCAGGCGGGTTCGAAGCACAGCTCTTCGCCGAAGGAGTCGGGCTCCGCCTGGTCGAGTGGCTGGACGGTCGCAATGCCGGCGGACTGCGTGTCGCCGGCGGTGTGGCGGAAGGACGGATCTGGGCGCAATGGCGCGCTGGCGCGCTGCGCGATGTGGCCGGCCGGGTGACGCTGGCGCAGGCCGCCGTGGTTCCGGTTTCATCCACGGAGCCGCCACCGCTGGCCAGCGATATCTCGGCGGTCTTTCACTGGCGGAGCGGCGATGGCGGGTGGCAGCTCCATGCCGATCGCGTGCGACTGGGCGGGGAGCATGAGCCGGCCAGAGAGCGTCGCCTGGCGCTGGGCAAAGGCGGTGCCGGTATCGATCCGGAGGCGCTGATCGGCCGCTTGAAGGGTTTTGCGGTAGAGGACGTCATCACCCTGGCGCTGGCCAGCGGCCGCGCGCCCGATGCGGTCGTCAAGGCCATCGAGGGCATGCGTCCACAGGGCGAACTGGATGATCTGCGTTTCGTCGTGGCGCCCGGCGAAGCCGGGGCGCGCTATCGCGTAAGCGCATCCTTCAATGATGTCAGCGCTAGCCCATGGGCCGGCGCGCCGGGTGTTTCCGGCATCGCGGGCGCGCTCTACATGGATGAGCACGCGGGAAGCCTGGAGATGGACTCCACCGAGAGCGCCGCCACCTTCGACGGGTTGTTCAGAGAGTCGCTTCCGGCCGCGGGCATGCGCGCCTCGCTTTCCTGGGAACGGGTGTCCGGGGGCTGGCGGCTGCAGGCGCCGGTGTTCCGCTTCACCAGCGCCGATCTCGTGGTCGATGGCTGGGGACGGTTCGATGCGGTCGCGCACCACTCCCGCCCCGCGCTCGCGCTCTTTGCCCGCTTCCACGCTCCGACCGTGGAGCGCATTTCCCGCTACCTGCCGGCCGGCATCATGTCCGAAGGACTGGTCGGCTGGCTGGACCGGTCGATCGTCGCCGGGACGGTCCCTTCCGGCGAACTCATCGTGCATGGCCAGCCGGAGGACTTTCCCTTCGGAGAGGGGAACGGCAGCTTCCGCATTGCATTCGGTCTGCGCGATGGGGTGCTGGAGTATGCCCCGGAATGGCCGCGCATCGACGGCATCGAGGGGAACTTCCTGTTTCATGGGCGGACCATGCGCATCGATGCCAGCAATGGCATGACCCATGGCGCGCGAATCGCTTCGGCGCGCGTTCGCATCGACGATCTCACTGCTCATCCGCCAGTGCTCGAGGTGCGGGGCGAGGCGAGCGCGCCGACGGCGGTGGCGCTGTCCTTTCTGAGTGACACCCCGCTAGCCGAGCGCTTCGGCGCCTATGTGGAGAATGTGGAGTCGGATGGGCAGGCAAAACTCGATCTCGATCTGCGCATGCCGATCGGCCAACGCGCGGACGTGCAGGGCACGGTCACGCTGGCGGACAGCATGCTCCGGCTCGGACCCGACGGCGTAGAGATCTCCGCTATCGATGGCTCTTTGCGCTTCTCGGATGCCGGACTGAGCGGTCAGGGACTGCGTGGAAGGGTGCTCGATCTGCCGGCGACGTTCAACGTCAGCACTCGGGGGGATGAAGCCGAGCGGGTCACGCGTGTCGAAGCCCGCGGCGGCATCGATGCCGATCGACTCTCCGGTCTGCTGCACCTGCCTCGCGCCTGGTTCGAGGGGAAGGCCGGATGGCGTGCCTGGGTCGGCGTGCCCGCGGCCGCGCCGCCGGGCTCGGGGCTGGAACTGCGCATTGTATCGGCGCTGGAGGGGCTGGCGCTCACGCTCCCGGAACCGCTCAACAAGCCTGCGGCCCGGACGCTGACCGCGTCTGTGCGCATGCCTCTGGGGGAGGGCGCCGAGGAGCGTCCTGTCCTGGTTACTCTGGGAGACGATACGGCGATCGCGCTTGCGCTGGATGCCGAGCGTCGCTTCACGCGCGGCGAACTGCGCTTCGGCGGCGGCCCGGCCCGGCTGCCGGAAGGCGGGGGGCTGCGGATCGCCGGCAGCATCGCGCACGTGTCTGTCGATGCCTGGCGGCGTGTTTTCGCCGCCATGAGCGCGCCTTCATCGGCGGCAGACGTGCCTGGCGTAAGTCATCTGGATGTGCGGATCGGTACTGCAGACGCCTTTGGCCGCAGCTTCCATGATCTCGCCGTGGACGCGCGGGTCGAACAGGGGGCGTGGAACTTGCGCCTTGACGGGCGGGAGCTGGCTGGCACCTTGCGCATCCCCGAGGAGTCGTCTGCGCCATGGACGGCCGATTTCGAGTATCTGCACCTGGCGCGCGCGGAAGCCGACGCCGGTCCGGGGAACGATGCCATCGATCCGCGGCAGATGCCGGCCTTGCGCGTACGCAGCGAGCGTTTCGTGTGGGGGGATGCGGATCTCGGGCGCATGCAGCTCGACGCTGTTCCCCGGCCTGCGGGCCTGCGCCTCGAGCGCATCACGCTCGCATCGCCGGTCATGCAGGTGAACGCGCGCGGCGATTGGGTGCGGGTCGATGATGTGCAGTATTCCTCGTTCAATATCGATCTCAATGCTGCGGACTTTGGCAAGGCGATCGCCGGCTTTGGCTATGCCGATTCGTTTCATGGCGGCAAGGCGACAGCGGTCATCTCGGCGCGATGGAACGGCCCTCCCACGGCATTCGCGCTGGAAAAGCTGCATGGATCGATGAAAATGTCCATCGTCGATGGCCGGCTGCTCGACGTCGAGCCGGGCGCCGGTCGCGTGTTCGGACTCATCAGTCTGCAGGCACTGCCACGGCGTCTGACCCTCGACTTCAGCGATTTCTTCGGCAAGGGTTTCAGTTTCGACCGCATCGACGGCACCTTTGAAGTGAAGGACGGCATCGCTCGCACCGCCGATCTGGTGATGACCGGTCCGGCGGCCCGGGTAGAGGCCAGTGGTGATGTCGATCTGGCGCGGCGCCTTTACGAACAGACCGTGGTCGTGACTCCCAGCGTCAGCTCCGGTCTTCCGCTCGCCGGTATCGTGGCGGGCGGTGTGCCCATGGCCGCGGCCCTGTTATTGATGGAACGCATGTTCAAGAGCGACATCGATCGCATCGCGCGTCTGCGCTATCGGGTATCGGGGCCATGGCATGATCCGCGCGTCGAGCGCTTACAAGACAATGGCCAATCTGGTAAAAGGTAACATTCGTTCGTCAGGACCAGGCTTGTGACGGAGAATCGAACAGTGCATGGCGCCATCGCAGTGATACAGATGTCTTCCGGTCCCGATGTCGCGGCGAACCTCGCCGAGACGCGGCGACTGGTTGCGACTGCCGCTGCCGCGGGCGCGGGCCTCGTCGTGCTGCCGGAAAACTTTGCGCTCATGGGTTTGCGCGAGGAAGACAGGTTCGATGCCGCGGAGCACGCGGGCGGCGGCCCCATTCAGGAGGCGCTGGCGGAACTGGCGGCGCGACATGGGGTCTGGATCGTCGGCGGTACCGTGCCGATTGCCTCGGGAGATGAGGAGCGTGTCCATGCAGCCTGCCTGCTTTACGACGCTCGCGGCGAATGCGTCGCCCGTTACGACAAGATGCACCTCTTCGATGTCACGCTGGAAAACGGCGAGCGCTATCTCGAGTCCCGGACCACGATCGCAGGCGACCAGATCGTCGTCGCCGATACTCCCTGGGGGCGTCTCGGGCTTGCAGTGTGTTACGACCTGCGCTTCCCGGAAATGTTTCGCGCCATGCTCGATGCAGGCGTGGAGATCATCGCGCTGCCGGCAGCGTTCACGGCGCTTACCGGCCGCGCCCATTGGGAAGTGCTGCTGCGCAGTCGCGCGATCGAGAATCAGTGCTTCGTTGCCGCAGCTGCCCAGAGCGGCCTGCACGGCAATGGCCGTGAAACCTGGGGAGACAGCATGATCGTCGACCCTTGGGGCGCGGTGATCGAGCGTCTGGAGCGCGGTCCCGGCGCGGTGTGCGCGCGGTATGACCGCGAACAGCAGCAGCGCATCCGTCGCAGCTTCCCGGTGCTGAGTCATCGCCGATCATTCGATCGGGTTGCGGGATAGTTATGAGCACGGACGACGCTCTGGTCACTCTGCGCGATGTTTCCTTCGGGTTCGGGAAGCGGGTGATTCTCGATCATTGCGACTTCCGCTTCATGCGCGGCAAGATCACCGCGATCATGGGGCCGAGCGGTACCGGCAAGACGACGCTGCTGAGACTGATCAGCGGCCAGGTTCGACCGCATGGCGGCAGTATCGTCGTCGATGGCGAGGCGGTGCCGAAGCTGCGGCGGGCGGAACTGTACGAGCTGCGCAAGCGCATGGGCATGCTGTTTCAGAGCGGCGCGCTGTTCAGCGGTCTCAGCGTCTTCGACAATGTCGCCTTCCCGCTGCGCGAGCACACCGGGCTTCCCGAGTCACTGATCCGCGATCTCGTTCTGCTCAAGCTCGAGGCTGTCGGCCTGCGCGGCGCCCGCGATCTGATGCCGACGGAACTGTCCGGCGGCATGGCGCGCCGGGTCGCGCTGGCTCGCGCCATCGCGCTCGACCCGATGATGATCATGTACGACGAACCTTTCGCCGGGCTGGATCCAATCACCATGGGGGTGATCATGAAGCTGATCCGGCAGCTCAACGACAGTCTGGGTCTGACCAGCATCATCGTTTCCCATGATGTCGCTGAAGTGACCTCCATTTCCGATCACGTCTACATGATCTCGGGCGGCAAGGTCATGGGTTACGGGTCGCCGCAGGAGTTGCGCGAGAGTTCGTCGCCCTGGGTGCGGCAGTTTCTTTACGCCGAGCCCGATGGCCCGGTGGCCTTCCATTACCCCGCGGCGCCGCTCGCCGAGGATCTGCTCGATGGGGAGCCGGCCGGATGATCGACTGGCTGCAGGGCTTGGGTCGTCATGGGCTGTTGTTCCTCGAGCGGACCGGACGGGCGAATCTTTTCATTCTGCGCGTGTTTGCCGGCATTCCGGCGCTCGCGCTGCAGTTCCGGCTGGTCGTTGCCCAGCTCTATTCGGTCGGTGTGCTGTCGCTGCTGATCATCGTTGTGTCGGCGCTCAACGTCGGTATGGTGCTCGGACTGCAGATGTACAATACGCTGGTCAATTTCGGCGCCGAGGCAAGCATCGGTCCAGTGGTGGCGCTGGCGCTGGTGCGTGAATTGGGACCGGTGGTCGCCGCGCTGCTGTTCGCGGGACGCGCGGGGTCGGCGCTTACGGCCGAGATCGGCTTGATGAAGGCGACCGAACAGCTTTCCAGCATGGAAATGATGGCTGTCGATCCGGTGCGCCGCATCGTGGCCCCGCGCCTGCTCGCGGGTATTCTGTCGATGCCGCTGCTTGCCGCTATCTTCAGTGCCGTAGGCATTCTGGGCGGATATTTCGTGGCCGTCGGTCTGCTCGGTGTGGATTCCGGCTCATACTGGGGACAGATGCGCGCCTCCGTTGACTGGGGGGAAGATGTGGTCAACGGCATCATCAAGAGTGTGGTATTCGGTCTGGTGGTGACCTGGATCGCGGTGTTCGAGGGCTATGACGCGATTCCTACCACCGAAGGCGTCAGCCGGGCGACCACGCGCTCCGTTGTCTACTCGTCGCTGGCGGTACTGGCGCTCGATTTCGTGCTCACGGCGCTGATGTTCGGGGATATCTGATATGATGCAGACAAGAACGATCGAGATCATGGTCGGTGCTTTCGTCGCCGCCGGCATCGCAGCGCTGTTCATGCTGGCGATGAAAGCGAGCAATCTGGGCACCTCCTCGATACGGGACGGCTACCAGCTGACCGCCCGCTTCGACAACGTCGGTGGCCTGCGGGTGCAGGCTCCGGTGAGCGCCGGGGGAGTGCGGGTTGGCCGGGTTACCGCGATTACCTATGATCAGGAAGACTATGAGGCGCGCGTCCACATGGAGATCGACTCGCGCTACGACCGGTTTCCGAGCGATACCTCGGCGAGCATCTACACCGCCGGATTGCTCGGCGAACAGTACATCGGCCTGGAGCCTGGCGGAGCTGACGACTTCCTGGCCGATGGCGACTCCATCGAACTCACTCAGTCGGCACTGGTGCTGGAGCAGCTGATCGGGCGTTTCCTGTTTGCCATGACCGAGGGCAAGAATGACTGAGATGCGCGCATGGTCGGCGGCTTCGTTTGCGGCCGCATGGTCCCTGATCCTGGGCCTGGCCGGGGCGCTGGCGTTTGCGTCGGATACAGCACGGGCGTATGCAAATCCTCAGGAAATGGTCCGCAATGCCGCGACGCAGGCGATCGACGCGCTCGAGCGCAGCCGCGAGGAGCTGCAGGCGAACCCTTCGAAGGTCTATGACTTCGTTCAGGAATACCTGCTGCCCTATTTCGATTTCGAGTACTCGTCGCGTCTGGTGCTGGGACGCAACTGGCGCACCGCGTCGCCCGCGGAGCGCGAACGTTTTCAGGAGGCATTCAAGCGCACGCTGATCCGCAGTTACGGCTCGGCCATGCTGAAGTATTCCGATCAGGAGATCGTTTTCCTCCCCTTCCGCGAGGATCCGACCAAGGACAATGCAACCGTCAAGACCGAGATCGATGTCGGCGACAGCAAGCCGGTTCCGGTCGATTACAATGTGCGGCTGGTGGACGGCGAGTGGAAGGTGTACGACGTCATAATCGATGGCATCAGTGTGGTGGTGAATTATCGCGGCACCTTCGGCGCCGAGATCAAGCGCATGGGCGGTCTGATGCCCCTGATCGAGAAGATGGAGGAGCGCAACAGCTCCAATACTCTGGAGCCGGCTCCCGATGAGTTCCCGACGCCCGGACGCGAGTGAGATTCGCCCGGATCCGTCGCGCCCCGGTGCCTATCTGATCGGGGGCGAACTCGGCTTTGCGACCGTGCCGGATCTCCTCGAGCGCGGCAAGGCGATCTTCGATGGCAGTTCGATGGCCCTGGAGCTCGATCTCGGCGGGGTTACGCGGGTCGACAGCGCCGGCCTCGCACTCCTGATAGAATGGCTGAAGGTCGCGCGCCGGATGCAAAGGCAGATCGTCTATGTGAACGTGCCCGAGCAGATGGTGGCGATGGCGAGGGTCAGCGGCCTGGAGGAGTTTCTGCCGCTGGAGAAGAATGTCCGGAACTGACGCCCGGATCGACGGCCTCCATCCGTACGTACGTTGAATCTTTGGAAGTCCAGACTTCACTCATCACACCATGACTCCTGAATACATCAAACAACAGATCGAGGCCGGGCTGCCCGGCGCCGAGGTCACGGTTTCCGGCGATGGCACGCATTTCGAGGCGCTGGTGGTTTCGGATGCCTTTGCCGGCAGGAAGCCGCTGGAGCGCCATCGCATGGTTTACGCCACCCTGGGAGATCAGATGGGCGGGGCGATCCATGCATTGTCCATTCGCGCCTGCACCCGGGAGGAATGGCAGGGGCAGCGCCAGTGAGTTTCCGGCGCTTTTGACATTTTTTTCGTGACTTCATACCTTTGCTGAATGGATAGGCTCCTCATCGAGGGCGGCAGGCCGCTCGCAGGCACTGTCAGCATTTCTGGCGCCAAGAATGCCGCCCTGCCGATCATGGCAGCGACGCTGCTGGCGGATGGGCCGCTGACGATCTCGAACATTCCTCATCTGCAGGATGTCACTACCACCATGGAGTTGCTCGGACGGCTCGGGGCGGGGCTGATGATGCACGAGCACATGAGCGTGGAGCTCGACAGCTCCAGCATCCATGAATTCTGTGCTCCGTATGATCTGGTCAAGACCATGCGTGCTTCCATCCTGGTGCTGGGGCCGCTGCTCGCCCGCTTCGGGCGGGCGGACGTATCGCTCCCGGGAGGGTGCGCGATCGGTACGCGCCCGGTCGACCTGCACATCAACGCTCTCGCGGCGATGGGAGCCGACATCGAGGTAAGCGGGGGCTACATTCGCGCCCGCGCCAACAGACTGCACGGCGCGAGCATCGTGATGGACATGGTTACGGTGACCGGCACCGAAAACATCATGATGGCGGCCACGCTCGCTCGAGGCACCACCGTGATCGAGAACGCGGCCCGTGAGCCCGAGGTCACCGATCTGGCGAACTGTCTGAACGCGATGGGCGCCCGCATCAGCGGCGCTGGCACCGACAAGATCGTGATCGAGGGTGTGGACAGCCTGCACGGCACCAGCTATTCGATTCTGCCCGACCGGATCGAGACCGGAACCTTCCTGGTGGCTGCCGCCATCACCGGAGGGCGCGTGCGCCTGAAAAAGACCCGGCCCGATCTGCTCGACGCCGTGCTCGCCAAGCTGCGCGAGGCGGGTGCGAAGATCGAAACCGGCGAGGACTGGATCGAGCTCGACATGGCCGGGCGGCGTCCGCGCGCGGTCGATGTGCGCACGGCGCCATATCCTGCCTTTCCCACCGACATGCAGGCACAGTTCACTGCGCTCAATTCCGTGGCCGAGGGGGCCGGCACCATCACCGAGACGGTGTTCGAGAACCGGTTCATGCATGTGCCCGAGCTGCAGCGCATGGGCGCCGATCTGAGGCTGGAGGGGAATACCGTGTTCAGCCGCGGCGTGGAGCGGCTCACCGGCGCCCCGGTGATGGCTACCGATCTGCGTGCCTCCGCCAGCCTGGTGCTCGCGGGACTGGTTGCCGAAGGGACGACGGTGGTCGATCGCATCTATCACATCGATCGCGGCTACGAGTGCATCGAAGAGAAGCTGTCGCAGCTCGGCGCCGACATCCGCCGCATTCCGGGGCGTCAGCGTTGAGTCCGGACAGCAGCCTCAGCATCGCGGTTTCCAAGGGGCGCATCCTCAAGGAAGCGCTGCCGCTGCTGGCCCATGCCGGCATCGAACCGCTGGAGAACCCGGACACCAGCCGCAAGCTGATTTTCGAAACCTCGCGGGCCGATGTGCGCCTGGTGGTCATACGCGCCACCGATGTCCCCACCTTCGTCGAGTATGGCGCCGCCGACATCGGCATCGCCGGCAAGGATGTGTTGATGGAGTATGGCGGCGACGGACTCTACGAGCCGCTGGATCTGCATATCGCGCGCTGCCGCCTGGCGGTGGCGGCGCCGGTGGATGCGGTCGAGACGCCGGGCCAGCGCATGCGCGTGGCGACCAAGTATGTGGAAACCGCCCGGCGCTGGTTCGCCGCGCGCGGCGAGCAGGTCGAGATCGTCAAACTCTATGGATCGATGGAGCTGGCGCCGCTGGTTGGGCTGGCGGATCGCATCGTCGATCTGGTCGATACCGGGAACACGCTGCGCGCCAACGGCCTGCAGGAAATCGAGACCATCACCGAAATCAGCTCACGCCTCATCATCAACAAGGCATCGATGAAAATGAAGCATGAAAAGGTCAAGGAACTCGTCCGTCTGATCGGGCAGGCGGTGACGCCATGCTGAACATCAGACGTCTGGACAGCTCCGCACCGGGATTCGGTGCCGAGCTGGATCGCCTGCTTGCCTGGGAGGCGGAGGTCGATGCCGATGTGCAGCGCCGGGTTCGCGCGATCCTGGACGACGTGCGCAGCCGTGGTGATGCCGCAGTGCTCGAGTACACTCGCCGTTTCGATCGCGTCGAGGCCGATAACCTGGCTGCGCTCGAAATCCCGGCTGCACGCCTCCAGGAAGGCCTCGATCGCATTCCGGCGGCGCAGCGCGAGGCGCTGACTTTCGCTGCCGATCGCGTGCGCGCCTATCACGAGCATCAGAAGACCGACTCCTGGTCGTATCACGAGGCTGATGGCACCCTGCTCGGCCAGCAGGTGACGCCGCTGGATCGCGTCGGACTGTACGTGCCCGGCGGCAAGGCGGCCTACCCGTCCACGGTGATCATGAATGCCATCCCGGCAAAGGTCGCGGGTGTTCCCGAACTGATCATGGTGGTGCCGACGCCCGACGGGGTCATGAACGATCTGGTCCTGGGCGCGGCCGTCATTGCCGGAGTCGATCGCGTGTTCGCCATCGGCGGCGCGCAGGCGGTGGCAGCGCTCGCCTATGGCACCGAAACTGTACCTCGCGTGGACAAGATCGTCGGTCCGGGCAATATCTATGTCGCTACCGCCAAGGGCATGGTGTTCGGTGCCGTGGGTATCGACATGATCGCCGGTCCTTCGGAGATCCTCGTGGTCTGCGACGGCGGAACGCCGCCGGACTGGGTGGCCATGGACCTGTTCTCGCAAGCCGAGCATGACGAGGATGCTCAGTCGATCCTGGTCAGTCCAGATGCCGATTATCTCGATCGTGTCGCGGCAAGCGTCGAGCGGCTGCTGCCGCAGATGGAGCGGCGCGAGATCATCGAGCGATCGATGTCGCAACGGGCCGCATTCATTCGTGTGCGTGATCTCGACGATGCTGCCGAGGTGATCAACCACATCGCCCCCGAGCATCTGGAGCTGTCGGTGGCCGATCCGCTCGCTCTGGCGCGCAAGGTGCGCCACGCGGGCGCCATATTTCTCGGTCGTCACACCGCCGAGGCGATCGGCGACTACGTGGCGGGGCCGAATCATGTGCTGCCGACGGCGCGGACGGCCCGCTTCTCGTCGCCGCTCGGTGTGTATGATTTCCAGAAGCGTTCGAGCCTCATCATGTGCACGCCGGAAAGTGCGGTCGCGCTCGGCGGGACCGCTGCGGCGCTCGCCCGCAGCGAAGGACTGACAGCCCATGCGCGCTCAGCGGAGTACCGTATCGCCGGCGACACCGAAAGCGAGGCATAAGCACGTCCATGCATTCCGGAAAGGATGCGGATGATCGCATCGGGCGCTGGGTGCGTCCGGAGATCCGCGCGCTGAAGGCATATCATGTGCCCCCCGCCGAAGGACTGATCAAACTGGACGCCATGGAGAATCCCTACGTCTGGCCGGAGTCGATGGTCGACGACTGGCTGGAGACGCTGCGCGGAGTCAGTCTCAACCGCTATCCCGATCCGGCGCCACAGGCGCTGATGGCTGCGCTTCGCGACTGGGCCGGCGTGCCTGCCGAAGCCAGGGTGATTCTCGGCAACGGCTCCGACGAGCTGATCCAGATGATCGCGCTCGTCGTCGGCGGTTCGGGTCGCAAGGTCATGGCGGTCGAGCCGGCCTTCAGCATGTATCGCATGATTTCCCTGTTCGCCGGGCTGGAGTTCGTCGGCGTCCCGCTGCGCTCTGGCGATTTTGCTTTGGATGTCGACGCCATGCTGGCGGCGATCAGGAGCGAGCAGCCGGCAGTGATCCTGATCGACTATCCCAACAATCCGACCGGCCGCCTGTTCGAGGCCGCCGATCTGCGCCGCATCATCGAGGCCGCGCCGGGGTTGGTGGTCGTCGATGAGGCCTACTACACCTTCTCGGAGCAGACGGTGATGTCCTGGCTGGGCGAATTTCCCCAGCTGCTGATCCTGCGCACCTTGTCGAAGATGGGCCTGGCGGGGCTGCGGCTGGGCATGCTTGCCGGACACGCGAGTGTGATCGCTGAAATCGACAAGATCCGTCTGCCCTACAACATCAATGCGCTTACCCAGGCGAGCGCGCTGTTTGCTTTGCGGCATCGCGAAGTGCTGGACGAGCAGGCCGCCTGCATCCGGAACGACCGGATGCGCCTGCTGGCGGAGCTGAGCGCCCTGCCGGGGGTGGAGGCGCTGCCCAGTCACGCCAATTTCATCCTGTTCCGGACGCTCGAGGACGAAGGGGATCGCATTTTCCGCGCCTTGCTGGAGCGTCGCGTACTGATCCGGAACCTTGCCGGGGCGGGGCTGCGCGACTGTCTGCGGGTGACCGTGGGTACGCCGGAAGAGAACGGGGCGTTCATCGCGGCGCTGGGCGCGATCCTGCGGGGGCAGTGAGCACTGCCGCCCGATGGCGCACGGGTGCCGCTTTGTGACATCATAGGGACCTATTTTCCGGAGGAACCAATGCAAGAGCGCAGGGCTGCGGTCGACCGCAAGACGAGGGAGACCGAGATCCGCGTCGAGATCAATCTCGACGGTACTGGCCGGTCGCACCTGGCGACGCCGGTGCCTTTCCTGAATCACATGCTGGAGCAGATCTCGCGGCACGGATCGATCGATCTCGACGTCCGGGCCGATGGCGACGTGCACATCGACGATCATCACACCGTCGAGGACGTCGGCATCGTGCTCGGTCAGGCGGTGGCGCGGGCGCTGGGCTCGAAGGAAGGCATTCGCCGCTACGGCCACGCCTACGTGCCGCTCGACGAGGCGCTGGCCCGGGTGGTGATCGATCTTTCGGGCCGCCCCGGTCTCGAGTATCACGTGGAATTCCCGCGTGAGCGCGTGGGTGGAATGGATGTCGATCTGTTCCTGGAATTCTTCCGCGCGTTCTGCAATCACGCGGCAGCGACCGTGCACGTCGACGTCCTGCGCGGCATCAACGTGCATCACATTGCCGAGACGATGTTCAAGGCGTTTGGACGGGCGCTGCGCATGGCGGTGGAGGCGGATCCCCGGGCGCAGGGGATCATGCCGTCCACCAAGGGTGCGCTCTGACCCTGATTTTGTCATGACTACCGTGGCAGTCATCGACTACGGAATGGGTAATATCCGTTCCGTACGCAAAGCGCTCGAGCACGTCGCCGAGGGGGCGCGCATCGTTGTCGCCCGTGACGGCGAGGCGGTGCTGGCTGCCGATCGCGTCGTCCTGCCTGGTGTTGGCGCCTTGCGCGACAGCATGGGGGAGTTGCGCCGTCTCGGACTGGTGGAAGCCCTGCTCGAAGCCATCCGCACCCGTCCCTTGCTCGGCATCTGTCTCGGCATGCAGGCGCTCCTGGATCACAGCGAGGAGAACGGCGGTACCCCAGGGCTCGGGGTGATCGCCGGCAGCGTGCCGCGCTTCGCCGCCGGGGCCGGCCTCAAGGTCCCGCACATGGGCTGGAACCAGGTCCATCAGACGCGGCCGCATCCGCTCTGGAGTGATATCCCCCAGGACAGTCATTTCTACTTCGTGCACAGCTATTATGTCAGCCCCGCGGCGGTGGCCGATGTGGCCGCGACCACGACATACGGCATCGAGTTCGCTTCGGCGCTGGCGCGAGACAATGTTTTTGCGGTGCAATTCCATCCGGAGAAGAGTCAGCGCGCAGGGCTGACTCTGCTCGCGAACTTCCTGCGCTGGAACGGCGAGGCCTGAGGGGCGGCCGGACCGGTGCATTGACATAGAGTAACGAGGTCAAGGTCATGCTGCTGATACCAGCGATCGATATCAAGGACGGAAAGTGCGTGCGTCTGCGCCAGGGCAGGATGGACGACTCCACCGTGTTTTCCGATGAGCCGCTGGCAATGGCGGAGAAGTGGGTCGAGGCCGGAGCCGAGCGCCTCCACATCGTGGATCTGAACGGCGCCACCGTCGGTCGTCCGGTCAACGTGCGTGTCATCCGCGAAATCGCAGCAGCCTTTCCCAACGTTCCCTTGCAGGTCGGCGGCGGCATTCGCGATGAGGAAGCCATCGAGGCCTATCTCGACATCGGCGTCAGCTTCGTCATCATCGGCACCACCGCGGTGAATCAGCCGCATTTCGTCGCCGACGCCGCGGTCTCGTTTCCCGGCCACATCATCGTTGCCCTCGATGCCCGGGACGGTAAGGTCGCCATCGACGGCTGGTCGAAGCTGTCGAATCACGACGTGATCGATATTGCCCAGCATTTCGAGCGTGACGGAGTGTCCGCGATCATTTACACCGACATCAGCCGCGACGGCATGCTGACCGGGGTGAACGTCGATGCCACCGTGGCGCTCGCCCGCTCGGTGCGCATACCGGTCATCGCTTCCGGCGGTATCGCGGGCATGGATGACATCCGCGCGCTCTGCGATGTGGAGAACGAGGGCATCATGGGCGCGATCCTGGGGCGGGCGCTTTACGAGGGGCAGCTCGATTTCGCCGAGGCGCAGCGCTACGTTGCCGGCCAGGGCTGAGCGGAGAGCGCCGGTGCGGGGTCTCGCCAGACGTGTCATCCCCTGCCTCGACGTGGACAAGGGGCGCGTGGTCAAGGGGGTGCGTTTCGAGCAGATTCGCGACGCCGGCGATCCGGTCGAAATCGCTCGCTGCTATGACCGCCAGGGCGCCGACGAGCTGGTCTTTCTCGACATCACCGCCAGCTCCGAAGAGCGCGAGACCATGGTGCACGTGGTCGAGGCAGTGGCCTCGGATGTGTTCATTCCGCTCACGGTCGGCGGCGGCATCCGCACTGAGGACGACATCCGGCGCATGCTGAACGCCGGCGCCGACAAGGTGGCGATCAATACCGCGGCCATCGCCGATCCGGATTTCGTGCGCCGCGCCGCCGAGCGCTTCGGCTCGCAATGCATCGTCGTCGCCGTCGATGCCCGCCGCACCGATGGCGGCTGGGAGATCTACACTCATGGCGGGCGCCGCTCCACCGGCATCGATGCTGTGGACTGGGCCCGTCGCATGGCGAAGCTCGGCGCGGGAGAGATTCTGCTGACGAGCATGGACCGGGACGGTACCCGCGACGGGTACGATCTGGAACTCACCGCAGCGGTAAGCGATGCGGTGGAAGTGCCGGTCATCGCATCGGGCGGCGTCGGCAGTCTGGAGCATCTGGCGCAGGGGCTGACCGTTGGCAAGGCCGATGCCGTGCTCGCCGCCAGCATCTTCCATTACGGCGAATACACCGTGGGCGATGCGCATCGCTATCTTGCTGAACGCGGCATTCCGGTGCGGGCGGGGCAAGAGTGAACGGTTCCTGGCTCGACGAGGTACGCTGGAACGCCGACGGGCTGGTGGTGGCGATCGCGCAGGATGCGGCCAGCGCCCGGGTTCTGATGGTGGCGTGGATGAATCGCGAGGCGCTGGCGGAAACCGCGCGTAGCGGCCGGGCGGTTTATTGGTCACGCTCTCGCCAGCGTCTGTGGCGCAAGGGTGAGGAATCGGGGCACGTGCAGCAGGTGAGCGAAATCCGGCTCGATTGCGACGGTGACGCGGTATTGCTGCAGATCGAGCAGATGGGCGGCATTGCCTGTCATACCGGCCGTGAAAGCTGCATGTTCCGCCGCCTGGATGGAGACGCCTGGGTGGCGATCGACCCTGTGCTCAAGGATCCTGGCGACATATATGGTGCCCCCTGAGGGCGAAAAGCGTTACCATTTCGTCATGATGCGCGCGCACAATCATGGATAGCCTGCTGCAGGAACTCGCCCGGGTACTGGAGGAGCGGAAGGGAGCCGAGTCCGGCACTTCCTATGTCGCCAGCCTGTATGCCCGCGGGCCCGAGGCGATCCTCAAGAAAGTGGGTGAAGAAGCCACCGAGCTGGTCATGGCCGGGCTGGGGGATGACGATCAGGCCGTGGTGCATGAGACGGCGGACCTGTGGTTCCATACCCTGGTCCTGCTGGCGCAGCGCGGACTCGGCCCACAGCAGGTGCTCGATGAGCTCGCCCGCCGCTTCGGGCGTTCGGGCATCGAGGAAAAGGCGGCTCGAGGCTGAGCCAGAGACATCCGTTCTTTTCGGCGGATGTACACAGATCATTTGGAGGTAAGGGGTCATGGGGATCAGCGTCTGGCAACTGCTCATCGTCCTGCTCATCGTGCTGCTGCTGTTCGGAACCAAGCGGCTGCGCAACATCGGGAAGGACCTTGGCGGCGCCATGAAGGGTTTTCGCGAAGCCGTTCGCGATGACGACGGCGATGTGGCTGCCCGCGACCGCGTGGAGCGCAATAGCTCCGAGCGCGTGATCGAGGGCGAGGTCGAATCGAAGGAAAAAGAAAAGGTCTGATCATCCGCATTTCCTTTCCGCGCTTCCGGCGACAGCCGGACAGGCTGTGTCGTCAATCGCGCCGGCTCCCCGGCGCCGGGTGAAATCATCATGTTCGACGTCGGTTTCTGGGAGATGGTCATGATCGCCGTCGTGGCGCTGGTGGTCGTCGGTCCCAAGGAACTTCCCGGGCTGGTGCGCACCGTGTCCGGCTGGATGCGCCAGGCGCGCCGGGTTGCCGGCGAATTCAAGGACGAATTCAGTCGGGAGGTTGCTCGCGCCGAGGAACTGAAACAGCTCATCGAGAAGGAATCCGAAATCGCCGAGGTGCATCGCGCCCTCGAAGAGGCGCGCGCGACGATTTCCATCGATGGCGAGGATGCCGCAAGGAAGAAAGCGGGCGAGGCCGAGCGGGTCCCTGGTGACGACAGCAGCGGGAATGCCGAGCCGGCGCCGCCGGCAGGGACGCGGGACGATGGCCGGAATCCCTGACCGCGGAGCATCTCCTGACGGCGACATGCCGCTGATGGCGCATCTCCTCGAGTTGCGCACGCGGGTGCTGCGGGTCATTGGCGTTGTGCTGGCGGTCTTCCTGGTTCTCGCGCCGTTTGCCAATCGTCTTTATACCGCACTGGCCCTGCCGCTCATCGAGCGCATGCCGCAGGGTACGACGATGATCGCCACCCAGGTGGCCTCGCCGTTCCTGGTTCCGTTCAAATTCACCATGGTGCTGGCCGTGTTCGTGGCCATGCCCTATATCCTGCATCAGGTCTGGCGCTTCATCGCGCCGGGTCTCTATCGCAGCGAACGCCGCCTCGCGCTGCCCTTGCTGGTGGCGAGTGCGGGGCTGTTTTACTGCGGAGCGCTCTTCGCCTATTTCGTGCTGTTCCCGCTGGTGTTCGGATTTTTCATGGCGGTGACACCCGAAGGCGTGACGGTGATGACCGACATAGGCGAGTACCTGGGCTTCGTGCTGACCATCTTTTTTGCTTTCGGTATCGCCTTCCAGGTTCCGGTCGCCACCATCCTTCTGGTGTGGACGGGATTCACCACGCCGCAGCAACTGGTGAGCAAGCGCCCCTACGTCATCGTCGGCGCCTTCGTCCTGGGCATGCTCCTCACTCCGCCGGACGTCATCTCCCAGACGCTTCTGGCGTTGCCCATGTGGGCGCTGTTTGAAATCGGAGTGCAGATATCGAAGCTCTACGTAAGGCCGGCGGCAGAGGAGGAAGAGGAGCAATGAAAGAGCAGAGGACAGATGAAAGAGGAAAGATGAAAGCGCAAGAAAAGATCGCGTAAGCTGTTTACCTCCGCTCAACCGTTCATCTGGAAAATCTTCCTCTTTTACCCTTCCTCTTTCCTCTGCCTTATCCGGGCTGAGGTCGCTTGCTGACGGTTGCTTTCAGCTCGAGCTCCTTCCCGTCGCGCAATCCCTTCAGCTGGATCGTCGAGCCGGGCACGCTCTGGGCGATGAGGTTCAGGGCGGCGCGAGCGTCCGCGACCGGCTGATCGTTGATCCGGGTGATGATGTCGCCGGGCTGGAGTCCGGCGCGGGCGGCTGGTCCGTTGGGCAGGATGCCGGCAATCACCAGGCCGCTGCTCCCCGGGATGCCGAAGGATTCGGCGAGTTCGGGTGTCAGAGTCTGAATCTCGATGCCGAGCCAGCCGCGGATCGCCTCTCCATGCTCGATGATCTGTGTCATCACGATCTTGGCGATGCTGGTCGGGATGGCGAAGCCGATACCCTGCGAGCCGCCGGTGCGGGAGAAAATGGCGGTATTGATGCCGACCAGTTCTCCGCGCGGATTGATCAGTGCGCCGCCGGAATTGCCTGGGTTGATCGCGGCATCGGTCTGGATGAAGTTCTCGAAGGTGGAGATCCCGAGCTGGTGACGTCCGGTGGCGCTGACGATGCCCTGGGTCACTGTCTGCCCGACACCGAACGGATTGCCGATCGCCAGCACCACGTCCCCCACGCGCAGACGCTCCGAATCGCCGAGGACGATGCTGGGCAGGCCGTTCATCGGAATGTGCAACACCGCAAGATCGCTTTCCAGATCCCGTCCGACCACGCTGGCGCGTTGCACGCGTCCGTCGAGCAGTGCGACCAGGATCTCGTCGGCGCCGTCGATCACGTGGTTGTTGGTGAGGACATAGCCGTGTTCGTTGACGATGACGCCCGAGCCGAGGTTGGTCTGCTGGCGTTCCTGGGGCACGAACTCCTCGAAGAAGCGCCGGAACATCGGATCATCGAAGCCCGGCATCTGGCGGCGCACGGTCTTGGTGGTATGAATGTTGACCACTGCAGGCGCGGCGATCTCCACCGCGGCCGCGTACGAGATGGCGCCGGGCACGATTTCATCGCCGGGAGAGGCTTCGCGGAACTCGACCTGGGGACGCTTGTTGATCATCAGCACCGAGCCGCCGACGATCAGCAGACCCAGTACGAGGCCGATCGCGATGCCCTGGCTGAAGAAGGGAAGGAGTCGCTTGAGTTTCATGCTCTGATCTCTGTCGCTGCGCATACTCTAGCACAGCGTCCTGCGCGCGCCGGACGGTTTTGCCCGCGCACGGACGTCGTCGATGCCGCTGAGGCAGCGGTGGCGCACAACCGCGCGCCACCGGCTGTCGCCGCCGGAGTTCCGGTCGTGGCGGGCAGAGCGATACCCACGCTTCCGCTTATCGCGGCTCGTCCGCGGCCCGCGGCCGGAGCACGCGGGCTGAGCTCCCGAGAGATCAGTCGTAAAGCCTGACTGCGAGCCCGGCGACCATGGCGCCCTGATGGCGCGCGATATCGAGCTCACGCCGGTCGGGTTGCCGTGATCCGTCTGCACCGGCGATGGTCGCGGCGCCGTAGGGAGTGCCGCCTCCGGTCTGGGTGAAGTCCGCGAGCTCAGGATGAGTGTAGCCGATGGGCACCAGGATCATGCCGTGATGGGCGAGGGTGGTCCAGGTTGAGGTGATGGTCATCTCCTGACCGCCGCCAGTGCCGGTGGATGTGAACGCGCTCGCGAGTTTGCCGGCGAGCGCTCCCTTTACCCACAGGCCGCCGGTGCGATCCAGGAAGTTGCGCATCTGGCCGGTCATATTGCCGAAGCGGGTCGGGGTGCCGAAGATGATCGCATCATAGTCGGCGAGTTCTTCCGGCGTTGCCTCGGGTGCAGCCTGAGCGGTCTTGCCGCCGGCGGCCTCGAACGCCTGGGCGTCCATCGTTTCCGGGACCCGCTTCACCGTCACCTCTGCTCCCGCCACGCTGCGGGCGCCCTCGGCAACCGCGTTTGCCATCGTTTCGATGTGTCCGTACATCGAGTGATACAGAACCAGCACCTTGGCCATGACGTCCTCCCGGTTTGATTTGATTGCGCAGTCGATTACTCGGGCTTCGAGAATAGCCGGGGCGCAGTGGCGCGACAAGACGGGTGATTACGCAAGCCGCTGCTGTGGCCGGGCCGCGGGACGTGGCATGCGCGATTCGCTCGCAGTACACTCCAGTGATGGCATCACTTCGCGACATCATCGTTCTTCTCGACGAGCTGCTCACGCCGGATCGTTACGCCGATTACGCGCCCAATGGCCTGCAGGTGGAAGGGGCGGCGACGGTGACCCGTGTGCTGGGCGGAGTGACCGCGAATCTCGCGCTCATCGAGGCGGCCATCGCCGCCCGCGCCGAAGCGATCCTGGTCCATCATGGCTGGTTCTGGAAGAGCGAGGATCCGCGCGTGCTGGGCATGAAGCGCCGTCGTCTGGAGCTGTTGCTGCGGCATGATATTTCGCTGATCGCCTATCACCTGCCTCTCGATGCCCATCCGGAGCTGGGCAATAATGCCGCACTGGGACGCGTGCTGGGGCTGGTGGCGAATGCTCCGGTGGCCGGACTACCTGATCTGGTGATGTCCGGTGAACTGCCGGAGCCATTGTCCGCGGCTGATTTCCTCCTGCGCGTCTCTGAGCGTCTCGGACGCGAGCCCCTGCATATCGACGGCGGCCCCGCGCGCATCTGCCGCGTCGCCTGGTGCACCGGTGCGGCTCAGGACTATATAGAGGATGCGGCGCGCGCGGGCTTCGATGCCTATATCAGCGGGGAAATCTCGGAGCGGACCACGCACATCGCGCGCGAATCGGGAATTCATTACTTTGCGGCGGGTCATCACGCCACCGAGCGCTACGGTGTACAGGCAGTGGGTGACTGTCTCGCGCGCCGACTCGGCATCGACTTCCATTTCGTCGATATCGACAATCCTGTCTGACCGAAAGTGTGCGGAATGGATATACCTCATTTGCGGTATATCGTTTGCGCATCGATGAAAAGCGCTATTTTTACTGCATCAAATCAGTATTCACATGTGTCGCTCACATGGTGCTTTCGTCGTTGACATGCCCGACTGTATTGATCTAGGATTCCTCCCACCACTATTAAAGTTGGACAAAACAGCCCGTTAGTTAAAAAGGGCCGGCACGCAATAAATGCCAAGATCAATGAAGCGTGCCACTGAATGTCATCCCGCCGGCTTTCGCGAGGGGACTCGGGGTTCTTCCAGCGTTATCGCACCGCTGACGAGTTGAGGGATTTTTTGATCGCCTTCTATCCTTCGGGCGAGGGGCAATCTTCTTATACGGATTCATCGCATGCCGCTGCGTGGCGTCGCCGACTGTTACGTTGCCTGGTCTTTTACGGATTACTAGCACAGGTTGAGGGAAGAGATGTCAGTCACGGGACTACTATTCTCAGGGCGTTCGTCCTGTAAGCGCGCAGGAGCGGCGGCCAGCCGCCAGACCCATCGGGTACCTGCAATCTTCTCGCTGTTGTTGCTCTCCGCCCTCGCGATCCTGGCGATGTCGGGCGCTGCTCAGGCGCAGCAGGGCGTTCCCAACGCGGTGGCACCGGAAGGCTCTTACTCGGGCAGCCACGTGCCGCAGCCGATCGAGTTTCCCCACGACATTCATGTCGCGGATAACGACATCAACTGCATGTACTGTCACACCTACGCGCGCCGCAGCAAGGTTGCGGGCATTCCGCCGGTCAGCAAGTGCATGGGCTGTCACATGGTGATCGCCACTGACAAGGAGCGCGTTCAGAAGCTGACCGAATACTGGGAGAATCGCGAGCCGCCGCCGTGGAAGAAAGTCCACGACGTCCCGGATTTCGTGCACTTCACGCATGAGAAGCACCTCAAGCGCTTCGTGTTCGACAACGAGGAGCTGCCGGTCGAGCGCGTGCAGGAAGTGTGTGCGTTCTGTCATGGTGACGTGAAGTCGATGACGGTGGCAGAGAAGGTCAAGCCGTTGACGATGGGCTTCTGTCAGCGTTGCCATCAGGCCAATGACGGTCCATTCGACTGCTGGAAGTGTCACAAATAAAAACTGCCGCGCCGGAGAGATGACGATGCGCAGCCGCAATGGGGTGTTCTCCATATGAATCTCAAGATGAAACGCAGGGACTTTCTGAAGGTGATGGGCTGGACCGGCGCCGGCGTGGCCGTGGCAGCCTGCGATCGCCCCAGCTACATCACCCATCGCGAAGGTAGGAACCATGTGGTCTCCTATGTCATGCCCGAGGAGTACGCGATTCCGGGCGTCGGGGTCTGGTATGCCTCGACCTGTGGGCAGTGTCCAGCGGCGTGCGGCACGCATGCACGTGTCCGCGAAGGCCGCGCTCTCAAGCTCGAAGGCAACCCTGAGTCTCCGCTCAACAAGGGCAAGCTGTGCGCGATGGGACAGGCTGCGCTGCAGACCCATTACAATCCTGATCGCATCACCCGGCCGCGCAAGCGCCAGGGCGCCGGCTTCGTCGATATCAGCTGGGACGAGGCGATGCGCCTGCTCGACGAGCGGGTCGGTCCGAACTCCGGCATCGACGGCAGTCGCTTCGCCTGGCTGACTGATTCGGTCAGCGGTCATCAGGCGGTGCTCGTCGACGCGCTGATGGAGAGCGTCGGCTCGTCTTCGCACTATGTTTATGAGGCGGTGAACGACGCGGTGTGGCGCGCCGTGTGCCGCGATATGCTCGGCGAGGAGCATCCCCGCCTGGCGATCGACAAGGCCCGCGCCATTCTGACCATCGGCGCCGACTTCCTGGGCACCTGGGGCGCGCCGGTGCCGAACTCGACGCTGTATTCCGAGTTCCGCAACGCGCCGCGAGGTGTCCTGCTCGCCGCGGAATCGAAGATGTCGGTCACCGGTGCCAACGCCGACCTGTGGGTGCCGGTCCGTCCGGGCGCCGAAGGGGCGTTCGCGCTGGGTGTCGCCAATGTGCTTGCCACCAGTCATGGTCGCGATATCTCCGGCCTGCCGGGCGATGTGCAGCGCCAGATCCATGCCAATGACGCCAAGACCGTCAGCAGTGTTACCGGCGCTTCCGAGGAGCACATCCGTCGCATCGCCGCTCTGCTGCACGAACGCGCGCCGAGCCTGGTGCTCGCCGGTGCCACGGCGGCGGGGCAGGAGCACGGTTACGACAATGTCGCCGCGGCGATGACACTCAATCTGATCCTCGGCAACGTCGGGCGCACCATCGAATCGAGCGCGGGCTTCCCGTTCGAGCAGCTCCGTCCGCGTTCGGGCGGCGGCCGCGGCCTCGCCGAGCTGGCCCAGGCGCTGCGCGAAAAGCGGCACGATGTGCTGTTCATCAAGGGCGCGAATCCTGTATTCACGGCCCCGGCAGGCATGGGTTTCCGTGAGCTGCTGGCGAACGTGCCTTTCAAGGTGGCCTTCTCGATGTTCGAGGATGAGACCACGCAGCTGGCCGATCTGGTGCTGCCGCTGCATTCGCACCAGGAGGACTGGGGTACGCATGTGCCGGCGGTGCAGGCGGAGCGCATGATCATCGCCGTGCAGCAGCCGGTGATGGCGCCGCTGTATCCCGAGACCCGCGGGTTCGGCGATCTGCTGATCTCTCTCCTGCGCATGCGCCGTGACGAGGACTATGCCGATTACGAGGACTACTACGCGTATCTGCATCACGCCTTCGTCGCTCTGCCGGCTTCGCTCAAGGGCGGCGCGCCGAACGATCGTGCGTTCTGGAACGGTGTTCTGCAGAAGGGACAGCTCGAGCTCGGTACCGCGACTCCGGCCCGGCTCAGCGCCCGCGCGGTTTCGTTCGAGATCCCGGCGCCCGCAGCGGACGATCGCCCGGTGCTGCTGCCGACCGCGAGTCCGACGTTCTGGGATGGCCGGCACGCCAACGTGCCCTGGCTGCAGGAACTGCCGGATGCCATCAGCAAGGCGGTGTGGGATTCCTGGGCGGAGATGCACCCGTCGACGGCGCGCAGCCTCGGCGGCGTCGAAACCGGCGACGTGCTGCGCATTTCCTCGGATCAGGGCAGTCTCGAAGTGCGGGCTTATGTTTACAAAGGTATGCATCCCGGCGCCATCGCCATTCCGGTGGGCCAGGGACATGAGGCCTACGGTCGCTATGCGCAGGGCCGCGGCGTCAATCCGTATGGCATCCTCGCCGATGTGCGTGATCGCAAGACGGGTGAGCCGGCGTCGAGCACCACGCGCGTGAACGTGTCGCTGGTGCGAAAGGCCAGCAAGGGTCATCACCTGGGCACCGGCATGGATCGTCTGGTGGTGATGGGCGGCAGCGAGACGCAGGTGGGACGCAAGCTGGTCGTGACGGTGACCGCCGACCGGTTCGAGCGTACTGAAGGAAGGAGCGCGTAATGTCTCTACAGAACATCATCGAGAACTGGTCTGCCTACCGCAAGGGGATCGAGGAGGGTGGTCACCACCAGTACGAGCACATGTGGGGCATGGTCATCGACCTCAACAAGTGCACGGGTTGCGGCGCCTGCATGACGGCATGCTATGCCGAGAACAATCTCCCCGTCGTCGGCCACGAGAAGTACTCGCGCAACATGGCGATGCACTGGCTGCGCGTCGAGCGCTACTGGGATGAGCCGGACCTCGGCGAGGAGACGGTGTCTGAGTATCAGCATCATGGCGCCAGCTTCCTGCCCATGAACTGCCAGCACTGCAACGCCGCGACCTGCGAGCCTGTCTGCCCCGTGGCGGCGACCTACCACACGCCGGACGGTCTGAACGCCCAGGTCTACAATCGCTGCGTCGGCTCGCGTTACTGCTCGAACAACTGTCCGTTCCGTCTGCGCTACTTCAACTTCTATTCGTACTACGAGGAGTCCTGGCCGGCGCCGCTGCACATGCAGCTCAACCCTGATGTCAGCGTGCGCGACAAGGGCGTGATGGAGAAGTGCACCTTCTGCGTGCAGCGGATTCGCGGGGCGAAGGATCAGGCTGCCAAGGAGAACCGCAAGGTTCGCGACGGCGAGTTCACCACGGCCTGTGCTCAGACCTGTCCGACCTCGGCAATCGTGTTCGGCGATCTCCTTACGCTGCACACCCCGGGCGCCGGCGTCGGCGATACCGAAGTCTCCAGGCTGTGGCGCAAGCACCAGGTGGAGCTCGGCAAGGCCCGGCAGCAGAAGCAGGATCCGGAGCTGCGCGGCTACCGTGTATTCGAAGCACTCAACGTGGATCCCTGTGTCCTGTTCCTGGAACGGGTTCGCGAAGTCTGAACCTGAATATCTAAGCGGAAAATCGGGCTTGCCATGAACAAACCTAATACTAGCGCGGCGCTGACGCCGGAGCAGGAAAAGGATATCAACGAAGATATCCGCTGGGCCAAGATCAACGAGGACGTCCTCCGGTCGATGGAGAATCCTCGTATCGGCTACTGGATCGCCGTGGCGGTCTGCCTTGGCCTGCTGTCGCTGGCGGTCATCGCCGAAATCTGGCAGTACAAGCACGGTATGGGCGAGGCCAACCTCAACTGGCCGCAGATGTGGGGTCTGTACATCGGAACCTTCATCTTCTGGATCGGCATGAGCCACTCCGGAACGCTGCTCTCGGCAATCCTGCACATCATCCATGCCGACTGGCGCAAGCCGATCTACCGCTTCGCGGAAGCGATGACCACCTTCACGCTGATGACCGCGATGCTGTTCCCGGTGATCCACCTGGGGCGCGTGTGGAACATGTACTGGGTACTCCCGTACTTCAGCGATCGCGGCATCTGGCCCAATTTCCGCTCGCCGCTGCTGTGGGACGCCTTCGCTATCACCACTTATCTGACGGCGTCGTCGCTGTTCCTGTTCATGGGATCGATCCCGGATCTGGCGATCGTGCGCGACAGCGCCCGCGGCTGGCGCAAGAAGCTGTATTCGGTGCTCGCACTCGGCTGGCGCGGCGATGATCGCCAGTGGCGCAACTTCCGCGTCGCCTATCTGGTGATGGCCTGCTTCCTGATTCCGCTGGCGGTTTCGGTGCACTCCATCGTGGCTTCGGACTTCGCCATGTCGATCATGCCGGGCTGGCACATCACCAGCTTCCCGCCTTACTTCGTGGCGGGCGCGTTGTACTCCGGTTGCGCCGGTATCATCACGCTGTTCGTCCTCCTGCGGTATTTCTTCCGCTTCGAGGCGTACATGACCATTCCGATTCTTGACAAGACCTGCAAGCTCACGTTTGCCATCGCGATGGTCTGGACCTACCTCACTCTCATCGAGTTCGCCTCGGTGTGGTATGGCCATAACGCGGTCGACAAGGAGCTGCTGCTGTCGAAGCTGACCCTGGACGGCCCCTATGCCATCTGGTTCTGGCAGATGCTGTTCTGCGGCGCGATCCTGCCGTTCTCCATGGCCTTCGAGCGCGTGCGTCGCAGCATTCCGCTGATGTTCGTGATCTCGATCCTGCTCAACTACGGCATGTGGCTGGAGCGCTGGATGATCGTGTCGCCCACGCTGTCGCAGGGCTACCATCCGTTCGCCTTCCACGTGATCTGGCCGAGCTGGGTTCAGTGGTTCATCGTGGCGGGCAGCTTCGGCTGGTTCGGCCTGCTGTTCCTGATCTTCGTCAAGGTCATCCCCTCGGTGTCCATGTACGAAGTCAAGGAAATGATCTACCACCGGCGTCATCTGGCGCACAAGGATCTGGCGCCGGTCATGCATGCGCGTTCGTCGGCGGATTCGCGCCGGCCGGCTGCGCCTCCTGGACTTGAGGGAGCCTAACCATGAAGAAGAAGCGCATCCTGGCCCTGTACAGCAATTTTTCCGAGGCCATGGCGGTGATCACCGACATCCGCAACTACAAGGTTCCCGGGGTCTCGGTGGACGACATCACGGTGGTGTCTCCGATCGAGCATCCGGAACTGGTGGAGTTGCTCGGAGATCGCCCCAGCTACATCAGGTTGTTCACGCTGTGCGGCGCGACTTTTGGAACCATCTTCGGGTTCCTGTTCCTGGCGTCGTCGCAGGCGAGCTTCCTGGTGCAGCCCCAGGGCGGCAAGCCGGTGATTCCGCTGCCGTCGAACTTCGTGCTCACCTACGAGCTGATGATCCTGTTCAGCGTGCTGTTCACGCTGGCCGGCCTGCTGATCACGGCGCGTCTGGCACGGCCGCGCAAGGCGCCGTACAGCCCCAAGGTCGGCGTGGACCAGGTCGGCATCGAGCTGGAGCTGGAAGAGAAATACATCGAGCCCGTGAAGAAGCTGTTCATGGAACACCAGGCGCTCGAGATCCGGGAAGAGGGCAAGTCATGAAATACAGGATCGCACTGCTGGCGGCGCTGTTTCCCGCTGCTGCCTGGGCCTGGCCTTGGTCGACCGATATGGCTGACCAGCCCGCCATCGAGCCGCAGTCCCCGGTCTCCGAGGATCGTCTGGAAATGTATCCGTTTCCGAGCCGCTCCGTGCCAGTGAGCGGCGTGCCGACCCAGGTCGCCAACCGCGAAGAGGCGGACACGCTGGTCAACCCGATTCCCGTCAGCGATGCCTCGCTGCGACAGGGCCGGACGCTGTTCCGGATCTACTGCGGCGCCTGCCATGGGAATACCGGCCGCGCCGAGACGCCGGTTGCCGGCAAGATCGGTGCTCCGCCGCTGGTCGACGACCGCATTCAGAATGGTCTGAGCGAGGGCTGGCTGTGGGGAACGATCACCTTCGGCAGCTATCTGATGCCGGCGTACGGCGCGCCCCAGGCTCGTCCCGATGGTCGCGGAAGCAACGATCTGGACGTGGAGGAGCGCTGGCACATCGTGAATTACCTGCGGCACGGCCTCGCCAAGGAGGCTCCCCCGGTGCGCACCGCGCAGACGCAATGATCAACAGAGGCTAGAAGAGCAATGGAAAACTTTGGCAGCTGGTCGGTATTGACGACGAATTACCTGATCCTGCTCTACCTCGCGCTGGGCGGCGTCACCTTGGCGTCGGTGCTGCACCTGTGCAACGGTCAGTGGCGCTTCCAGGTCCGCAAGCTGGCCTGTTCGTTTGCCGTGCTGTTCCCCATCTGCGGCGTGCTGCTGTTGGTTCTGCTCTTCAATGGAGAAAGCACCTTCCAGTGGTATGCCCTGGTGCAGGCCGGAGCGGCCGAGGATCTTCATCTTCCGGGCTGGCATGATTACGGCTTCCTGGTGACGCGGCAGATCGTGGGCTTCCTGCTGGTGGCTGGTCTGTGCGGGCTGTTCATCCGCCTGCAGCATCAGACCGAGATCGATCCCAGCTATCGCGCGCAGCGGCGGTTCCGCAATGTCGCGCTGCTGATTCCGTTCGTGTACTTCATCTACGGTTCGATGGTCGCCTGGGATTTCGAAATGACCATGTGGCCCAACTGGCACAGCGCCAGCTATGGTGCCTATCATTTCCAGAGCAATTTCCATATGTTCCTGGCGTTCTTCACGAT
>CAZOOF010000025.1:0-28341 GCA_964581365.1 uncultured Chromatiales bacterium
GGCAACGAAGCGATCTGGCGCTCCGAGGACGGCGGTCAGACCTGGGAGCGGGTGGCCGATGGTCAAGCGCGATTCATTTCCATCGGCGTCGATGATCCCGATCTGGTCATCGCCGGCACCGATGACGGTTATCTCTTGTCCCGTGATGGCGGAAGGGAGTGGACTGCAGGTTCATTGCTGCTGCCTGGCGGGCAGTTCGTACGGCTTTCCGCAGCCGGACTCACGAGTGAGGCGATCTATGCGGCTTCGGCCACGGTTGTCACCGCGGGACTGTATCGTTCGCTCGACGGCGGGGCTACCTGGGAGCAAGTGCTTTCTACGGCACAGGCCCCGACGCCTGATATCACCATCCGGCATATCGCGATTTCCCGTGCCGACCGGCAGGTGATTCACGCCGCCACCGGACTCAATACCAATCTCTGGCGTTCGGTCGATGGCGGCGCTTCTTTCTTTTCCATTCGCGCCGGGATCGCCAATGATCGACCGGAGATCTTCAGCGCCGGTGTGCGCGGCGATACTGCCGATGCTGCGCGCATCCTGGTGGAAAACCATGTCAGCACGAATGGCGGAGCTGACTGGACGCAGCTTGTTCTGGCGCCCCGCACGGTGGAACTCAGCGATCCGGATGATGAGGGACCCTACGAAGTCGTACTTGGCGAGGAAACCGTCTCCCCCGGCAACACCGTATGGCTGGATGGATCGCTGCTGCGCGTGAGCGGTGACCGCCTGCTGGTGTCGCGCGATGGCGGCGGCACCTGGGACACGTTGATCGAACTCATCGGGGCCACCGGCGATTTTGATACGGCGCGTATGCAGCTGGCCGCCGATGCGCTGTACCTGCAGCTCGCCGCTGGCCCCGGCATGGTTCACCGGATCGATCGGAGTCTTATCGATTCCAGTCTGGAGGACTGATCCGCGGCCCCTGAGACCGGGGGCCGCTGTCCGCCATGGGCTCTGCTTTCTTCTGGATTAATTCCACCTGTTCCCGTATGGAAAACGCCTCCCTATTCCCTTCCTGATGTGTGAATAACGGTCGCCGGGGCGTTCTGTCCATCCTTCCTTGCATAGCTTAAGTTACGGGATTTCTGAAACAAATTTACGTGTTTTCGCTACGTATTGACCCTTAAACCGTTCAGGTGATAAGGTTTTAAACATCAACGTTCTTAATGCCTTAGCGAAATACTAGGAGGAACTATGAGCAAGAAGCGCGACGTTGCAGCCGATGACGCCATCATGGTTATTGGCATCATTGCGATCTGTGTCATCACCTGGGTTGTGGGAGTGATGTTCGGCTAAGCCGATTCCCATAGCCGAAGAACGGGGATGCCATGGCATCCCCTTTTTTTGTGCTGAATTAGAGCCGCGCGGGCCTTCAGCGTTCCGCTTCCCCCGCCTCGTGAAATTTCACCGGCAGGTTCAGCCGCCTCACCGCCAGCGCAACCGTCTGCAGGGCGGCGGGGCGTGAAAACTGCTGTCTTGTTGCCAGTACCAATCGGCGTGAGGGGCGCGGTGCGCGGAAGTCGATGGCGCGTACCAGGGGGCTGGCATGCGGGCCGGTCAGGGCGGTCGCGGGCATTACTGAAATGCCGATGCCCGAGCCCACCATGCTGCGAATGGTTTCCAGAGAGTTCCCCTGTCTGCCGCTGCCCGGAGGGCGCGAGAACTCACGGCATGCCGCGAGCACCTGATCCCGGAAGCAATGTCCGATGCTGAGCAGCAGGAGATTCTCGTCATCGAGCTCGTCGATGTCGATCGTGCGTCTGCGTGCCCAGGGATGATCCTTCGGCACGATGACCTTGAACTCTTCCTCATAGAGCGGAATCAGATCGATGCCTGGGGTCTCATAGGGCAGGGCCAGGATCGCCGCATCGATCTGACCACTGCGCAGCAATTGATCCAGCGTCGCCGTCATGTTCTCTTCGATGTCGAGCGGCATCTTCGGCGCCAGCTGGCGCAGTTCCGCGACCAGGCCGGGCAGCAGATACGGGGCAACGGTATGAATGACGCCCAGATGCAGGGGGCCGGACAGCGGATCGGTGCCGGCTTCGGCGATCGCCGTGATCCGCGCGGCTTCGCTCAGCACCCGCCTGGCCTGGGCGATGATGCGCTCGCCTACCGGGGTCACCAGAATCTCGCCGTGACCTCGCTCGAAGATCTGCGCGCCCAGTTCGTTTTCCAGCTTTCGGACAGCCGTACTCAGGCTCGGCTGGCTGACGAAGCAGCGTTCGGCGGCGCGGCCGAAATGTCGCTCCTCCGCTACCGCCACCACGTATTTCAATTCTGTGAGAGTCATGAACATCGATAGGTTTTATCTATCGACCTCATCCTAACATAGTATTGGCCCCGAACGGTCCGTCCGGCCTAACATGGCAGCACGATCAAGGAATTGAAGCAGACGAGGAGAAAGCCATATGTTGCCGAATCATGAGGGTAAGCGCGTACCGTCGGTCGAGTTCAGGGTGCGCGAAAACAATGCATGGAAGACCGTCACCAGCGACGATATCTTCAAGGGGCGTACGGTAGTGGTGTTCTCGCTGCCGGGCGCGTTCACACCGACCTGTTCTTCCACCCATCTGCCGCGTTTCAATGAGCTGGCGCCCGCGTTCTTCGCCAATGGAGTGGATGCGATCGCCTGTATCTCGGTGAATGATACGTTCGTGATGAACGAGTGGGCCAAGGATCAGGAGGCGGAGAACATCACTCTGATTCCGGACGGCAACGGTGAGTTCACCGAAGGCATGGGAATGCTGGTCGACAAGAGCGATCTCGGCTTCGGCAAGCGTTCCTGGCGTTACTCCATGCTGGTCCGTGACGGAGTGGTCGAAAAGATGTTCATCGAGCCGGAAAAGCCGGGCGATCCGTTCGAGGTTTCCGATGCCGACACCATGCTCAACTACATCAATCCGCAGGCGAAGAAGCCGGATCAGGTGGCGATCCTGACGCGCGAGGGTTGTGAGTTCTGTGCCCGCGCCAAGGCGCTGCTCGATGAGCTCGGGTATCAGTATGCCGAGGTTGCGCTGCCGCATTCGAAGCGCACGCGGGTGATCGGCGCGATCGCTGGTGCGAAGACGGTGCCGCAGGTTTTCGTCAACGGCGAGCGCATCGGCGGGCTCGAGGAGCTCGAGCGCTGGGCAAAGCGAGCGGCCTGAGGCGAATCATATGAAATATGTGGAAGTGGATGTGGCGGTCATCGGCGCGGGGACAGCGGGGCTCGCTGCCTACCGCGCCGCTACTGCCGCCGGTCGGCGTGCCGTGATCATCGAAGGCGGTCCCGGCGGGACCACCTGCGCGCGGGTCGGGTGCATGCCCAGCAAGCTGCTGATTGCGGCCGCGGAGGCGGCTCATGCCGTCTCTCGCTGGCCGGAGTTCGGCCTTCGTCTGGATGGCCAGCTGCGCGTGGACGGGCGGGCGGTGATGGAGCGCGTGCGGCGCGAGCGTGATCGCTTCGTCGGTTTCGTGCTCGATGGCGTGGAGCGCATTCCGGAACAGGATCGGATCCAGGGCTATGCCCGCTTCGAAGATGATCGGACGCTGATCGTCGACGAGCTGCGCATCCGCTTTGGCGCCGCGGTGATCGCCACCGGCTCGGCTCCGGCCGTTCCCGCGATGTTGCGAGAGGCGGGTGAGCGGCTCCTGGTGAATGACGATGTGTTCGAGTGGGAGGATCTGCCTAAGTCAGTAGCGGTCTTCGGTCCCGGCGTGATCGGCCTGGAGCTTGGGCAGGCGCTGCATCGCTTGGGTGTGCGGATGATCATGTTCGGGCGCGACGGAATGCAGGGCCCGTTCAGCGATCCGGCGTTGCGCGAATACGCGGTCCGCCACTTCCGTGGTGAGTTCGAATTCTATCCGTACGCGCACGTTCAGGCGGTGTCCGAACTGGCCGATGGCGTCGCGATCATGCATCGGGACGAAAACGGTGTGGAGCGGCGTGAGCTGGTGGATTATGTCATCGCGACCACGGGGCGAAAGCCCAACGTCGACTGGCTGGGCCTGGAACGGACTTCGCTGCGGCGTGACGAGTTCGGCGTGCCACTCTTCGATCGTCACACCATGCAGTGCGGGGATAGCCCCATCTTTATCGCCGGTGATGCCAACAACGATGCGCCGCTGCTGCACGAGGCGGCGGACGAAGGCCGGATCGCTGGGCGCAACGCGGCGCTCTGGCCCGATGTGCAGCCGGGCCGGCGCCGGGCGCCGCTGTCCATAGTTTTCTGCGATCCCCAGATCGCGGCGGTCGGGGCCCGGTTCTCAGATCTCGTGCCGGGCACGTTCGTGACCGGTGAGGTGTCGTTCGAGGATCAGGGCCGCAGCCGCGTGATGCTGCGCAACAAGGGCATGATGCATGTGTACGCCGATGCCGATAGCGGACTCCTGCTCGGGGCGGAGATTTTCGGACCCGACGCCGAGCATCTGGGGCATCTGCTGGCCTGGGCGTTGCAGGCTGGATTGACCGTGGAGCAGATACTGGAGATGCCGTTCTATCATCCGGTGGTCGAGGAAGGTCTTCGCACCGCGCTGCGCGATGCCGATGCGGCTCTTCGCCGGCGCTGGGAGCGGACGGCTGATGTGCCCCCTGCGGTCAGTGATGGCGCAGGAACAGGCCGCGGCTGATGTCGCCTATGCTGATGATGCCGACCAGGCGACGGCCTTCGGTTACCGGAATGCGGCGCAGGTTCTTCAGACCCATGTAGGATGCGGCCTTGAGCACCGGATCCTCGGGAGAGACCGACATCGGATCTGGTGTCATCACTTCTCCGGCCTTCATCGCGAGCAGCCTGGCATAGCCGCTCTCCATGGCCTCGAAATCCCGCGCATGCACCGCGTCATGCACGTAATCGCCATAGTTCGGATAGAGGGGAAGGAGAACGTCGCGCAGGGTGACTATGCCGGTCAAGTCACCCCGGGCGTCGACCACTGGAATGGCGCCGCAATGGCGCATCACCATCCGGCCGATCACCGCATCCACCGTGTCGTCCGCGGTGGCGGTGATAACGCCCGGCGTCATCAGTTCGGACACCTTCATGGTGTGACCTCGCCTGGATAGGGATCGCCTGCGTATCCATTGGAGCAGAGGATGCGCGGCGGATACAAGTGGAGAACGAACGTACGGCCTGGGTGAGGAAAACTGTGACCGGGTGCCGAAAAGTCGCGGACAAACGGCGGAGGCATGCGCTGGCGCCTCATTTTTCATGCGGCACTCCGGGCTTGCGCTCTCCTGCCGCATGTCCGTCGGGTATACTAGGCACATGCGGCAGGAGCACGATGCGGTCTGGTAATGGCAGCCGTTCACGGGCGAAAGGCAGGTTTGTTTCTGGTGGCCCTGGTCGCCCTGGTGCTGGTTCTTGCCGGTCTGGCATGGCGGCACTTCGATGCCGGCGACCTTTGTGAAAGCGCGGACCGGGAGACACTCATCTCGCGCTATCCGGCGCTCGCTGAGCTGGCGGAACGGCAAAGGCAGGAGACCGAGCGGCTGCTGGCGCTGCAGCGGGCGCAGGACATGGCCGTCAATCTGCAGTTGAGCCAGGACCGGATTTCACCCGAAGAGGCCTTGCGTCTCTCGCTGAATCAGGTCAATGAAATCGCATCTCTGCGCGCCATGCATCGCCAGGCCTTTGTCCAGGCCTGTCGCGAGCTCAGCAGTAGATGAACTGACGGCGTCACCGGGCGGCGGCGCCGGCTCCGGTCAGACGCGGAAGTCGTCGAAATGGGTGGACAGAGAGACTACGCGCGGACCGGGCGCCGCGGCTTGCCGGTCACCTGCGCGGGCCAGTTGCGCGGCACGTTCGCGCAGTGCATGCACGGTCGTGGACAGTACCGAGTGCACGATAAAGTCCGCGTGGACGTGATAGTAGTGTATCCGGCAGCTGACGGGATCCTGCAGGCCGGTCCGGGCCGTCGGTTCGAAGTCGGTCCAGGCCAGCACCGGCAGATCATAGAAGGTGCGGTCGAGACAGACCCAGGTGTGCTGGTCGAGCACCATGTCCATTCCGCGCAGCCCCGTCAGCGGCAGACGCAGCGGAAGATCGGCGCGCAGCAGACCGAGCCGGATCCGGTTATAGATCGGGGCGTCGATGCTGCTGGTTTCAGAGTGCAGGGCGGGTATGTGTTCGATGCTGAATTCCATGGCTCACGCTGGGGGTCGCTCATCCGTTCCCTGTAGTTAACGGCCGCAAACGGCCTTGCTGAAGCGCCATTCAGCCGGTGTCGTTGACTGAAGAAACCGACATTAGGAGATCATTTGCATGTACCGGCCGGGAACTCCGCTGACCGGTTCGTCGCCACGCGTCATGGTTCTCGGTAGCGGCGAACTGGGCAAGGAAATCGTCATCGCGCTGCAGCGCCTGGGAGTGGAAGTCATCGCGGTGGATCGTTATCCGAATGCCCCCGGGCATCAGGTCGCCCACCGCGCCCATGTCGTCGACATGACCGATGGGCAGGCGTTGCGGGCGCTGGTCGAGCGCGAACGGCCGCAGCTCATCCTCCCGGAAATCGAAGCGATCGCGACTGCGGCCCTGGTCGAGATCGAGCAGGAGGGCCTGGCCGAAGTCATTCCGACCGCCCTGGCGGCAAATCTGACCATGAATCGTGAGGGGATACGGCGCCTCGCAGCCGAGAAGCTCGGTCTGCCGACCTCACGCTACGCCTTCGCTAACAGTCTCGAGGAGCTGCGAGCGGCGATCGAGGGCGGCATCGGCTATCCCTGTATCGTGAAACCCTTGATGTCCTCATCCGGCAAGGGGCAATCGACCGTGAGCGGCGCGGAGGATATTGCCGGCGCCTGGGAGCATGCGGCCCGTGGCGGACGGGTGGATCAGGGCCGGGTGATCGTCGAGCAGATGCTGGACTTTGATTTCGAAATCACTCTGCTGACGGTGCGGGCGCTCGGCGCGGACGGCCAGGTCGGCACCTGGTTCTGCGATCCGGTGGGACATCTGCAGCGCGCTGGCGATTACGTGGAAAGCTGGCAGCCCCAGCCGATGTCGACGCCGGCGCTAGAGCGGGCGCGCGAGATCGCCGGCGCTATCACCGCTGAACTGGGGGGGCGTGGCATCTTCGGGGTCGAGCTTTTCGTCCGGGGCGATGACATCTGGTTCAGCGAAGTGAGCCCCAGACCGCACGACACCGGCATGGTGACGATGATGACCCAGTGGCAGAACGAGTTCGAACTCCACGCCCGCGCGGTTCTGGGTCTGCCGGTCGATGTGTCCATGCGAACGCCTGGCGCCAGTGCCGTGATCTATGGCGGCATCGATGCTCAGGCGGTGACTTACGAAGGCGTGGACGAAGCCCTGCGCGTGCCCGGCACCGAACTGCGGCTGTTCGGCAAGCCCGAATGCTATCCGCGGCGCCGCATGGGCGTGGCCCTGGCGCGGGCCGAGAACATCGATACCGCCCGGGAGCTGGCGCGGGAAGCAGCTGCGAGGGTGCGGGCAAGGTCAGCGGATCAGGACGGCGGATCAGCGGCCTGATTTGATATTTCGGACAAGGTGGTCGGGGTGCGGCAGGCTCAGCCCGTGCGCAGCCGCAGCAGTTCCTCGCCAATGGCGACCCGCTTCCAGCCGGAAAGCAGCCGGCTGGTCTGATTGCCGCGGATAAGGTCGATCAGATCGTTCTTGGAGGCGAGGGTGGCGGCATCGATGCCCAGTTCGGCGGCTCGCCGCGCGGTCGCCTGAGCCATCTTCGTGTACATCGCCTCCTCGGCCGCATCCAGCGGTGCCGGTCGCCCGCGCGGCGAAGCTGGCGGGCTGGAGTCTTTGCCGGCGGCGACCGCGGCCAGCAGCGCCGAGCCGTGGCGATTCAGGATCTGTCTGCTCACTCCGGGGATGCCCTGGAGCTCTTCCTCCCTTGCCGGCATGCGGCTGGCGATCTCGACCAGCGCCTCGTCGCGCAGCAGCCATCCTCGCGGGCGGTTCGCCCGTTGCGCCGCCGACTCACGCCAGGCAGCGAGTTCGCGCAGCACCGCAAGCTGCTGCCCCGACATCCGTAGTGTGCCGCGCACGCGTTGCCATGCGGTTTGCGGATCGCTGCGGTAGCGTGCCGGCTCGGTGGTGGCGGCAAAATCATCGTCGAGCCAGGCGAGCATGCCGCGTCCCTCCAGGCGCTGGCGGAGATGCAGATAGAGTGGTCCCAGGAAGCGCACATCGTCGGCGGCATAGTCGAGCTGCTCGGAGGAGAGCGGACGACGGCTCCAGTCGGTTCGCGTATGCGCTTTCTCCAGCCTGATGCCGAGCACTTCCTCGACCAGTCGGGCATAACTGGCCTGTACTGGATATCCGAGCAGGGGCGCCGCGATCTGGGTATCGAAGACCGGCGAGGGAAGTTCGTTTCGCAGCAGGTGGAAAATCTCCATGTCCTGATGGCAGGCATGGAATACCTTGGTCACCGCCGGGTCGTAAAGAATGTCGAGCAGCGGGTCGAGCTGAGTTTGAGAGAGCGCGAGCGGATCCACGCAGGCGACAGTATCCGCTGCGGCGAGCTGCAGCAGGCAGAGGCGCGGGTAGTAGGTGTCTTCGCGCATGAACTCGGTATCGAGAGCGATCCACGTCTGCCCTCTGAGAGCCGAACAAAGATCACGCAGGCCGTCGGGTGTATCGACGTAGCTGGCGGGTGCCCGGGATGGGGATGTGGCGTTGATCTCATTCATGGTTGTCAGGAGCGGGGAAGGAGGCGGCAGATGGCGCCTTCAGGCTGATGCTGCCTGCAGCGCGAGAGTGTGCCGGGGTTCCCGTGAGTGTGTTCTTCCTCAATCCGGTCTGCTTGCCGGGTCGCCATGTTCGCGCATCAGTTGCTCGAGCCGACGCTGCCGTTGCTCGAGATCCTTCGGATCGTGCTGCGGTGCCTCGCGAGCCATGACCTGGGCGCGGGTCAGGATCTCATAGCCCTCCGGGATGCGGAACATCGCGCCATCGTGCGATATGCCGGTTTCGATGCGGGTGACGCGATGGATTTCGCGGCCCCTGGCATCCAGCGTACGGAGCGGAATGCCGAGGCGCGGGTAGTGGTCGTCGATCAGATCGGTGACCGCATCGCACAGGCGATCCGGCTCGATGAGCTGGACCAGAACCCGCTGCTCCGGATCATCGGTGCCCGCGGCCATGGTCTGGATGAAGCGCCGGATGTCTTTATTGTCGAGCGCGGCCGGCGCGAGGTATTCATCGAAGCAGCGGCGACCGTCGACCAGTATCCGGTAATGAACCGTCTCATAGCCGGCGATCTGCGGCCCCGCGCCCATGCGTTCGAGCCGCACGTTGGGAGGCGCTACCGAAGTGAAATCAAACTCGCCGTGCTCCAGCCGACTGGTTGCCGGGGAGGTCATGTCCATGGCATAGCGTTGTCCGGTGTCCACGGCATGGATGCCCTGCGTTTCGAAGTCGAGCAGCACATGAACGGCACTGTCGGAGCGTTCGATGCGCGCACCCTCGGAGCCGACGCTGACGCGAATCTGGCTCAGACCGGAGTCAACGCTTTCTATGAGCGCGCCGGCGTGGGCTGTCGCGGCCAGCGGGAGAGCCAAGGCGAGGACGAAGAACCTGTGCAGGAAGGGGTGCATGGTGAATCGTGCCGGTCAAGCAGCCTGACGCTGTCTACAGCCGGCATACCTCCATGTCGAGAGAGCCCAGGTTCTCCAGCGTCGCCGGGTTGGTGATCACCGCCTGGCTCGCGCGTTCGGGGCGCAACCAGGCATCCGCCACCCGCAGGAGATCATCCAGCGTCACTGCGAGCACGCGGGCACGGTAGCGCTGCCGCTGTTCGGGGGTGCGGCCGTAGAGCTTGTTGTGGAAGGCGCTCTTCGCCTCGCCGGCCGGCGAGCCGGGCTTGTCGATCGAGCCGATGACTCCAAGGATGGCTTCTTCAAGCTGGCGCTCGGAGTGTCCGCCGGCAAGCAGCCAATCGACGGACCGGTCAAAATCTTCCAGCGTGCCGGTAAGGCGCGGATCGCGGTAGGAATAGAAGCGGAAGACGGCGAGATCGCCATCGTGTCCCGCGCCGCCGCCATAGGCGCCGCCCTGCTCTCGAATCGCGCGATGCAGGAAGCCATTGCGCAGGAAGGGACCGAGCACCTCCAGTGCCGGCGCGTCTTCGTGCTCCAGCGGCACCGTCGGATAGACGCGGGCGCAGAAATTGACCTGAGTGCTCGTGACCCACATCTGGCGCACCTGCTGCGCGACGGGATCCGATCCAAACGGAGGAAGCTTGCCGGTCTGCGGTGGCTGGCCCTGCCAGACGGCGGCCAGTTCCTCCATCAGGCGCTCGCGCCGATGCTCCTCCCCGATGAGGAGGAACTGGCGCGAGGCTTCGAGCACGCGACGATGAATCTCGCGCAGCTCCTCGGCAAAGCGTTCCAGCGCCCTGTCTTCGGCGAGGTCATCGTCGAGTTTCTTCAGCGCGCGGATGCCTTCCAGGCCGCGCAGCCGGTGACTGATCGCTGCTACCGGACTCGAGCCGCTGCTCGCCGCGGTCATTGCCAGCGAATGTCCCTGTCCGGTGACGCTCTGCTCCATGCGCGCGCGTTCCTGTGCTACCAGCTCACGCAGACGCGCGAGTTCGTCGAAACGGACGGTTTCCAGGGTGTCACGCATGAGCTGTGCGAACTCTGCATGCCGGTCGGCGAGCGCCTTGCCGGAAAGCACGAAGTGTGCGCGGATATCCTGTGTGTCATCGATGCGGCCGCGCATCGAGGTATAGGCGCTGATGCCGCCGCAGACGCGATCCTGCCTGAGCTGGGTCTGCAGGTAATCCTGGCCGGCGCATCCCACTTCGGTCAGGGAGCGCGTGTAATGGGGAAGGCGAGCGAGCAGGGCATCGTCGAGCATCGGCAGTTCGGCGATGATCTGCTGATAAACCAGGCCATTGGTACCTTGGGCGAAGAAGGCGAGCGGCCGTCCGGAAACGCTGCTGTCGTCACCGTGCGGAATGGGCATGTCAGCGGGGATGTCTTCCCTGCCGACGCGCGGCAGGATGTCGGGATCGTCCTGGCGCGCTTGGCGTTCGGCCAACTTTGCGGCACGTTCGATCAGCCGCTGCCGTTCGGCAGCATCGAGGTTCGCGGCGATTGCGGCGAGCCTTTGCGCCTCTTCCGCGGCCTGCCGGCGACCGAGTTGCGGATCGGGTCGCAGCGTCAGCCGCACCCGGTGGGTATTGTCGAGCAGCAGCGAGCGGACCAGACGGGGAACGAAAGCTGGATCCTGTACTTCGCTGCGCAGTCGCTCCAAGGCCGGGTCGAGATGCAGAGCGGCTACCGGATCGCCGCGATGAATGGCGGCCGGCAGAGCGCTCAGAATGAGCTGCAGGCCGTAAGGATAGCCGTCGCCGCCGATCTCGCGACGATGGAGTTCGAGCTGGTGCAGGGCGGCCTCGGCCTGTTCCTGCGGAACGCCCTCTCGTGCCACCCGTTCGAGGGTATCCAGCACCAGCTGCTCGATCGCCTCAGCCCGCTCCGGTTCGCTCCCTTCCAGCCCGCAGACGAAGACCATTTCGCGACTGCCGTCTTCCAGGCCGCACAGCGGCGATGGCGCCGAACCCAGAGAACTCGTTTCGAGCGCATGACGCAGCGGGGAGGCGCTGTTGTCGAGCAGGATGCCGGTCAGCAGGTGCGCGCGCAGCAGCTCATCGAGTTCCGTGCTGCGGCCGAGCAGCCAGCCGAGGACGACGTGGGTCTTCTCCGAGGCGTCATCCTCCTCCAGCGCGTACTCGGCACCCACGGCAACCGGGTGCGGCAGGCGCTGTTCGTCCCTGACCTCGATGACTTCGTCGAGACGCTCGAAGCGGTGCAGCGCGCGCTCCTCCATGCGTTCCTGATGGCGGGCCGCCGGCAGCGAGCCGAAGGTCATGAAAATGGCGTTGGAGGGGTGGTAGTGACTGCGATAGAACTCCTTCAGATCCTCGTACCGCAGTTCGGGGACGACTTTGGGATCGCCGCCGCTGTTGTAGCGATAGGTGGTGCTTGGAAACAGATGCTCGCACAGCGTGTGCCACAGCACGCTGACCGGCGAGCTCATGGCGCCCTTCATTTCATTGAACACCACGCCCTTGTAGACCAGCGGGCTGGCCGGGTCAGCGGGGTTCTCGACTTCGATGCGATGCCCTTCCTGGGCGAAGTCCAGCTCGTCGAGCCGCGCAAAGAAGGCGGCATCGAGATAGACGTCCATGAGGTTGTAGAAGTCTTTCTCGTTCTGGCTGGCGAACGGATAGGCGGTCCAGTCACTGCTGGTGAAGGCGTTCATGAATGTGTTGAGCGAACGCCGGATCATCATGAAGAAGGGATCGCGGACCGGATAGCGTTCACTGCCGCACAGCGCCGTATGCTCCAGGATGTGGGCGACCCCGGTCGAATCCATGGGGACGGTGCGGAAGGCGACCAGGAATACATTCTCCGGATGATCAGCGGCCAGGTGGAAGTGCAGTGCCCCGGTGCGGCGGTGGCGGTATTCCTCCACGCACAGTCCAAGCGAGTCGATCTTCTGGCTGCGAACGTGCTCGAACGCGGGATGAGGCTGCGGACGGGCGCTGCCGGACGCCGCTGCGCCTGCGGCAGGGCTGTCGTCAATTGGCATCATGCGAGAAAAAAGCTCCTGGCCGGATAGAACGTCTATTCTACGGCCTGGCCGCCGGACACGCCAACCAGAGATACCCCGCGGTTCAACCGAACAGATCGACCGCCATCCGGTACTGCTCCTTGGCCCGCGCCATCACCGCTTTCACGAAATCGGGCTCGGGCTCGATGCCGAGCACCCGCCAGGCTGTGCCATCGCTGAGCAGCTGTGCGGATGGAGAGGCGTAGAACGCTCCCTGCTCGCTGTGATTGGAAATGGCATCGGCAATATGAAGGATCGCCGCCTCCAGGAGCGCGTTCTCCTCCGCAGCGGCGGGCTCGTGGTGATGCCGCACGGCTGCTACCAGGTGTGGCGGCAGATGCCACTGATCGAGCAGCAGTGCGCCGAGTTCGGCGTGATCGAAGCCGAACGCCAGGCGCTCGCGACGCGACAGCGTCGTCTCGTCTCCCTGTGCGGCAAGCAGCAGATCGCGAATCGTTTCCGGTTCACGGTGATATATGATCAGGCTGCCGATATCGTGCAGCAGAGCGGCGATGAACAGGCGTTCGGGATGAAGGACCCGGCACTGGCGCGCCAGTTCCCGGGCGATGATGCCGCAGCAGACACCATGGCGCCAGAAGGTGTCTATGTTCACGATGAAATTGGGGATTCGAGAGAACGAGGTGGTGGCTGCGGCCGCTACCACCAGGTTGTACAATTCACTGCTCCCGATCACGGCGACGGCGCGGGAAACGGTGTCTATGCGCCGAGAAAAGCCATAGAAGGGACTGTTGACGATGCGCAGCAGACGCGCGGTGAGACTGGGATCGCGACCGATCACATCGCCCAGGTCCTGGGCCGATGCATTGTCCTCCATCAGTTCGAATATCCTGATGCAAATGTCAGGCGGCGATACCAGTGCGCCTGCATTGACGATCCAGTCTGCGGCGTTCGGGCTCTGGGGGGGGGCCATGTCGGTCCTGCTCATGGTTCCGGTTCTCATTTTTACTGTTTCTCCGCCTGGGATGGCCTGCTGATTACCTTGTTAGCGGTTTTTCGGCGGCGATGATTAGCGAAAAATGGGGGCAGGAGTCGCGTTTGCGGCAGCTGGGTGGTTTCAGCGCCGCTCCTGTCCTACTGGCGCCGGGACTTTGCGCCCCGCATCGCCTCAGCATCCTTTCCGGCGGCCTGCTAGACTGTTGGGCGAACCTCCGGGTAGACGTTGCGATGGCTTTGTGGGAACAGATTCTATTGGGAGTGCTCGCCCTGCTCGTGTTGTTCTGGATGGGGCCGGGGGCCAGGTCCGCCATGGAGCGGAGTCGCGACGCGCCGCGTGACTGGCGTGGGGTACTGATTCCGGTGGGGCTGGTGGTTCTGTTTGTATTCCTGCTGATTTCCGTGGTCCGTAACTGAGCAATGGGGGAGCGATGGAGCGCCTGATATATCTGCTCGCGCCGGTTCTTCTGTCGGTTCTTGCCTTGCCTGTCGGGGCCATGACGTACCGGCTGCCGCCTGAAGGAGAGGATCTGGTCGGCAAGGTTTCCATCGTCCACGTTCGCGAGGGCGAAACCCTGATCGACATCGCCCGCGAGCATGGCCTTGGCTACAACGAAATCCTGGCTGCCAATCCTGCGCTCGATCCCTGGCTGCCTCCGACCAGCGCCGAAGTGGTGCTGCCAACTCGCTATATCCTCCCCAGCGCTCCGCGGCGCGGCATCATCATCAACATCGCGGAGATGCGTCTGTACTACTATCCGCCGCCGGCGGCGGACGGGTCCGGCATGGTGATGACCTTTCCCATCGGAATCGGCCAGGAAGGGTGGGACACACCTCTTGGGATAACCCGCATCGTGTCCAAGGCGGAGGATCCGCCCTGGGTGGTGCCGGCGTCAGTGCGCAGAGAACATGAGGCGGAAGGATCGCCCCTGCCTGCCGTCGTGCCGCCAGGGCCCGATAACCCGCTGGGCCGGCATGCCCTGCGGCTCGGCTGGACCAGTTACCTGATCCATGGCACCAACAAGCCGTTCGGTATCGGCATGCGTGTCAGTCATGGCTGCATCCGCATGTACCCCGAGCATGTGGAGCGTCTCTACCATATGGTGAAGATCGACACGCCAGTGTGGATCATCGATCAACCGGTGAAAATCGGGCGATCGGGTGGTGAGCTGTTCGTAGAGGTGCATCCCCCCATGTCGGAGAACGCTCCACCGGCGGATCATCTGTCCACCATCCTGGCGGTGATCAACGCGGTCACCGAACCCGATGGCCACGAAGCCGCCCACGAGGCGGCGCGCGGGGCCGCCGGTCGTCTGATGGGCTTGCCCGAACCGGTCGGCCGCCTGGCGCCCCCGGCGTCGACGGATACGGCGATGCGGGAGAGCGGCTGGGTGCTGCAGTTGGGCGCGTTCGCCGACGGTTCCAATGCCGCGCGTCTCGCTCGTGAACTTGCCGATACAGGCATGCCGGTGTCGGTGCGAGCCCATGACAATGGGCTGTGTCACGTGCTGGTCGGCCCCTATTCGGAGCATGCGGAAGCCGTGACGGCGCTCGAAGGCTACCGGCGTGACAGCGGGCGAAGCGGGGGGGAAGTGTTACCGGCGGATCGCCCCGGCGTGCTGGGCGAATGCGTGCTGGCAGGTCGTTGAACGCTGACAGCTGAAAGGTGGGCGAGGCTGTGGGCGTTCGAGTGAGCGCCCACAGCTTCCCGGCTTTTTACTTGGCCTGCGACCGCTGGAACATACGCTCGGCCTTCTCCTCGGCGCGAGCAGCGGCTTCCTGGGCGGCGCGAGCATCGGCGGCCGCCTGCTGGGCGGTTCGCTGCGCTTCCTGGGCGGTCTGGCTGGCGCGGGAGGCGTCGCTACGAGCCTGGCGCGCGGCCTCCATGGCTTCCTGGGCGGTGCCCAGTGCCTCGTCGGCCGTGGACTGGGCCGAGGCGGCTTCTCCAGAAACGCGATCGAGATCGGCCTGGCTGACGGTTGCGCAGCCACCGAGCTGAAGCGCCAGTACAGCGACGGTCCCCGCGATGGCGAGAGACTTGATCATGTCACAATCTCCTTATCGTTCGTGTGATTAGGTACCGGCTAACATTAACCGAAAGAGGCGTGGCTTGTCACTGTCAGCAAAAAGCGTCAGTCCCTGCCATTTGACCGCCTCGCGCAGCTGCCCGCAGAATGGCGGCACCCTGCGGCGCCTGCCCGGGCAGGCGCCGCCTCATCCGCTGCCCATGGTGGCCATTTTGAAGTGTGTTCGATCGTGAAGAGACTCTGCAGCCATACGAAGCTCGATAGCGCCACCCGGATTCTGCGGCGCCGCGTCGCTGCCTGCATCGCCGCGCTGCTCGGTCTGTTCTCTGTCGCCGTCTCGGCGCAGATGCCGGATATCTATGACGAGGATTTCGAGTACGAAGAGACGCAGCTCATCGCCGATCCGATCGAGCCGTTCAATCGCGCCATGTTCGCCTTCAACGATAAGGTGTACTTCTATGTGCTCAAGCCCGTCGTGCGGGTCTACCGCCATGTGCCGGAGCCGGCGCGGGTGTCTCTGGGAAATTTTTTTTCCAACCTGCGTGCGCCCATCCGCATGGTGAATTCGCTGCTGCAGCTCAAGCTCGTCGATGCCGGCAACGAGCTGCTGCGGTTCGGGATCAACTCCACGGTCGGAGTCGGTGGTCTGTTCGATCCGGCGGGCCGGTATCTGGGCATCCGGCGCGTCGACGAGGATCTCGGTCAGACTCTGGGGCATTATGGCGTCGGACAGGGTTTCTACATCGTGATGCCGTTCTTCGGTCCGACCACTCTGCGTGACGGCGTCGGCAGCTTTGTCGATGCCTGGTATCTCGACCCGGTCGTGTACGTCGAGGATGATGCAGTCGCTGCCGGGCTGCTCGTGCTGGATAAGGTCAACACCGGCTCACTGGATCGCGATACCTATGAGGCGATCAAGCGCGAGGCGTTCGATCCCTACACGTTCATTCGGGACGCGTACGTGCAGCGGCGCAGCGCGGCGGTAGAAAGGTAGGGGCTGCGGGGGTGGTTGGCGCCCTGGCTCAGCTGCGATCCTTGACCATCAACAGCGTCAGGCCGAGGCCGAAGAAGCCGGCGAAAATGATCAGCATCCAACCCGCGATGCTCAGTCCCAGGAAGCTCCAGGCGACTTCCGCGCATTCGCCCGATCCGCGGAAGACCATTTCGATCACCCGCTGCAGCGGAAAGTTTTCCAGCATATAGTCCAGTCCGGGACCGCAGGCGGGAATGCGATCTTCGGGCAGGCTCTCCAGCCATACATGGCGCGCCGCTACTCCGCCACCGGCGATCGCGGTCAGCATGACCAGACCTCCGTACAGCCGCTGGCCAATGCGGCCGGGATTGTGGATCGCGGCAAGCAGGAGGATCAGGCCCAGAGCCATCACCGCCACACGCTGCAGTATGCACAGTGGACAGGGCTCCAGCCCCATTCCGTGTTGCATGTACAGCGCCGTCAAGATGAGCAGAACACAGGCGATGAAGCCGGCGAGGCAGAGCGGGCGGGCGCCGGGAAGCATGATTCTGGTCATGAGATCCTCGATATCCGTGAATTGCGTGGCGGCAGGCGCCAGTGCCTTGCGGCGGGAAAGCGGCGCCGGCAACAGCGCAGCGAATCGGGTTTCATTGTAAGGGAAACGGGTCGGGCCGGGATTACCAGTAGTGTTCCGTGGTGATGTGGCCGGGCTCGCTGCGCTTGTTGCGCCGCAGACCGCGTTCCTCGAGGATGCGGATGCTGTCACGCACCATGCCGGGATTGCCGCAGATCATCACCTGGGAATCGGCGGGGTCGATACGCAGACCGGCATGCTGCTCCAGCCGGCCATCAGCCAGGGTGGCGGGTATGCGATCGCGGATGGCGAAATCCGCTTCTTCACGGGTTACATAAGGCACGTAAATCAGCTGACCCGGATGGCTGGCGCCCATTTCCTCGATCTCCTCGCGGTAACTGAGCTCGCTCACCGTGCGCGCAGCCTGCGCCAGCACGATCTTTTCGAAACGGGACCAGGGTTCGGGCGTGCGCAGCAGGGAAATGAAGGCGCCGATGGCGGTGCCGGTCGCCAGTAACCACAGGTGGCGCGCATCCGGTACATCGGCCAGAGTGAAGTAGCCGGCCGGGCGAGCCTGCACCTCTATCGAGTCGCCGGAATCGAGCGAGTGCAGCCTGTCGGTCAGCGGACCGCCGGGGATGGTCACAAAGTGAAACTCGAGCGGGCGTTGCTCCGGAGCGTTGACCAGCGAGTAGGGCCGGGCGATACGCTCACCGTCGATTTCCAGGGCGAGCTGGGTGAACTGTCCGGCGCGAAACGGCTCGAGCGGCGCATCGATGTACAGCGTGTAGAGATTGTCGGTCCACTGCTTTTTGCCGACCACCTTGCCTTCGACCCATTGATTCATTACAGCCTGCCCGCGATGCGAAACCTGCGATTATACCCGATGCCGCCGCGTTCGCATTTCAACGGCATTCGCCGCTCGATCCGGGCCGGCAGCGGCGTCGGTTGATCCACTGTGTGTTGTCGAGAGCGGCTTCGGAAAAGACCGTGCCGGTGATGTCGGCATTGACCAGGCGTGCTTCCGCCAGGTTTGCGGAGGTGAAGTCGGCGAACAGCAGCCGGGCGCTTTCGAGGTTGGCGCTGCGCAGCGTCGCTTGCCTGAGCGATGCTTTTTCGAGGACAGCCTGCTGCAGATCCGCGCGGGAAAGATCGGCTCCGTCGAATCTGGTGCCCAAGGCCCGCGCCTGCGCAAACCGGGCGTCGCGCAGCTCAGCGCCCGAAAGATCGGCGCCGGACAGATCGGATTGATAGAAGGACGCATTTGCCAGCCGCGCATCGATGAGGCTCGCGCCGGTCAGGCGCGCCCGGTTGAAGGTGGTGCCGCCAAGGATCGCGCCGGACAGGCTGGCGTCGGTGAGATTGGCGCTCACCATCCGCGCGCCGTCGATCATCGCGCCATCCAGGCGGGCGCCGGAAAGGTTGGCGAAATCCAGGTCGGCGCCGGTCAGCATCGCGCCGGAAAGATCGGCGTTCTCGAGATTGATGCGGGTCATGATTGCGCCGCGCAGATCGGCGCCGGAGAGATCAGCGCCGCGTTTGTCGCAGTTGATCCAGATCACGCCGGGGGCCGGGGCGCTGTCACATGCGGCGAAGGCCCCCATCGGAAGCAGTGGAAGCAGCAGTATGCCTGCCCGCAGTACGCTGAGCCTCATGTTCACTCCATGCATCTCCTGCCGTTGGCTTTCGGAGTTTAGCAAAGTCGTCGCATCCCTGCCGGGCGGCTCGCATCGCCTGCCACGCTGGCGGATAATGGCATGTCATGGGAACAGGAGCGAGCCGAATATGAGCGTGCAGAGCTGTCGGCCGGCTGTCATCGAAGATGATCCGGGGGTCGTGGTGCGTCGCGTCGCGCCGCTTCCGTTCCCGGGGATGCTCGCCGGGGAACAGTTTTCCCTGGAGGCCGGGGCGAGTCGCAGGCTGTGCCTGGCTCGGGACAGCGAAACCATCGTCTATGTTCTGTCCGGCGCTCTTCGTCTGGGCGATGTGCCGGGCATCGGTGGAGCAGTGGTGGCTGGAGGCGCTCAATGGCTTGCAACGGGACGCGAGCTCCGTCCGCGCCAGACTGCGGTCGGTGGTGTGCCTGCGAAGGGTGTGTGCTTCAGCCTGCGTCTGCCCGCGCATCGCATTCCCGGCGTCGAGTTTCTGCAGCTCGACGCCGGCGGGCTGCCGCTCGCGCCCATCGTGGGCGGGATCATGCGGACGATCGCCGATGTCGAGGAGGAGACCGGCCTGCATCCGGTCGGCGCCGCCTGGCGTTGTGTCGACGTACAGCTCGACCCGGGTGCAGTGTGGAACGCTGCGATGCCAGAGGCCACTTTCGGCCTGTTTTATATGGTGACCGGATCGGCTGCCATCATGGGGCGGGATTTCGACGAGGGCGACGCGGGAATCGTCGAGGGCGAGCGCCTGCTGCGTCTGGAGGCCCGGGAGTCATGCCGGTTTGTAGGGATCCTCGGGCCGAAGGGGGCGTGATGAGGGGCGAGCATCGCCCGATCAGCCGTCATCCCAGCAATCGCTGAAAGATCAGGAATCCCGCGGCATAGGTACCTGCTGCTGCTCCCAGACTGCTGGTGAAGAAGATCAGCAGAATCCGGGAAACGCGATTTTCCCACCAGCCGCGCAGGCGCGCGGTGTCCTCGCGAAGGCGGCTGAAATCGGAAACCTGCGGTTTGCGCAGCCAGGTTTCCAGCGCCGCCGTTACCATGCCGGCGCCGACGACGGGATTGAGCGTAGTCAGGGGCGCTGCGAGGAAGGCTGCAGCCACCGTGAGGTAATGCGCGCCGGCGATCAACGTGCCGAGCGCCGTCAGTCCGCCGGTGATCAGGATCCAGTCGATGACCAGTTGTTTGCCAAGGTCCGGACTGTGGGCGAAACCGGCGGCGAAACCGGCGAGAACAGCGAGCACGATCCCCCAGGAAATGATGGTCGGCCAGCGGCTCGGCGGTGGCACCTCGTCGAGTTCCGCGAGCGATTTCTCCCGGCTTGCGCCGGCGGGATCTTCAAGCAGCGCAGACAGGTGTTCGCGCATTCCGCGCAGATGACCTGCGCCCACCACCGCAAGAATGTTGTGGTAGCCGTTGCCCGTGCTCTCGGCCGCGAGGCGCAGTGACATGTAGCGGTCGCGCTCCTCGATCAGCGGAACGTACAGCTCGCGGGCTTCCCTGGCGAACTCGGAAACGATCGATTCGAGCATGTCGCCCTGCTTGAGCTTCTCGATTTCCGCCTCGCTGATTTCGCGGCGGCTCAGCAGGCTGTCGACCAGTCCCGCGATGAGTCGGGCCCGGCTCCACCAGCCGACTCCGCGGTAAACGCGCTTCATGGTGACGGCGATTTCGCGATCGACCAGCAGCACGGGCAGGCCCTGCTCTCGTGCGCCGTCCACGGCGGCGCGCATCTCCGCGCCCGGGTCGGTGCCGAGTTGCGCTGCCATGCGTTGCTGGTAGGCGCCCAAGGCCAGATTGGCGATGACCAGCAGTGTCTTGCGTTTGCGCAGCACTTCGAACAGATTCATGCGGGCGAGCGCATCGGCGTTGACGATGGCGTTGTGCCGGCTGGGACAGAGCTCAACGGCTACGGCATCGAAATCGCCGCTCTCCAGCAGTTCGCGCACCTTCTCGGCGCTTGCTCGCGAAACATGAGCGGTGCCGAGCAGGGTGATCCGCCTGTCCCCGTGCCTGATGACCAGCAGTGGTTCGGTGTCGGTGTGCTCGTGGACTTCCACGGATGCTTGCATCGGATTCAATCGTGCCGTGGCCGGGGGTGGTTCTGCTAGAGTAACGAAAAGGCCGGCCGCGAGACAGCCGGATCGTGATGCGCCGACGGGCGATCCCCGCCTCCGCCAATTGCTGGTATTGTAACAGTATCCTTCCGTACGGACTCAGCCTGATGGAAATCAATCTGATCCTGGGAGCCGGCAGCAAACGCCGGCGTCCTTCGTGAGCTGCAGCCATGAGCTATGGCGGCAGGATTCTGGGGGCGCTGTTCGGCTTCCTTCTGGGGGGGCCGATCGGCCTCATCATCGGTCTGCTCGTTGGATATTTTTTCGATTCGAGACTGCGCGGTATCGGATCGCGTCCCGGCGTGCAGGAGGCATTCTTCACCACGCTGTTTTCGGTCCTCGGCCATCTTTCGAAAGCCGACGGACGCGTGAATGAAGACGAGATCCGGCTCGCCAGCGAAGTCATGACGCAGATGCGCCTGCCGGAGCCGCTGCGCCAGCGGGCGCGCGAGCTGTTTCGTCGCGGCAAGGAGCCCGGATTCTCGTTGCATGACGCGCTCGACGAATTCGTTGCAGCAACGCGATTCCGGCCCGAGCTGGGATTCGTTTTCGTCGAAATCCTGCTGCAGGCGGCTCATGTGGATGGAGCGCTGCATCGGGACGAAGAGCGCATCCTGCGCTTCATTTGCGACCGTCTGGGCTTTCCACCCGGAGAATTCGAGCGCCTGGATCGGATGGTGCGCGCTGCAATGGGCGCGGCGGGGGGCGCGGGCGGACGGTCCGCCGAGCCAGGGCCGGAATGGGCCTATGGTGTGCTTGGATGCGGGCCGGACAGTTCTGAGGCGGAAATAAAAAAGCGTTATCGCATGCTGATGAATCGTCACCATCCGGACAAGCTGGTTGCCAAGGGCATGCCGGAGGAAATGGTGCGTCTGGCCTCCGAGCGCACCGTCGAGATTCGCAAGGCTTATGACATTCTGCGCGCCGCGCGGGGGTTCTGAGCAGGCGCTAATCCCGATGCGGCGAAAGCCCGCGCGAATTCAGCAAAATTCGACGCGAATCAGCGTCCCGTGCATGCGCGCACGCGCCCGTTGTGACGACCCCACGACCGTTATGGTAAACTGACGCGCAGTCGTGCCCCCACGGAGAGAAGCTATCAGCATGGCGATTTCAGCCGCCCGCAGGCCGATCATGACCCTTTACTCACGGGCTGATTGCCCGCTCAGTCATCGTGTCCGGATCGTGCTTGCGGAAAAGGGTATTGCCGCCGACGTCATCGACGTCGATGTCAATAATCCCCCCGAAGATTTGATCGATATCAACGCCTACCATTCCGTTCCCACGCTGGTTGATCGTGATCTGGTGCTCTACGATTCCATGATCATCATGGAATATCTGGATGAGCGCTTTCCGCATCCGCCGCTGATGCCGGTGGATCCGGTGTCCCGCGCGCGTACCCGCATGATGCTTCACCGCATCGACAAGGACTGGTACGGCCTGATCGCCGATCTCACCGGCGAGGATGCCGAGCGTGTCGAGCGCGCCCGGAATGTGCTGCGCAATGATTTCACCATGCTGTCGCCCATTCTCGGGAAGAAGTCCTTCTTCATGAGCGACGAGTTCGCGCTGATCGAATGCGCGATGGCTCCCATTCTCTGGCGTCTGCCCATTTACGGAGTGGAAATACCGTCGCAGTTGAAGCCGCTGCTGCGTTATGCGGAGCGTATCTTCAACCGTCCGTCCTTCCGCGCCAGTCTCTCGGCTGCGGAGCAGGAACTGGTCCGCTAGGTGGGATGATCGTGGAAGGTATCAGCATGACATCCAGTCGCCCGTATATTCTGCGGGCGATGTATGAATGGATCACGGATAACGGTCTTACCCCATATATCCTGGTGAATGCCGAGTTCCCGGGAACCATCGTGCCCGCGCGACACATCGAGGACGGGCGAATCGTGCTCAACATTGCTCCGCGTGCGGTTACGGACTGGACCCTCGACAATGACTGGCTCGGTTTTTCGGCGCGTTTCGGCGGAGTGCCGGAGAGGGTGAGTATTCCGGTTCAGGCCGTGCTGGCGATCTATGCGCGCGAGAACGGCAAGGGCATGGTGTTCGAGAAGGAGGATGATGTGCCGCCGCCAGCGCCGGAGCGGCCGCCGGAGCCTCCCCGCCCGCGCAAGCCCCATCTGCAGGTCATCAAGTAAACAGGATTCGCTGGCGCCGCTTTCTTTCACGCGGCTGAGCGGGCGTCGCGTCTGCTTGCCGCGTAACTGCGGCGCCAGGAGTTCCGCTTCTCACTTTGCCAGTGGCAGCGCCTTGTCCCGGTTGAGGATGTTGCGTGGATCGAACAGCTGCTTGATGCCGCGCATCAGCTCCAGGCTGACCGCATCGACTTCGCGATCGACGAAATCGCGCTTTTCCAGTCCGACTCCGTGCTCTCCCGACAGGGTGCCGCCGAGCGCCAGCACCAGGTCGAACACCTGGGACAGGCAGGAGGCGGCGTTCGCCATCTGCCGGGCATCGTCCGGGTCGACGAGCAGATTGACGTGAATGTTGCCGTTACCGGCATGTCCAAAATTGACGATTTTCACGCCGGTCTGCGCCGACAGGGTTTCCAGTCCTGTGATCAGTTCCGGAATCCGTGATACCGGCACCACCACGTCTTCGTTGATCTTCTTCGGGGCCACCTTGCGCAGAGCGGGTGACAGCGCCTTGCGCGTGGCCCACAGCGCTGCCGTCTCGGCGGCGTCCCGGGCGGCCGTAAAGGAGAGCAGTCCGTCGACCGTGGCGGCGCTGCGCACGGCTGCCACGGCGGCATCGAGCGCATGTTCAGCGCCATCGACCTCGATCATCAGCAGTGCGCCCGCCGCCTCCGGCAGCTTCGCATCGGACCAGTCCCGGATCATTTCGATCGCGCTCGCGTCCATGAATTCCAGCGCGCATGGCGTCTCCGGCTGCGCCATGATCGCCGATACCGCTGTGGCCGCTGCGTGGATCGATTCATAGACGGCCTGCAGGGTGCGACGCCCTTCGGGCAGAGGGGTGAGCTTCAGCGTCGCTTCCGTGATAATCGCCAGCGTTCCTTCGGAACCGATCAGCAGCCGGGTCAGATCGTAGCCGACCACTCCCTTGCTGGTGCCGACGCCGGTGCGGATCTCCTCACCACCACCGGTGACTGCGCGCAGGCCAAGGACATTCTCTCGCGGCGTGCCGTATTTCACCGCCCGGGGGCCGGCGGAGTTGTAGGCAAGGTTGCCCCCGATACTGCAGAAGGCGGCGCTGGTGGGGTCCGGCGGCCAGAAGAAGCCGGCGCCGGCCGCAGCATCCTGTACCGCCTGGTTGGTGACGCCGGGTTCAACCACTATCAGGCGGTCGCCGGGAGCAAAGCGAATGATCCGGCTCATCCGTTCGGTGGAGACGATCAGCCCGCCGTGTATCGGCACCGCCGCGCCGGTGGTGCCGGTGCCGCGTCCGCGCGGTACCAGAGGTACGTCGTGCTGATTGCACAGACGGACCAGAGCGAGCACCTCTTCATGCGACTCCGGAAACGCGACGGCATCGGGCAGCCGGTGGCGCCTGCTGTTGTCGTAACCATACGGCCAGCAGTCCGCCGGATCGGTCAGCAGCCGGTCTCCCAGCAGCTGCTCCAGCGCCTCCTTCACCCGTGCATCGAGCCCGCTCAATCGAGGTACTCGAATACCAGTACGATCATTTTCACGCCATCCACGCGCTGTGCGATGGCGGCGGCCCGCTGCCCTTCCGCGCGGCTGACGCGCCCCATCAGATAGACGATGTCCCTTTCGGTGACCACCTTGACGTGGACACCGGGAATGCCGTCCTCACCGAGCAGCGCGCTTTTGACCCGGGCGGTGGTTCCCGTATCGCGGGTGCGCTGGGCAAGCAGGGATGGCGCGCCGACCTTGATATGGTCATGTATGCTCGCCGCGCCGGCATTTGCGCGCACATGAGCCAGCACGCGCTCGCGCGCGGCTTCACTGGGGACCTGGCCGGTGAGCAGCAGGACGCGGTTATAGCTCGTCGCCGACACGTTCACATCCGCGGCCAGCGCGCGATCACTGTTGATCGCGTTCATGATCCGCATTTCAATGCCCTGATCTTCGAGTACCACCGCCGGCGGGCGCCGCTCCGCAACCACCGCGGTGCCCGCCACTCCCGCCGCCGTGCCGGCGACCAGCAGCGGCGCCGCGCAGCCCTGCAGCATGCAGCTCGCGATCAACACCAGTCCCGCAGCTCTTGTCATTCTCATCGTTTCCATTCTTCCTCGACGCCAAAGGCGTCCACGATCCAGTCGAAATGCAGTCCATTCACGCTGGGACTGGTCGCGATTACATCGAACCGCACCGGCGGACACGCCCTGCGGTACTTTTGCAGCAGGTAGTTCTGCGCTGCGTGCAGCAGGCGGCGGCGCTTGCCGCGGGCGATGCTTTCCGCTGCTCCACCGAAGCGGCTGCTGCTGCGGTAGCGAACCTCGACGAAGACCAGCACTCCACCGTCCTGCATGACCAGATCGATCTCTCCACCCTGACAGCGGAAGTTGCGATCGACTTCGCGCAGGCCGTGGTCGCGCAGGAATCGCGCAGCAGCCTCTTCTGCGGCGCGTCCGACATCTGCCGCGCGCCGCGGCCCAGTCACCCCCGCGGTACCGCTTCAATCGTAAGCACGCGGTGCTCCGTTGCCGAAGCTCGCCCAGCGCAGTTCGCGGAACACATTGTTGTGCTCGTCGAGTCCCAGCGTGCCGGTTCGGCCGATGAAGCGTTCGTAGCGGAAAAGGCGCAGCGTGGCCAGCGTTGGAATGAGTTCGTAGGCATCGGCGCCAAGCGCGTGCAGACGGCTCTGCTGGCCATCGGTCTCCGGCCACAGGCGTTCGATTTCGCGGCGGGCGGCGTTGTCGGCGGTGAGCATCCAGGGCATGTCGCAGAAGATGACGCCATCGATATCGCGGTCGGCGCCCCGCTCGATCCGGCCGCTGAACACATGCGAGGTGCTGTACACCGGCAGGTCGCTGGCGTAATGAAACCGGAGCTGCGGCCGGATCAGCCGCGCCTGACGCGGAAATGCCGCCATGAAGATGAAATCGGCATCCCGTCTTCGGTACGGTTCGAACTGCAGGCGCCGCTGCAGCGTGGCTTCCAGTTCGGCACGCCGCCGGTCGCTGTCATCGAGATCCAGCAGCGCGCGTATCTGCTCGGAGAAATCGTTGTTCTCGGCGGGATAGGTCTGCACTTCGAGCACCGCGCCGCCGAAGGCTTCCCAGTCACTCCGGAATGCCTCCAGCACCCGTTGTCCCCATTCGCCTTCAGGGATGAGCACCAGCGCGCTGTCGTGGCCGTCCAGCCATGCCCGTTCGGCGACCTGACGGGCTTCGTCTTCGGGCGCCAGGCCGAACTGGAACAGCGGGCGGTCGTCGGATCCGGTCCGGGTGTCGACATAGTTGAGCAGCAGCGTGGGGGTGGAGCTGCGCTGCGCTGCAACGCCGGTGACAGCCTGGCGCGTGAGCGGTCCGACGATGAACTCGGCGCCGTCGGCGATCGCCTGGCGATACGCGGCCGCAGCCTGGTCGGCATCGCCAGCGGTGTCGTAAAAGCGGATGGTGGGCTGATAGCCGCGGTTCTCGCGCTGGAAATGCGCGGCGAGGAAGCCGTCCCGGGCTGCGCGTCCCCAGGCGGCGGCCGGGCCGCTCTGTGGCAGCAGAACCGCAATGCTCTCGGGGCGGACCTGCTGCTGCCGCTGCAGCGCGACAACCAGGTCCAGGATCTCCTGGGAAGCAGGATGTCCGGCGTAACGGGCGCTCCAGTCGGCGATCATGGTGGCGGCGTCGGCTATGCCGCTCTGTGCGGCCCGCGCGATCAGGGCAAGCTCTCGCCAGCCGGTGAATGAGTCGGCCGGAGCGCCGGGTTCGGGCTGCAGAACGGCGTCGGAAACGGTGCCCAGTGCCTGCCAGAGCTGATACTGATTGGCGCGCTTCGTTTCCCGGTCCCGCAGCAGCGGATCGAGCGCGGCGCGCTCCCGCGCGGAGTCGAGACCGCGGCCGCTGCGCAGCCAGGCGCGTGCCCGCAGTTCGTGGATCTCCGCGCGCCAGTCATCGGAGACGGCGACGGCGGGCTGGCTTTCCAGGGCGGCGAGCGCATCGCCGATCCGGTTCTGTGCCAGCGCCAGCCTGGCTTCCACGATGCGTGCTCTCACCATGAGCGCGCCGCCGAGCCGATTCCGGTCGATGCCGGCCCAGACCTGCTGCGCCGATGCGACCTGATTGCCGTCGAGCAGTACGGCTGCTGCCTCGAGCATGAATGCATCCCGCCGCATTTCGGAGGCTTCCCTGGCGAGTTGCATGTAGAGGCGTGCCGCATTCTCGTGCTCGCCGCGCTCGCGAGCCCGCTCGGCATTCGCCAGGAGCTGGCCTTCGGTGCCCGGCAGATCGGTCTGCGGCGGCGTCACCGCGCAGCCGGTCAGCGTGAGTGCTATGATCAGCGCCGCATGCCGCAGCCTGAGACGCACGAGACGGGAACCCGGTGACGCTGTAACAGGGCGGAAAAGCATGGGGATCCAGTATCCAAGCGGGTGTGAGGGGTGTCAATCGGTGTCAGAAGCCGAATCCGGAGTATTGTACATCGTAGCCACGCCTATCGGTCATCTCGGCGACATCGGGCGGCGTGCCTTGCGCGTGCTGTCGACGGTGACGGTGATTGCTGCCGAGGACACGCGCCACAGTGCGCGGCTGCTCAGGCATTATGGCATTACGAGCTCTTGTGTCGCGCTGCACGAACACAATGAGCGCACGCAGGCCCCGCGTCTGGTGCAGCGTCTGTGTCAAGGCGACTCGGTGGCGCTGATCACCGATGCGGGCACGCCGCTGATCAGTGATCCGGGCTTTCATCTCGTGCGTCTGGCGCAGGATGCAGGCGTGCGCGTGGTGCCGGTGCCGGGTCCTTCGGCTGCGATCGCCGCCCTGTCCGTTTCCGGTCAGGCCGTTGAGCGCTTCGCATTCGAGGGGTTTCTGCCTGCGCGCGCGCCGGCACGGGCGCGGCGTCTGGAGGAACTGCGCGCGGAGACGCGCACCCTGATCTTCTACGAAGCCCCGCATCGTGTCGCCGAGAGCCTGGCCGCCATGGCCGAAATCCTTGGCCCGCGGCGCGAAGCCACTTACGTGCGGGAACTCACCAAGGTCCACGAAACCGTGCGCCGCATGCCGCTCGGAGAGCTTGCGGCCTGGGTTGCCAGCGACCCGGAGCAGCGCCTGGGTGAGATCGTGATCGTGGTGCAGGGCGCTGAAGCGGAGTCGGCCGACGAGGAGCATGCGCGCCGGGTGTTGAGCCTGTTGCTCGAGGAGCTGCCGCTCAAGCGGGCGGCGGCGCTGGCGGCGGAAATCACCGGCGTGGCGCGCAACCGGCTCTACGCCTGGGGGGTGGCGCTGAAAGAAGGGGAACCGGACTGATATCTGCTTGTCATTACTGTACCCACCCTAGTATGGTGGGCGCGGGAGTTGGCCAGACAGTCGCTCG
>CAZOOF010000026.1:0-28159 GCA_964581365.1 uncultured Chromatiales bacterium
GCAGCAGGCCAGACCGAAGGTCATCGGCCACAGCGAGCCGGTGCGCGCCCAGTTGATCAGCTTGTCGGCGGTAGTGGTGACGACGCCTTCCTTGAGCACACCTTCTATTCCCACTCCAGCGCCCCCTTCTTCCATTCATAGATGAAACCTACGACGAGCACGCCGAGGAACACCATCATGGCGATGAAGCCATACATCCCGACGCCGTCGAGTGCGACCGCCCAGGGAAAGAGAAACGCAATCTCGAGATCGAAGATGATGAAGAGAATGGCGACCAGGTAGAAGCGCACGTCAAACTTCATGCGCGAATCCTCGAACGCCTCGAAGCCGCACTCGTACGGTGCGTTCTTGTCGGGATCAGGCCGACGCGGGCCAAGGATGAAGCCCGCGACCATCGGCGCCACGCCGAACAGCACGGCCAGCACGATGAACACCAGAATCGGAAGATAATTCTCAAGCATGAGCGCGGCCCTTGGCTCCCGGGGTCACTCGACGAGGCGAGTTCGCATCCTGCCCGCCGGGCCATCCCCCCTTTGAAACTATATTTATGCTTGTTATTTGTTGTGCGGATCGCTTGATCCGGACTTCGCAGTCTAGGTCAGCCGTTCGTTTTATGTCAAGCAACCGAACTGCTCTTACCTATTGGAAATCCTGATATTTTCGTGCGTCTACTCGATTGCACGTGCTTGATAAATGGTGCCGACGGTGAGACTCGAACTCACACGGCTTTCGCCACTACCCCCTCAAGATAGCGTGTCTACCAATTCCACCACGTCGGCTGACTTGAAACTCAAAAAAAACCGGCCGGCAAAAACCTCAGGGTACCGGCACGTCTGGGACATCCATCTGACCGGACGGCGCCGGCGCAACCGGCACCGGAAGATCCGTCACGCTCGCGCGCTCGACACGCTGACTGTAAGCGTAGGCGAGGGCCAGACTGGACAAAAAGAACAAAGTCGCCAGCACCGCGGTAGCCCGAGTCATGAAGGACGCGGAACCGCGGGCTCCGAACACGGTCTGCGAGGCGCCGCTGCCGAAAGCAGCACCGACCTCGGCGCCGCGCCCGCGCTGCACCAGCACCAAGGCGACCAGCGTCACGGCGATGACCATGTGTACGGCAATCAAAATAGGCAGCATCTGCTTTCTCCCGCGCGGCCGTCAGCCGGACTGCGCCGCTCTGCAAATGGCCAGAAACTCATCCGCCTGCAGCGATGCGCCGCCGATCAGGCCGCCGTCGATATCATTCATTGCGAACAGCTCGGCCGCGTTGCTCGCCTTCACGCTGCCACCGTAGAGGATCCGCACCTTGGCGGCGGTTTCCTCATCTTCACGCGCGATGCGGCTGCGAATGAAGGCATGCACGTCCTGCGCCTGCTCCGGAGTAGCGGTGCGACCGGTACCGATCGCCCACACGGGCTCGTAGGCGATGACCACCCGGGACAGCGAACGAATGTCGTCGAGCGCGGCGATCACCGCGAGCAGCTGCCGCTCCACCACCATCTCGGTGGCGTTGAGCTCACGCTCCTCGAGCAGCTCGCCGACGCACAGAATCGGCGTCAGCGATGACGACAGCGCCGCAACCAGCTTGGCCGCGGTCAACGCATCACCTTCCCCGTAGATGTGGCGCCGCTCGGAATGACCGACGATGGCGTAGCTGCAGCCGAAGTCGCGCAGCATGTCGCCGGAGATCTCGCCGGTGAAAGCCCCCTCGCCGACCCGGTCACAGACATCCTGGGAGCCCCAGGCAATGCCGGAACCGGCCAGCTGCTCTGCAACCGCAGCAAAATGAACGAAAGGCGGGCAGACGGCGACATCGACGTCGGCAAGCCCGGCAGCCCCTGCCCGCAGGGCGGTCAGCAGCTCATCCACGCGTGCACGGGAACCATGCATCTTCCAGTTCCCTGCCACCAATGGTCGTCGCATAAGCATCACAAACGGTTCAACGGAAAGCGAGGAAGCTTACCGCCGCCGCCGCAATAAATCAATCACGAGCGGCCGAACCGCCAACCACGCGCAGGCGCTGCTCGGCCTCGACCAGTTCGGCGAGGCGGTGAGCGAGAGACTTCACCAGTTTGGCGTCAACACCTTCGACCATGATGCGCAGCAGCGGTTCGGTTCCAGAGGGCCGAACGAGAATACGGCCGCCGTCGCCGAGTTCGCGCTCCGCCGCCTGCAACGCGTCCATGAATCCGTTCGACGCGCGATAGTCGTACCCTTCAGCCAGCGGGACGTTGACCATGTGCTGCGGATATTTGGTGATGCCGGACTTCAGTTCATGCAGGGTGCAGCCGGAGCGCATCATGCTCTCCAGCACCTGCAGGGCGGAAACGATGCCGTCACCGGTCGAGGTGCGATCCAGGCAGATGATGTGACCGGAGGATTCGCCGCCGAGAGTCCAGCCGCCCTCCTCGAGCATTTCCATCACGTAGCGATCGCCGACCCGCGCGCGCCGGAATTTCATTCCAGCCGCGGCGAGCGCGTGTTCCAGACCGAGATTGCTCATGACCGTGCCGACGACCGTGTCCTGTGCGATGCCGGCCTGCTGGCGGCCACAGGCGATGATGTAGAGAATCTCGTCGCCGTCGACCACCTCACCCTTGTGATCCACCATGATCAGGCGATCGCCATCACCGTCCAGCGCGATGCCCAGATCCGCCTCGTGCTCGAGCACCGCGGTCTGGATTGAGTGCGGATGCAGCGCGCCGCAGCCGGCGTTGATATTCAGGCCGTCGGGCGCGGTACCGATGCGGATCACTTCGGCGCCGAGTTCGCTGAACACGTTCGGCGCAACGTGATAAGTGGCCCCATTGGCGCAGTCCACCACGATGCGCAGATCCTTGAACTCCATGCCCGCGGACACCGTGCTCTTGCAGAACTCGATGTAGCGACCCGCCGCGTCCACCACACGCTCGGCGCGTCCGAGCTCGGACGACTCGCATGTCACCATGGGCTGCTCGAGCATGTCCTCGATGGCCCGCTCGATGTCATCCGGCAGCTTGGTGCCACGACCCGAGAAGAACTTGATCCCGTTGTCGTAATAAGGATTGTGCGAGGCGCTGATGACGATGCCCGCCTGCGCGCGCAGGGTGCGGGTGAGATAGGCGATGGCCGGCGTCGGCATCGGTCCCAGCAGCAGGATGTCCACGCCCGCCGCCGACAGCCCCGCCTGCAAGGCGGACTCAAACATGTAACCGGAGATGCGGGTGTCCTTGCCGATCAGCACCTTGCTGTGATCGGACGCAGCGAGCACCCGGCCAACCGCCCAGCCCAGCTTGAGCACGAAATCGGGGGTGATCGGGGGACTCCCGACCCGCCCGCGGATGCCATCGGTACCAAAGTATTTACGGGACATGATCTTCAACTGGAGACAAGAGGAAAGATGAAAAAGGAAAGATCGGATTTCTTTGCTCTTTCATCTTTTCACTTTTCTCTTGATAGCCGCGCACATGACCAGCGCATCGGCAGTCTCGCGCACATCATGAACCCGCAGGATCGCCGCTCCCTGCCAGGCGGCGATGGTCGCGAGGGCAATACTAGCATAAAGCCGCTCGCTTGCCGGTCGCCCGAGCAGCGCGCCGATCATCGACTTGCGTGAAGCCCCGACCAGCAGAGGCAGACCGTCGATTGCCAGCTCATCGAGCCGTGCCAGCAGCTCCAGGTTGTGATCGACGGTCTTGCCGAAGCCGATACCGGGGTCAAGGATCAGGCGCTCGGATGGGATTCCAGCGGCGACGCAGGCCTCGACGCGCGCGACCAGGAAAGCGCGGACATCAGGCACCACGTCTTCGTAACGGGGCGCGAGCTGCATGGTGCGCGGCTCACCCTGCATGTGCATCAGGCAGACCGGAACACCGAGATCGGCTGCCGCCTGGAGCGCGCCCTCGATCCGCAGCGCGGTAATGTCGTTGATGAGCGAAGCCCCGGCGGCCACAGCCGCTCGCATCACCTCAGGCTTGCAGGTGTCGATGGAAATGATGGTACCGGGCAGCGCGGCGCGAATCCGCGAAATGACCGGAATTACGCGGGCCAGCTCCTGCTCCACGGATACCGGATCCGCCCCGGGACGACTGGATTCTCCGCCCACGTCGATGATGTCCGCGCCGTCCTCGACCATGGCCCGGGCACGGGCCAGCGCGGTGTCCGGATCGACGAACGCACCGCCGTCGGAGAAGGAATCCGGAGTGACGTTGAGAATCCCCATGATGCGGGGCTGACCAAGGGACAAAGGAAACCCCCCGCAGTCGATGACTGCGGGGGGTTCGATTTCACCGGTAACGCGCGGCATGGAACGCGCGGGCGACGCGCTGAAGCAGCAAGCCTCAGTGCTGGCTCGCCGGCCCCCCGATGGCGCCCTTATCGGCTTCTTCCTCCCGACCCTTTTCCTTGCGGTCGGCGCTGGACCCGGGCGGGGTGCCTTCGTACTTGCCCCAGTCACGCGGCGGACGCGGCTCGCGGCCTTCCATGATGTCCTCGATCTGCTGGGCATCGATGGTTTCGTACTTCATCAGAGCGTCGGCCATCATGTGCAGCTTGTCGATGTTCTGCGTCAGCAGGTCGACCGCGCGCTGATAGTTGCGATCGACGATGGCCCGCACCTCGGTGTCGATGGCATGCGCCGTCTCGTCCGAGATGTTCTTGTGCTGCGTCACCGAGTGGCCGAGGAACACTTCGCCCTCTTCCTCGCCATAGGCCAGCGGACCGAGATCGGACAGACCCCATTTGGTCACCATGCTGCGCGCGATATCGGTGGCCCGCTTGATGTCGTTCGACGCCCCCGTAGTGACGGAGTCGGGCCCGAAGATCAGCTCCTCGGCAACCCGGCCGCCGAACATGCTGGAAAGCTGGCTTTCCAGCCGCTGCTTGCTGTAGCTGTAGCGATCCTCTTCCGGCAGGAACATGGTCACGCCCAGCGCGCGGCCGCGCGGAATGATGGTGACCTTGTGCACCGGATCGTGCGCAGGCACCAGGCGACCAACGATGGCGTGGCCCGACTCGTGATAGGCGGTCAGGCGCTTCTCGTCCTCGCTCATGACCATCGAGCGCCGCTCGGCGCCCATCATCACCTTGTCCTTGGCCTTCTCGAAATGGATCATGTCGACCACGCGCTGGTTGGCACGGGCGGCGAACAGTGCCGCCTCGTTCACCAGGTTGGCGAGATCCGCACCGGAGAAGCCAGGCGTGCCGCGGGCAATGATTGCCGCATCGACATCGTCGCCCAGCGCCACCTTGCGCATGTGCACCTTGAGGATCTGCTCGCGGCCGCGAATGTCGGGCAGCGGGACAACCACCTGACGATCGAAACGGCCGGGGCGCAGCAGCGCCGGATCGAGCACGTCCGGACGGTTGGTGGCGGCGATGACGATCACGCCCTCGTTGCCCTCGAAGCCATCCATTTCGACCAGGAGCTGGTTGAGGGTCTGCTCCCGCTCGTCGTGCCCGCCGCCCAGGCCCGCACCACGATGCCGGCCGACGGCATCGATCTCATCGATGAAGATGATGCAGGGGGCGTGCTTCTTCGCCTGCTCGAACATGTCGCGGACGCGCGCGGCGCCAACGCCGACAAACATCTCGACGAAGTCGGAACCGGAAATGGTGAAGAAAGGCACCTTGGCCTCGCCGGCGATGGCCTTGGCGAGCAGCGTCTTGCCGGTACCGGGAGATCCGACCATCAGTACGCCACGCGGAATCTTGCCGCCGAGCTTCTGGAACTTGCTGGGATCGCGCAGGAACTCCACCAGTTCGACGACCTCTTCCTTGGCCTCCTCGACTCCGGCGACGTCGGCGAACGTGATCTTCACCTGATCCTCGCCCAGCATGCGGGCACGGCTGCGCCCGAAGGACATGGCGCCACGGCCGCCACCCCCGCCCTGCATCTGGCGCATGAAGAAGATCCACACGCCGATCAGCAGCAGCATCGGGAACCAGGAGATGAAGATCTGCATCAGCACGCTCTGCTGTTCCTGCGGCCGCGCCTGGATGATCACGCGGTTATCGAGCAGATCGCCGACCAGTCCGGGGTCGCCGGGGCTGTAAGTGGTGAACTTCTCCCCGCTCTGGGTCGAGCCCTGGATGGCGCGGCCGTCGATTACCACCTCACGCACATCACCGCGCTTTACCCATTGAATGAATTCGGAATAGGCAACCTGCTGGCTGGCAATCTGCGGGGGGCTGAAGTTGTTGAACACCGAGATCAGTACGATCGCGATGACCACCCACAGAATGATGTTCTTGGCCATGTCGTTCAAAACGCTGTCCTCTCGAAAAATGCCGGGGCCATGGGTCCGATATTACTTGCTTTCCGGTACTTAACCAACTTCGGGCCCCGGGCCGCGGAAACCGCGGGCCAGGAGATAGATTTCACGCGAGCGGGCGCGCGACGATTGCGGTTTTCGCACCATCACCTTGCTGAATCGGGACTTGAGCTCGGCCATGTAAGCCTCTGATCCTGCTCCCTGAAAAACCTTCACCAACATGTCTCCACCGGGGCCGAGCACGCGCCCCGCCAGATCGAGCGCCAGTTCCGCCAGATAGATGGAACGCGGCTGGTCGACAGCGTCCACCCCACTAATATTGGGCGCCATATCCGAGATCACAAGGTCGGCGAGGCCGCTTCCCAGCCGTTCGCGGACAAAGGCGAGGTAATCGTCGTCGAGAATATCGCCGCGGATGAACTCCACCCCCGGCAGCGGATCCATGTCAAGCCGGTCCAGGGCGATTACCCGGCCCTTCTTTCCCACCCGCTGCGCCGCCACCTGGGACCAGCCGCCGGGCGCCGCACCCAAGTCCACCACCGTCAGGCCCGGGCGCAGCAGGCGATCCTTGCGATCGATCTCCAGCAGCTTGTAGGCTGCCCGCGACCGGTAGCCCTCACGCCGGGCCTGATTCACATAGACATCGCCGTGATGCTCACGGAGCCAGGCCTTGCTGCTGGATGAACGCTTTTTCACTCCCACCACTCTCTCTCCGAAGCAGCTGTTTCGCACAAAAACTGGCGCGCACGTAATCCATTTACCTTATACTCGCGCCCCATGGAACTGACATCGAAACAAAGAAGCCGCCTGCGCTCGCTCGCCCATGAACGGCAGCCGGTGGTCACCACCGGACAGCGCGGCCTCACCCCCGCCGTACTCAGCGAAATCGATCTTGCGCTTTCCCATCATGAGTTGATCAAGATCCGCCTCGGCAGCACCGATCGCGACGAACGGGAACGCATGACCCGGGAAATCTGCGAGCAGACCGCCAGCGCCTGGGTTCAGAACATCGGGCGCATCGCCGTCATCTACCGCCCCGCGGAGAAACCGGCGATCAGGCTGGATGAAGACTGAAGGGAAGAAGCGGACAGGACGGGGACAGACTGGCCTTTTGGGCGATCCCGGGCCGGGACCCGGCCCGTCCCCATGCCTCACTCGTATCTGACAGCAACGATCTCGTATTCCCGCCGCCCGCCAGGCGCTTCCACGATGGCGGTATCGCCTTCCTCGCGCCCGATCAGGGCACGGGCGATCGGCGAGTTGACGGAAATCAGGCCGGCCTTGATATCGGCCTCGTCGTCACCGACGATCTGATAGGTCACCTCGGCCCCGGCTTCGTCGATCAGGTCGACGGTGGCGCCGAACACCACCCGCGCACCGGCATCGAGCCGCGTGACATCGATGATTTCCGCGTTGCCCAGCTTCGTTTCGATCTCGGCGATGCGGCCTTCGATGAAACTCTGCTGTTCACGAGCAGCGTGATACTCGGCGTTTTCCTTCAGATCACCGTGCTCACGAGCTTCGGCGATCGCCTGGATGACGCGCGGACGCTGTACTGTCTTGAGCTCGTGCAACTCCGCGCGCAGGCGCTCCGCGCCACGCACGGTCATGGGAACCTTCTTCATGCTGAATAATGCTCCGTCAGCTTCTGCAAGGCCACGACGCTGGAATCATCCGACTGCCTCAGCGCCAGACTGGTGGCGCGGGCTCCGGCCAGCGTCGTCGAGTAGGTCACCTTGCGATGCAGGGCGGCACGCCGGATCTCATAGGAGTCGGCAATCGCCTGCTTGCCCTCGGTAGTATTGACGATCAGGCTGATCTCGTCGTTCTTGATCATATCGACGATATGCGGCCTGCCCTCCGTAACCTTGTTCACTTTAGCACAGGGCACGCCGGCAAGCTCAAGGGTACGGGCCGTGCCGCGGGTAGCGACCAGCTCGAAGCCGAGTTCGACCAGTTCGCGGGCCACTGCCACCACGCCCTGCTTGTCGGCATCACGCACGCTGAGGAAAGCGCGTCCGCCGCGCGGCAGCTCGATACCGGCGGCCTGCTGTGACTTGGCGAAAGCCTCGGCGAAAGTCGCACCGATACCCATCACCTCGCCGGTCGACTTCATTTCCGGACCGAGAATCGGATCGACGCCGGGGAACTTGTTGAACGGGAACACTGCCTCCTTGACGGCGAAGAAGGAAGGCACGATCTCCTGCGAGATGCCCTGCTCCGCCAGGGTCCTGCCGGCCATACAGCGCGCGCCCACCTGCGCCAGGGAAATGCCGCAGGCCTTGGAAACGAACGGAATGGTACGCGAAGCGCGCGGGTTGACCTCGAGCACGTAGATGTCGCTGCCTTTGATCGCGAACTGCACGTTCATCAGTCCGGAGACGCCCAGACGCAGCGCCATCAGCCGGACCTGGCGGCGCAGCTCGTCCTGGATCTCCGGAGCCAGACTGAACGGCGGCAGCGAACAGGCCGAATCGCCCGAATGCACTCCGGCCTGTTCGATATGCTCCATCACGCCGCCGATGACCACATCCTGTCCGTCGCTCACCGCATCCACGTCGACCTCGATGGCATCATCGAGGAAACGATCGAGCAACACTGGCGACTCGTTGGACACCGCGACCGCCTCGCGCATGTAACGCGCCAGGTCGTCCTCGTTGTAGACGATTTCCATTGCCCGGCCGCCGAGCACGTAGGAGGGACGCACCACCAGCGGGAAGCCAATTTCCGCCGACAGGCGCAGCGCGGCCTCGGTGGTGCGCGCGGTGCGGTTCGGCGGCTGGCGCAGGCCGAGATCCTCGATCAGTCCCTGGAAGCGCTCGCGATCCTCGGCGACGTCGATAGCGTCGGGAGTGGTCCCGATGATGGGCGCGCCGGCCTTCTCCAGCGCTCGCGCCAGGCGCAAGGGCGTCTGACCGCCATACTGGACGATGATGCCGGCCGGCTTCTCGACCTCGACGATTTCCAGGACATCTTCGAGCGTCAGCGGCTCGAAATACAGCCGGTCCGAAGTGTCGTAATCGGTCGACACCGTCTCCGGATTGCAATTGACCATGATGGTCTCGATGCCATCCTCGCGCATCGCCAGCGCGGCATGCACGCAGCAGTAATCGAATTCGATGCCCTGGCCGATGCGATTCGGACCGCCGCCGAGCACCATGATCTTCTTGTTGTCGCTCGGCTGGGATTCGCACTCTTCCTCATAGGTCGAGTACATGTAGGCGGTCGCTGCGGGGAATTCGGCGGCACAGGTGTCGACGCGCTTGTAGACCGGGCGGACACCAAGACGCCAGCGCAGCGCGCGGATCTCGTCCTCACTGGTATCGAGCAGCCGCGCCAGACGGCGATCGGAGAAGCCTTTGCGCTTGAGCGCGTAGAGCTCGTCGCGCTCAAGCGATTCCGCCACCCGGCCGCGCAGCCCGTCCTCGATACGGACGAGTTCTTCGATCTGGACCAGGAACCAGGGATCGATGTGGCTGAGCTCATGAACCCGCGTCACATCCATCCCGTGACGGAATGCATCGGCGACATAGCGCAGCCGTTCGGGTCCGGGATTACGCAGCTGATGCACCAGCGCCGCATCGGCATCGGCGTCATCCATGCCCGGCGCCATGATCTCGTCCAGACCATCGATGCCGGTCTCCATGCCGCGGAGCGCCTTGTGCAGGGATTCCTGGAAGCTGCGGCCCATGGCCATGACCTCGCCCACCGACTTCATCTGCGTGGTCAGACGCGAATCGGCCTGCGGGAACTTCTCGAAAGCGAAACGCGGGATCTTGGTGACCACGTAATCGATGGTCGGTTCGAAAGCCGCCGGGCCGACGCCGCCGGTGATCTCGTTGCGGAGTTCATCCAGGGTATAACCGATCGCCAGCTTGGCGGCGATGCGGGCGATGGGAAAGCCGGTCGCCTTCGAAGCGAGCGCGGAAGAGCGCGACACGCGCGGATTCATTTCGATGACCAGCAGGCGGCCGTCGTCGGGATTGAGGGCAAACTGCACGTTGGAGCCGCCGGTATCGACGCCGATCCGCCGCAGCACCGCCACCGAGGCGTCGCGCAGACGCTGGTATTCGCGGTCGGTGAGCGTCTGCGCCGGCGCCACCGTGATCGAGTCGCCGGTATGCACGCCCATCGGATCGAGGTTCTCGATCGAGCAGATGATGATGCAGTTGTCGTCGCGATCGCGCACGACCTCCATCTCGTATTCCTTCCACCCCAGAACCGATTCCTCGATCAGCAGTTCCTTGGTGGGAGACAGGTCGAGACCGCGCTCGCAGATCGCGATGAACTCTTCGCGGTTGTAGGCAATACCGCCGCCCGAGCCGGCAAGCGTGAACGAAGGCCGGATGATGGTCGGAAAGCCGATCCGCGCCTGAACCTGCAGCGCTTCCTCCATGCTGTGGGCGATGGCCGAACGCGGACATTCCAGTCCGATCTCGCGCATCGCCTTGCGGAAACGGTCGCGATCCTCGGCGGTATCGATGGCCTCCTGGGAGGCGCCGATCATCTCCACGCCGAAACGCTCCAGCACCCCTTCGCACGCCAGATCGAGCGCGCAATTGAGCGCCGTCTGGCCGCCCATGGTCGGCAGCAGCGCATCCGGACGCTCCTTCTCGATGATCGCGGCCACGGTCTGCCAGCGGATCGGCTCGATGTAGGTCGCGTCCGCCATGCTCGGATCGGTCATGATGGTCGCCGGATTGGAGTTGACCAGGATGACCCGGTAACCCTCCTCGCGAAGCGCCTTGCACGCCTGCGCGCCCGAATAGTCGAACTCGCACGCCTGGCCGATGACGATCGGCCCGGCGCCGATGATCAGGATGCTTTGAATGTCGGTGCGTTTGGGCATAGTCGGTCAGCGAAAAGTGAAAAGGTGAAAGAGAAAAGTAACAGGCGGCAGACGGTTTGAAAGGTCAGGGCGGTGACAACGCGGCATCATCGGTCTCCCGGCCTCTCGCACTTCACGCTCTCTTGCCGCTCGCGCGCCCTCACTTCCCCATCAGCGCCGTAAAGCGGTCGAACAGCGCCGTGATGTCATGCGGACCCGGGCTGTGCTCGGGATGTCCTTGGAAGCCGAAGGCCGGCACATCGGTGCGGCGCACGCCCTGCAGGCTGCCATCGAACAGCGAGCGGTGCGTGGCTGTCAGATGAGCGGGCAGACTGCCCTCATCCACCGCGAACCCATGGTTCTGGCTGGTGATATAGACCGTATTGTGCTCCAGGTCGATGACCGGATGATTGGTCCCATGATGGCCGAAGCTCATCTTCACCGTACGCGCGCCGCTCGCCAGGGCCAGCAGCTGATGCCCCAGACAGATACCGAACAGCGGGATGCCCAGCTCCAGGAAGCGCCTGATGGCGGCGATGGCATAGTCACAGGCTTCCGGATCGCCCGGCCCGTTCGACAGGAACACGCCGTCCGGCTTCAGCGCCAGCGCATCGTCGGCTGACGTGCGGGCCGGAACCACCGTGACGCGACAGCCGCGATCGACCAGCAGGCGCAGAATATTGCGCTTCACGCCATAGTCATAGGCCACGACGTGGAAGCGCGACTCGCCTTCGGCGGGCCGCCCATCCGTACCCTGGGTCCACTCATACGGAGTCGTGGTGCTCACCACCTGGGCCAGATCCTGGCCGGCGAGGCTGGGCAGCTCACGGGCGGCGGCAATCGCAGCCGCCTCGTCGATATCGACTCCGGCCACGATACAGCCGTTCTGTGCCCCACCCTCACGCAGGAGGCGGGTCAGACGGCGGGTGTCGATATCGGCGATTCCCACCACCCCATGACGATGCAGATAGCTCTCCAGACTCTCGCGCGAACGCCAGTTGCTCGCCACGTGAGAAAAATTGCGAATCACCAGTCCCGCCGCGAACACGCGCGACGATTCCTCGTCGTCCGGGTTGCAGCCAGTGTTGCCGATATGAGGATAGGTGAACGTGATGAGCTGACCGGCATAGGAGGGATCGCTGAGGACCTCCTGATATCCTGTCATGGCAGTGTTGAAGACCACTTCGCCGACCGCCTGCCCCGACACGCCAATGGAGACGCCCCGGAACACGGTTCCATCCGCGAGCGCCAGCAAGGCCGGTTGTTGCAAGGTCATCTTGTCTCCAGACACGCGAATCGAAGGGCGGGGAACCCTTCCGACAAATCCGGACGATTCTACCTGATCGCCGGGAACGATGTCCAACGCGAATGCGGGCGCGGCCGGCCGTCACCGGATCAGGAATCCAGCGCCAGCGGAACACGGCGGTAGCGGCAAGCGCGCAGCCACTCACCCAGAAAGACGTTTACCTGACGCTTCTCGAACGGACTCAGCATGTCCTCGTTGGGATAGTCGTATGCGGGGGCGAAACGACCGCGCCCCTGATAGGAAAGGACCTCGAGCAGCCGCGCGTCGTGATATATCCGCAGGCGCATCTCCATATCCTTGAGCAGGCGGCCGTCGCAGACGCCGAACGAATGGGTCAGGGTGGCCAGGCTGGTATAACGGGCGCACTCCAGGATACTGAGAGAGATGCGCGGATACGCGGACAGGATGAAGGTCGTGGGGACATGCGTCCGGCCGACTGCCGGCACCAGCCGGCTGATGAGCCGATAGTTGTCCTCGTAGACCGGCATCAGGCTGCGAATCGAGCCCCGTTTCTCTACCTGCATCGCATCGCCCGGAAATGAAGAAGTGAAAGCCTGAAGGCTCAGAGTGGAAATCGGCAGGGCGGAACCCGAACCACCGGTCGCGCCCGCCAGAGCGCAGGCACCGCCGGAAACACGCTCTTCCACCACTTGCGGACGATTATACCACTGACGGACAACCCGTTTCTCACGCGCAGACCGGCTAATCCGGCCGGCTAAGCCCCGTCGAGATGCGCTCGACCGCCGCCTGCAACGGGCCGATCAGATCCATCGGCAAGGGAAACACGATGGTCGAGTTCTTGTCGGCGGCGATGTCCGTGAGCGTCTGCAAATAACGCAGATGCAGCGCCTGTGGCTGGCCCGCGAGCACTCCCGCTGCCTCGGTGAGCTTGACCGATGCCTGCAGTTCACCCTCGGCATGGATGATCTTGGCGCGCCGCACCCGCTCCGCCTCGGCCTGACGGGCGATCGCCCGGATCATGCTCTCGTCCAGATCGACGTGCTTGATCTCCACGTTAGAAACCTTCACCCCCCAGGCATCGGTCTGCTCGTCGAGAATGCGCTGAATATCGGCGTTCAGCTTTTCGCGCTCGGCCAGCATCTCGTCGAGCTCGTGCTGGCCGAGCACGGAACGCAGCGTGGTCTGAGCCAGCTGGCTGGTAGCCATGGCGAAGCTCTCCACCTGGATGATCGCGCGCTGCGGGTCGACCACTCGAAAGTAGACCACCGCATTCACCTTCACCGACACATTGTCGCGGGATATGACGTCCTGGCTCGGCACATCCATCACCACGGTGCGCAGGTCCACCCGCACCATCTGCTGGATCACCGGCACCAGGATGATCAGCCCGGGCCCCTTGACCTTCCAGAAGCGGCCGAGCAGGAACACCACTCCCCGCTCGTATTCGCGCAGGATGCGCACTGCACTGGACAGGAACAGGACCACGGCAACGGCGATAAATATTCCATACTCCATTGTCAGTCCTCCTCGTTTTTCGGATCTTCCAGCGGCGCGAGCACCAGCACCAGGCCCTCCACAGCCACCACGCGCGCTTTCTCACCACGATGCAGCGGAACCTTGCTGCGCGCATTCCACAATTCGCCGCCGAGACGCACCCTTCCCCGGCCGGTAAAATCCTCTACCGCCTCGACTTCCGCACCGGTCAGCGCTTCCATTCCCGACACGACCGGACGCTGCCGTGATTTCAACAGCATGCCGAGCACGAAGATAAAAAACAGCGCGCTGGTCGCGGCGAAGAAGGCGATCAGCGGAATCGACACCTCGAACCCGGGCACGCCGGTGTCGAGCAGCATGATCGAGCCGATCACGAAGGCCACCACCCCGCCGATGCCGAGCATGCCGAAGCTCGACACGAACAACTCCGCCAGCATGAACAGGATGCCGAGCACCATCAGCGCCAGGCCGGCGAAATTGACCGGCAGCACCTGAAACGCGTAGAGGGCCAACAGCAGACTGATGATTCCGGCCACGCCGGGGAAGATGAGGCCGGGACTGGCGAGCTCGTAGATCAGGCCGTAGATGCCCACCAGCATGAGGATATAGGCGACATTGGGATCGGTGATGACGGCAAGCAGACGCGAGCGCCAGTCCGGTTCGACCCGCTCGACGGCCACATCGGCGCCGAGGAGGGTCAGCTCCCCGCGATCCGTTTTCACGCGGCGACCGTCCAGCGCGGCGAGGAGTTCGTCGAGACCGGGGACGACCAGATCGATGACCCCTTCCTGCAGCGCCTCGTCCGCCGAAAGGCTGGCGCCTTCGCGTACCGCGCGCTCTGCCCAGTCGCCATTGCGTCCCCGCATCTGCGCGAGTCCGCGGATATAGGCCACGGCATCGTTGACGATCTTGCGCTCCATGGCACTGGCCGGCACCGCCGCGCCATTCTCATCGGGCGGCGGATTGCCGCGCGGGCTGCCACCGATCTGTACCGGGGTCGCCGCCCCCAGGTTGGTTGCCGGAGTCATCGCCGCGACATGACTGGCGTAAAGGATATAGGTGCCGGCGCTCGCCGCCCGGGCTCCGCCCGGATGGACATAGGTCACCACCGGAACCGGGGAGGCAATGATGTCCTGGATGATCTCGCGCATCGAGCCGTCGAGCCCGCCTGGGGTGTCCAGCTCGATCACCACCACAGACGCGCCTTCGTCTGCCGCCCGCCGGATGCCGCGTCCGAGATAGTCTGCGATCGCCGGACCGATGACGCCGCGCACTTCGAGCACCAGCGCGGTGCTACTGCGGGGATGGTCCGTTGTGCCGGCGAATGCCAGCATGGCGCCGAGAGCGAGCAAGAGTCCGTAGCATGGCAGACTCCAGCCCCGGCGCCTCATCGGCTCACCGTCAGGCGCCTCCGTCGCCGGACTCACTCCGGCGACGATGCTCGTCCGCGAGCGCAGCTCTTTCCTCAGCCTCACGCGCCAGGCGATTGCGCCGGTCGGCATACCACATGAAGATGAGGAAACCCACCAGCAGGACGATCAACGTGATCTTGAATATGATCCCGCCCACCTGTTCAGCTCCTTATGCGATTCAATCGGGCAGTTGAAGGTACATGGTACACCCGCCGGTGATGCGGCGCTCAGTAACGGCGGACGCGCAGCATGGCGACGAGCGGCCGCAGAACACAGAAATATGCGCCGATCCCCGCCACATCGGCCAGCAGATCGCGCAGCGACGCATCACGCCAGGAAAGCTGCGACTGTACCGCTTCAATGAGCGCGCCATAGCCGAAGGCAAGCAGGATCTTGAAGCCGGCGCCGCGAGCGGGCATTGCCAGATCCAGCAAGGCGGACAGCACCAGGAAGGCAAACGCGTGCTGCAGCTTGTCCCATACCCGCTCGATGCCAGCTGGCGGCGCCGGTATGAAGGCGAACCAGGCGATTGCCGCCATCGCCGCGGCCAGCGCGAAGCGAACCACCAGCAGACCGGCCTCGGCGCGGCGGCCAGTAATCACAGCTTCAGCACCACGCTCGCCATTGAGAAATAGATCAGCACTCCCGCCAAGTCAGCGATCGAGGTAACCAGCGGCACGCTTGCCGTGGCCGGATCGAGCCTGAAGCGGCTGAGCAGAAACGGCAGCGAGATACCGATCAGACTGCCGGCGATCACCACCAGCACCATGGTTGCGGCGATGACGAAAGCGACCTCCGGGCCGCCGCGCGCCATGCCGATAGTCGACACCACCACGGCCATGGTCAGACCCAGCAGCCCGGCGACCCCGAGCTCACGCCCGAGCAATGTCCCCCAGTCGCGCAACTCGACATCGCCGGTGGCGAGCGCGCGCACCATCAGAGTGGCCGTCTGCGCCCCGGCGTTGCCGCCCGAAGCGATCAACAGCGGCAGGAAGAATACCAGCACGACATATGAGGTGATGGTGTCCTCGAAATAAGCGATGCCGAGACCGGACAGGAGGCTGCCGAAGATGAGCACCAGCAGCCAGAAAATGCGCTTGCGATAGAGCAGCAGAATGCTGGCGTCGCGCACACTCTCCTCGAGGCGCCCGACGGTACCGACGCGATGGAAATCCTCGGTCGCCTCCTGCTCGGCAACGTCCATGGCATCGTCGTAGGTGACGATGCCCACCAGACGATCGCTTTCATCGACGATGGGAAGGGCGATCAGGTCGTACTTGCTGATCTTCTGCGCCACGTCCTCCTGCGGATCGGAGGTGCGGCTATAGATCACCCCTTCCACCATCAAGTCGGAAACGCGCGCTTCGTAGGGCGCAACGATGAGATCACGCAGCGACACCGTGCCGAGCAGAGAGCGCTTCTCGTCGATCACAAAGGCCTGATAGATCGTTTCCTTGTCGGGAGCTTCACGCCGCAGCGCCTGGATGGCCTCCGAGGCGGTCAGCCACGGCGCCAGGGTCGCATAGTCGGAGGTCATGATGGCGCCCGCGGTGCCCTCCTCATGACTGGCCAGATTGCGGATATCGTCACGCTCGGCCTGCGCGAGGCCCGGCAGCAGCGCGGCCTGCTGGGCCGGATCGAGACGGTTGTACAGATCGGCGCGCTCGTCCGCCGACATGTGCCGGAAGATTTCCGCGAGGTTGCGCCGGTTGAGCGCGTTGGCGAGACGCACCTGCTCATTCGGCGGCAGATAGCCGAATACTTCGGTGCGCTGCTCGGTCGGCAATACCGACAGCACACGCCAGATGTCACTGCCCTCCAGACTCGATATGCAGTTGGCGATATCGGCCGGATGGGCTTCGCCGAGCTCCGCGCGCAGACGGGCGATGTCGCGCTGCGCGAGCAGTTCGCGTACGGTGAAGGCGAGGTCTTGGGTCTCCATGGTCCACCTCCGGAGACTGCCGTACCGGCAGCCGAGGTAAACCGGAGTTCAGGAGGACGTCCGGATCACAAGGGTCGCCGTGAACGGCGGGTCGTGTCGAATTTTCCGTTGCCGCCGCGTGAGCGACTACTGGGTACGTCCATGAATCGAATGCAATAACACCTTCCCGATGAAGGCCGGCGAACTATATCGAATGGTCCGGCGAGGGTCAACCGCGCACAGCGGCCCGGACGCCGCTTCCGGTGCTATAGTGCCGGGCATGAAACACCGTCGCGCTTCCCTGCCCATCGATGCTGCCGCTATCACCGTGCTGGGCGCGGGATATGTCGGCAACGCGCTGCTGACACGCCTGCCCGGGGCGGCCGCGACCCAGCGCAGGAATGCGCCCGGAAGACAGGTCTTCGATCTCGAGGACGACTCGACCTGGAGCAATCCCCCCTTGGCGGGGCGCCATGTCGTATGGACATTTCCTGCCGCGCCACTGGAGGGGGTGCGCGCATTCTACGGGCGTCATCTGCGCGAGGCGTCCACGATCATCGTCCTCGGCAGCACCTCGGCCTACCGCGTGTCGGCAGCCGAGGCGGCCCTGGCGCCGTCGATCCGGGAAGATGCGCCGCTCGACACGACCCAGCCCCGCGTGCAGGGCGAAGAATGGCTGCGCAGCCGGGGCGCGACCGTGCTCCGCCTGGCGGGGATCTACGGACCGGATCGCGAACCCGTCAACTGGCTACAGCGTGGCCGGATCGACGACGGCGCGCGGATCGTCAATCTGATTCACGTCGATGACATCATCGCCGCGATCATCGCGGTGCTGGCGCACCCGCAGCCGGGACGCAGCATCAACGTCGCCGACGGCGAACCCCTGGCATGGCGCGAAATCGTGGCGCGCCTGCGCGCGACCGGCGCTCTGCCGCCAGACTTCGCACTGCCGGAGAGCGGCTCCGGCTGCTACGGCAAGCGGATCGATGCCGGGCGATTGCGGGAGCTGATGCCGGAGCACGCATTCCGCCGCTTTGGCGAGCGCGCCCCCGCATAAACAGTCCGGGTATTTGCCCGGACGGGACAGGGCGGGAACAGCCGAAGCCAATGACATCGGCGGCTCTGCTTCCTCGGGACCTTCTTCCGCCTTTTTCGGCCCACCAGGTGCGAGACTAAACACGCGCCCATCCATATAATCGAGCGATCAGTCACGGCTCATTGCAGAGAGAGGCCACAGCAGACATGACAACCGGTACCACGCAGAATCCGTATCCCTGGAAGTTCTTCCGCGCCGGGGATTTCAACCAGGTCGCAATCACCAGCGGCGCCGACATGATGGCGCTGGACCGCCTCGACCAGAAGCTGTGGGTTGCCCTTGCCTGCCCGGTATCGGGTCTGCATTTTGACGAGCGCACCCTGGAACTCATCGATGCCAATGGCGACGGCCGCATCCGTGCCCCGGAACTGATCGAGGCAATCCATTGGGCCGGCGCGCGGCTGCGCGACCTCGATGAGCTCGCGCGCGGTTCCGAAGCCCTGCCCCTGGCCGCGATTGACGATAGCCGGCCTGAAGGGGCTGCGGTGCTCGATGCCGCGCGCCAGACTCTGGCCCTGCTCGGCCGGGCTGACGCCGAATATATATCGACCGAGGAAACCGCCGACGCGGTACAACGGCTGTCGCAGACCGCGTTCAACGGCGACGGGATCATCACGGAGGATTCCGCAGATGATGATGAGGATGCGAAGGCGCTGATACGCGAGGTGATCGATTGCTGCGGCAGCGAAACCGATCGCGCGGATAAACCGGGCATCTCCAAGGAACTGCTCGAACGCTTCCTCGCCGACGCCGAGTCAGCTCTGGCCTGGTACCGGAAAGCCAAGGACGACGCCACGCTCTCTCCGCTCAGCGACCGGACCGCGGCAGCCGCGGAAGCCGTGGCTGCGGTTCGTACCAAGGTCGACGATTTCTTCACGCGCTGCCGGCTGGCAGCCTTCGATGCACGCGCTGCCGCCGCAATGAACGGGGACGAAGCGGAGTTCCAGCGCCTCTCCGCCCTGTGTCTCGCGCCCGATTCTGCCGATGTCGCCACGCTGCCTCTGGCGCATGCCGCACCCGGCGCCGCCCTGCCTCTGGGCAGCGGCATCAATCCGGCCTGGGAGGCCGCGATCACCCACCTGCGTGATGATGCGCTCACCCCTCTGCTCGGCGATCGCGATACGCTGACGGAAGCCGAGTGGAAGCGCGTAACTGCCGCCATGGCGCCATTCGACGCCTGGCAGGCCGAGGGCGCCGCGCTCGTCACCCGGACGCTGGGGGAAGAGCGGCTGGACGCCATCCTTTCCGGAGACGTCCCCGCGCGACTGTTCGCGCTGATCGAGCGCGATCTGGCCGAAGCGCCGCGCTGTGATGCCAGCGCCGACATCGATCGCCTAGTGCGTTATTGCCGCGACCTGCGTCTGCTGTGCGAAAACTTCGTCAACTTCGGCGACTTCTACGACGACGACAAGCTGGCGATTTTCGAGGCCGGCACGCTGTACATCGACCAGCGCAGCTGCGAACTCACGCTGATCGTCGACGATCCGGCGCGACAGGCGGCGATGGCGCCGCTCGCCGGCACCTATCTGCTCTACTGTGATTGCGTGCGCCGCGAAACCGGAGAGACCCGCCACATCGTCGCCGCCGTCACCAATGGCGACGCCGACAATCTGCTGGTCGGTCGCAACGGCGTCTACTACGACCGCGATGGGCGCGACTGGGACGCAACGGTGGTAAAGATCATCGAGAACCCGATCAGCATGCGTCAGGCTTTCTGGGCGCCGTACAAGAAGGTGGTGCGGATGATCGAGGAGCAGGTTGCCAAGCGCGCCGCCGCCGCGGAAGCCGCCTCGACGGAGAAGCTGCAGAATGCTGCTGCAGCCACCGCCAACGCCGACAAGGCTGCGGTGCCGTCTGCCGAAGGACCGAAGAAGATCGATGTCGGAACGGTTGCCGCGCTCGGCGTCGCCTTCGGCGCGCTCGCCACCGCGCTCGCGGCCATCGCCGGATATGTGAGCGGGCTGTTGCAGCTGCCCTTCTGGAAACTGTGTCTCGCCCTGGTCGCCCTGATCGTGATCATTTCCATGCCCTCGCTGATCATCGCGTGGCTCAAACTGCGCCGCCGCAACCTCGGCCCGCTGATGGATGCCTGCGGCTGGGCGATCAACGCGCGGGCACGCATCAACGTGCCCTTCGGCGCCCGTCTGACCGGCATCGCCAAACTGCCGGCCGGTTCAGGCGTCGCTGCCGACGACCGCTTCCGCCAGCGCCAGTCGATGTGGCCGCAAGTCCTGGTGGCCGTGATCGCGGTATGTTTCGTCTACAGCCTGCTGAATGACCTGGGTCTGCTGGAACATCTGATTGCATGGAGCCGCGGCCTCGCTCCCTGAGGCCTACTCGAGATAGGACGAGAGCCGCTTGCGCCAGCCTGGCAGCCAGCGGCTCTCGTCCCGCCCGGCATTGGCGACCCGCCGGGTGAGCACGTAGTCAGCGGCCGCAACGAATGCCGGAATCGCCTCGGCATCCGGATCCATCCGTTCCAGCACCTGCAGCAATCCCCAGCCTTCACCGCGATAGCGCTCGCGGGGTGACGAGCCATCCCCCTTGAAGTTGATGTAGTCGATGAGCGCGTAGGCGCCGCGCGAGTCGGCCACCAGCCGCCGGAGCTGGGTTTCGATGTGCGCACGCGCGGCCGGCGAATGCGCGGCATCGAGAATCTTCGGCAGTGCCGCTTCCATGCGCTCGATGATGTAAGCCGTCTGTTCGGCGATACTTTCCCGGAGCAGGGTTCGCAACTCGGCCATCTCCTCTCCGTCGCGCGCGGCGAGGAATTCCTCGCGGCTCGTCCACGGTGCATGGCGCGCCTCGGCCAGCCATGACGGCAGACTGTATCCCCGCTCCCGGAGCCGGGTCATCAGCCCGGGGAAGCTCTCCTCGAACGGCCCCGTGACCCCTTCCGGATACCAGATGAAATGACCTATTCCCAATGAGGGGAAGTCCTCGCCCGCATTCCACACGGCGAGGTTCTCCACCAGTTCGCGCCCCTCGTTCTGCCAGATGCGGCGGCCGAGCTCCTCAGCCTGAGTCTGGGTCAGCACCACCAGCGGCGCCGCCGAAACTCCAGCCGATAGCCAGCAGCCACCGGCCCACAGGGTGAGCGCCAGCACAGCAGTCCATAAGGTTCGCGTTCTCGCCATCATTGGATCCAACCGTATGGAGTTTCCATTATCGTCCTTCTTTGCCCGCGCCCTTCGCCCGCTCGCCGGACGCCGCATAAGTCCTGCCACAGAGGCCTGACCATCCCCCATTCGTACTGGCCCGACGATTCGCGTAGAATGAGGGACCCTCCGTCCGTACCCACTTACCAAAGTTCACGCATGTTCCGTTTCTTCGAGAGATTGCTCAATCCCTACCCGGAAGGCGAGCCACGCACGCCTCCCCAGGGTCTGCTGGCATTCATCCTCCATTACTCGCGCCCGGTGCTCCCCTGGCTGGTGCTGATGTCACTGCTGACCGCAGCCCTGTCTGCCATGGAGATTCTGTTCTTCAGCTTCCTTGGCGATATCGTCGACTGGCTGACGGAGGCGGATCGCAGCACCTTTTTCTCCGAGTATAGCTGGCCGCTCGCCGGCATCGCCGCGCTGGTTCTGCTCGTCTTTCCGCTGATCGTCCTGGCACAGTCGCTGGTGATGCATCAGACCATCTTCGGCAACTATCCCATGCTCGCGCGCTGGCTGTCGCATCGCTACCTGCTGCGCCAGAGCCTGAGCTTCTTCCAGGACGAGTTCGCCGGGCGCATTTCGCAGAAAGTGATGCAGACCGCGCTGGCCATCCGCGAAACGGTACTGAAACTCGCCGAAGTGCTGGTCTACGTCGTCATTTACTTCGGCGGCGCGCTGATTCTCGTTGCCCAGGCCGATGGCCGGCTGACTGCTCCGCTGCTGCTGTGGCTCGCCGGCTACCTGGGCATTCTGTTCTATTTCGTGCCGAAGCTACAGCGCGTCTCCGCCGAACAGGCCGATGCGCGGGCATCGATGACCGGCCGGGTGGTCGACAGCTACACCAACATCCAGACCATCAAGCTATTCGCGCATACCCAGCGGGAGCAGCACTACGTGCGCGGCGCGATGGACGATTTCATGGTCACGGTGCACCGGCAGATGCGCCTCGTCACCCGGCTCAGCGTGGCGCTCCATCTGCTCAATTCAATGCTGCTCGCCGGCATGGGTGCGGTAGCGCTATGGGCATGGCATCTCGGTTCCATGACGGTCGGCGCCATCGCGGTGGCCTTTGCGCTGGTGATGCGCCTGCGGGCAATGTCGCAATGGGTCCTGTGGGAAGTCGCCGGCCTGTTCGAAAACCTGGGCACCGTGCGCGATGGCATCACCACCATCGCGCGCCCCCTGACGGTGACCGACCGGGACGACGCGGGCGAACTGGTCGTCGCGCGCGGGGAGATCCGCTTCGAGCACATCGACTTTCGCTATGGCTCGAATGACCGGACAGTCGTCGAAGACCTGTCCCTCACCATCAATCCGGGAGAGAAAGTAGGACTGGTGGGCCGCTCCGGCGCCGGGAAATCCACGCTGGTGAATCTGCTGCTGCGGTTCTACGATCTGAATCAGGGACGCATCCTCATCGACGACCAGGACATTGCCCTCGTGACCCAGGAGTCACTGCGCCGCCACATTGGCATGGTGACGCAGGATACTTCTCTGCTGCACCGCACGATCGCTGACAACATACGTTACGGACACCCCGAGGCCAGCGACGAAGAAGTCATCGAAGCCGCAAAACGCGCGCATGCCCACGAGTTCATTCTGGGACTGAGCGATCCATTCGGCGCATCGGGCTACGAAGCTCACGTCGGCGAGCGCGGTGTCAAACTGTCGGGAGGTCAGCGGCAGCGGATCGCGATCGCTCGCGTCCTCCTGAAAGATGCGCCCATCCTCATTCTCGATGAAGCGACCTCTGCGCTCGACTCGGAAGTGGAAGCCGCGATACAGGAGCAGCTCTACGCGCTGATGCAGGGCAAGACCGTGATCGCCATCGCCCACCGCCTCTCCACCATCGCGATGCTCGATCGCCTGGTGGTCATCGACCAAGGACGCATCGTCGAGAGCGGCACCCATGCCGAGCTGCTGGCTCGCGGCGGCCTGTACGCCGCGCTGTGGCGCCGGCAGTCGGGCGGCTTTCTCGGCAACGATCTGGAAGACACCGGACATCCGGGAGATGCAGCGCCTCCGGCTCAACGCGCCACGGTCTGAAGGCGATGGCCATGCCGCCGTTCATTCCTCGTTTGGTCGCGCCGCTGATCAGTCCCATGTCAGATCGAGGGTGACACTGATCGGGCAGTGGTCACTGCCCTGCACCTCGGCGTGGATTTCAGCTGCGACAACCGCCGGTCGCAGCACGGCTGAGACCAGAATGTAGTCGATGCGCCAGCCAACGTTGCGCGCCCGGGCGTTGGCGAAGCGACTCCAGTAGGTATAGTGCCCCTTGCCCGCGGTGAAGATCCGGAATGTATCCACGAACCCGGCCTCGATCAGCCGCGATAAACCTTCCCTTTCCTCATCGGTAAAGCCCTTGCGGCCCCGGTTCGGACCCGGATTGGCGAGATCGAGTTCGGTATGCGCGACGTTGAGATCGCCGCAGATGATCACCGGCTTGCTGCGTTCGAGCTGCTTGCACCAGGCAAGGAACGCCGGATCCCATTGACGGTGACGAAGCGCCAGACGACTGAGATCGTCTTTGGCGTTCGGCGTATACGCCGTCACCAGATAGAACGATCCGAACTCGGCGGTAATCAGCCGGCCTTCGTCGGCGGCATTGCGTTGCAGCTCATCGGTCAGATCGTAGCTGCTGGCAAAATCCGTCGGGAATCCGTAGCCGATGGAAAGCGGCTGCTGCCGGCTGAATATCGCGGTTCCGGAATAGCCCTTGCGAACAGCCGCATGCCAGTACTCATGGTACCCGGACAGATCCGTCTCCACCTGTCCCCGCTGCGCCTTCGTCTCCTGCAGGCACAGGATGTCAGGCGCATGCTGCTCGATGAAAGGCAGAAAAGCCCCGCGACGCAGCAGACCGCGAAGTCCATTGACGTTCCAGGAATAGATTTTCATAGCAATGCAGAGTAAAGAGAAAACAAGAAAGAGAAAAGCAGCACGCGGAAGCGGACGGCTTACATCTCTTACTTCCATCTTTCCACGTTCCTCTTTTGTCTGCTGCAATTGACAGCTTTCATTGTGACTTCCGTCATCGCGTCGCAGACTGGGTCGCATGTTACCCAACCCCGGCGATGCGGCCACCAGCCGCCCGGCAAGGAGACGAATCATGACCAGACTGAAAGCAGCCGTCCTCTCCGCAGGACTGATCGCTCCCTGGGGCGCGTTCGCGCAGGACCTGAACTACAACTATCTGCAGGGCGCCGTTTCCTTCTATCCCGGCTTCGAGGATCAGGACTTCATAGGCGTCGACGCGCGCGGCTCGGTGCTAATGACCGAAGACATCTTCATCTTCGGCGGCCTCAAGTTCATGACCGATGATGTCGACCTCACCGCCGGCCATGTAGGGGCTGGCTACCGTTTCAGCCTCGACCGAGGCACGGATGTCTATGGCGGCGTCACGCTGGAATACCAGGAAGTCGAAGCCAAGATCATCGATCCCGATTCGCTGACCAGCACCGTCACACTGTCCGATGACGACACCAGCATGGGCGTCCGCGGCGGCCTGCGGCACATGCTGATGAGAGATCTCGAAGTCGCGGGCGAAGTCAGATATGTCGCCGGCGATCTCGACTACGTCGGCTTCGCCGCCAGCGCCCAGTACTTTCTCAACCGCCAGATCGGTCTGATCGGCGAGATCGATATCTACGACGGTGAAATGGGTATCAATGCGGGCGCGAGAATGAACTTCTGAGCGCGAGGCGCCGCGAACATCGTCGCGGCGCAGAGGGGACGGCGGCGGTGCCGGGCACCGCCGTCGCAGCAGCTATAGCGTGAAGGTCAGGCTGGCGGTCAGCGCGAGTGCATCGGTACCGGGGTCGTTCTCCAGCGGCACTCTGTAAATGGCTTGGATGTACTGGAAACCAGGCTCGTTGATCGGCAGCGTCACCTTCCCCTCATCATCGGTGATGTAGAGATCCATACTGCCCATGATCTCGATCTCCGCATCCGCCAGAGGTTTCGAGTCGTACAACAGCTGCACCTGCAGCTCGTCTCCCGGCTTCATCGTCAGCGGATTGGCAAGCGGAACGATCTCCAGCAGCACGCCGGCCGGCTTCGCCACAACCTCGCCCCAGGACACCAGCGTCTTGTGGAGCATGCGTTCATGGGCGGAGAACAAATAACCAGGCACCTCGCTCTTCGGCCTGTTGACGCTCTCCTCGTCCGCCGTCTCGGTCCAGACACCGTGATCGAAATCGACGATGATCACGGCGGTGCCCGAGGCTGGGCGCAGGGTCATCTCTCCATCACGCACCTGGCTCCAGAGGGTCTGCCGCTCGCCATCCTTGCCAATCCCATACGCTTCCTGGACGCGCGCGGGGTCATAAGGTTCGGGCTCGCCCGGATGACCGAAGACCAGCCGCATGCCGTTTTCCGCAGGCTCCAGCCAGACGTCATGGGCCCAGGCCTGCAGCGTCATAACGGAAAAGAGCAGCACAGCCCCGCAACACTTCTTCAACATCATGAGTCCCCTCTGGTTCGCACGATCCCGAGCGCCTTAGCGTCGATCGACATATTATTGCATAATACTTCCTAAGGACCAAGGACGCGTCCGTTCGCGCTACTCCTTCTGCCAGGACTCACTTGCGCTCGTAAACGCCGGTCATGCGCGCCCGGCTGAGGACATGCGGATGCAGCGCCAGTTCCAGGTCACGAACGCTCGCGCGGGGCGAAATATCGAGCCGGGCCACATCGAGAGCCAGGACCTGGAAGCGGTAATGGTGCGGTCCATGGCCTTTCGGCGGACAGGGGCCGCCATAGCCGCGCTTGCCGAAGTCGTTCGTCACCTGCAGTGCGCCCAGATCAGCGGCATCCTCCTCGGAAAACCCTTCATCGACATGCGTCAGCTCCGGCGGCAGATTGCACACTCCCCAGTGCGCGAATGTTCCGCCGGGGGCATCGGGATCGTCGACGATGATTGCCAGGCTGAGCGTTCCCCGCGGCAGTCCGCTCCAGGCGAGATGCGGAGAACGATCCTTGCCTTCGCAGGTATACATGTCCGGAATAGGGGAATTGTCGGAGAAGCTTTCACTATGCACTTCCATGGTGCCAGCCTCCTGCCTCGTGACCCGTCCATGCTGCCACATTGCGCCGCGCATGACACGCGGGCCGGCGGCGCTTGACAGTCAGGGACGCCAATACTTATGGTTCAGCGGCAACCTTTTCCGGATATCGCAATGCCGCCTGCCGCCCTTTCCATCGATCGCCTGGAGAAAACCTACGCCTCAGGCACGGTGGCGCTCAGAGGCGTTTCCCTCGAGGTGCCCGAAGGGGATTTCTTTGCCCTGCTCGGGCCCAACGGCGCCGGCAAAACGACGATCATCGGCATCGTCGCCGGCCTGGTGACCAAGACCGGCGGCAAGGTATCGGTGTTCGGCTACGACATTGATCGTGAACCCGAGCGCGCCAAGGCGCAGATCGGGCTCGTCGGCCAGGAAATCAACTTCAACCCGTTCGAGAAGCCTATCGACATCGTGCTGAACCAGGCGGGCTACTATGGCATACCGCGCCGCGCCGCCCTGCCCCGCGCCCGTCGCCTGCTCGAAGATCTCGGACTCGGTGACAAAATGGACGAGCGCGCCATGACCTTGTCGGGCGGCATGAAGCGGCGCCTGATGATTGCCCGCGCACTGGTGCACGAGCCGCGCTTCCTGATTCTCGACGAGCCTACCGCCGGGGTGGATGTGGAACTGCGGCGCGGGATGTGGAACTTCCTGCGCGATCTGGCGCGCAGCGGCGTCACCATTCTGCTCACCACCCACTATCTGGAAGAAGCTGAGCGCCTGTGCCGTCATGTGGCGATCATCAATCGCGGAGAGATCATCGTCTCGGGCACCATGGACGAGGTGCTGGCGATGCACGACGCCGCCGAAGCGGGCGGCGGTGATTACAGCGGCGGCCGTCTGGAGGAAGTCTTTCTCCGCCTCACCCGCGGCAACGCATCATGAACGGCTACCAGAAGTGGGTTTCCTTCTACACCATGGTCCGCAAGGACGTGGTGCGGATGTTCCGCATCTGGGTGCAGACTTTCCTGCCGAGCATCATTACCTCTTCGCTCTATTTTATGATCTTTGGCAGCATACTCGGGGAGCGCATCGGCCAGGTCCACGGCGTCGACTACATGATCTTCGTGGTCCCCGGGCTGGTCATGCTCTCCATCGTCACCAACTCGTACGCCAATACCTCGTTCGTATTCTTTCAGTCCAAGTTCTTCGCCCGTTCCATCGAGGAAATCCTGGTATCACCTACGCCGCCCTGGATCATGATCGCCGGTTTCGTCAGCGGCGGCCTGCTGCGCGGAATCATCGTCGGCACCCTGGTGCTGATCGTAGCCCTGCTGTTCACGGGCATGGAGCTCGCCATTTCCAACCTGGCGGTCATCCTGTTGTTTGGAGTGCTGGCGGCGCTGGTCTTTTCCCTCGCCGGGCTGGTGAACGGAATCTACGCCAGATCGATCGACGGCATTAACATCGTCCCCACTTTCGTGCTCACTCCGCTGATCTATCTGGGCGGGGTGTTTTATTCGGTCGATGCCCTGCCGGGCTGGTGGGAGAAGGCTACCTACTTCAATCCCCTGTTCTACATCATCAACGGCTTCCGCTACGGCTTCCTCGGCACCAGCGACGTCCCGGTGTGGATTTCGATCGCGCTGCTGCTCATTCTCATCGGCGCGCTGATCGCCATCAACTGGTATCTGATCCGTCGCGGTCTCGGGCTGCGTCAGTA
>CAZOOF010000027.1:0-27731 GCA_964581365.1 uncultured Chromatiales bacterium
GATCATCGGCGTGGTGCAGCAGGCGACGGCCGCATTGCCAGTGGCGGCGCAGCGGGTGCGCGTTACCCTTCACCCGGAGGATGCAGCCACCGTCCGCGAAGTTCTCGGAGAGGAGCATGGCAGCGCCAGCTGGGAAATCATCGAGGATCCGGCGCTGACCCGTGGTGGCTGCCGGGTCGAGACCGAGCATTCGCGCATCGATGCCAGCGTCGAGCGGCGCCTCGCCGCGATTGCGGCGGAACTGCTGGGAGGAGAGCGGGTTCGTGATGGCGAACGTGCGGACTGAGCGCAGCGCGATATGGCGTGAGCGTCTGGCGGCCGAGCGCGCGCGGATCGATGCGCCGCGCCCGCTGATCGTCGAAGGCAAAGTGACGCGCATGGTCGGCCTGACGCTCGAAGCGGTGGGCTGCCAGGCGGCGATCGGTGATCGCTGCATGGTGGAAACGCCGCACGGGGGCGCGCTCGATGCCGAGGTGGTCGGATTTGCTGGCGAGCGCACCTTCCTGATGCCGAGCGGTGACATGCGCGGTCTGACGCCGAACGCGCGCGTGATCCCGACCGGCAGTGTGTATGCCGCCGCAGTGGGCCCGGGTTTGCTGGGGCGGGTCATCGATGGTACCGGGCGTCCGCTCGATGGACGCGGACCGGTTCGCACCGATGCCTCGTGGCCTCTGCTCGGCCGTCCGATCAATCCGCTCGAGCGGCAGGTAATCAGTGAGCCGCTGGATGTGGGTGTGCGCGCCATCAATGGTCTGCTGACCATCGGCCGCGGCCAGCGCATGGGGCTGTTCGCCGGCAGCGGCGTCGGCAAGAGCGTACTGCTCGGCATGATGACCCGCTATACCGATGCCGACGTGATCGTGGTCGGCCTGGTGGGAGAGCGCGGCCGCGAAGTGAAGGAGTTCACCGACCGCATACTGGGCGCCCAGGGCATGTCGCGCTCGGTGGTGGTGGCGACGCCGGCGGATACGCCGCCCATGCTGCGTTTGCATGGCGCCATGCTGGCGACCAGCATCGCCGAATACTTCCGTGATCGCGGGATGAAGGTGCTGCTCCTGATGGATTCTCTCACCCGCTTTGCGCAGGCCCAGCGCGAGGTGGCGCTCGCTATCGGCGAGCCACCGGCGACGCGCGGCTATCCGCCCTCGGTATTTGCCAAGCTGCCGCAACTGGTCGAACGTGCCGGCAACGGCGCCGGCAGCGGATCGATCACCGGGATCTATACCGTGCTGGCCGAAGGAGACGATCAGCAGGATCCGGTCGCCGACTGCGCTCGCGCTATTCTCGACGGACATATCGTGCTGTCACGCGATATCGCCGAGACCGGGCAGTACCCGGCCATCGACATCGAGGCTTCGGTGAGCCGGGTGATGAGCGAGGTGGTGAGCGACGAACATCGGAAGCTGGCCCTGCGCTTCAAGCAGATTTATTCGACCTACCGCAAGAATCGCGACCTGATCAGCGTTGGCGCTTATGTGCGCGGCAGCGATCCGCGCATCGACGAGGCGATCGAATACTGGCCCCGCCTGCTGCGCTTCCTGCAGCAGGACCGCAATGAGCAGATGGACCTCAAGTCATGTCTGAGCGGACTCGCGGAGCTCCTGCCGGAGGCTGCTCAGATCAGGCGCAAGCCGCAATGAACGCAACGGCAGCGCACAGGAATGTCCGCGGTGCCTGCAATGCCGGGCGGCGAGGATGTGAGCGGAGATGGTGAGATCGAAGCGCATGCAGACGGTCGCGGGGCTGGCGCGGGACCGGGAGGATCAGGCCGCGGCGGCATTGGCGCAACTGCGCCGGCAGGAGGAGGAGCAGGCGCGACGCCTGGAGGAGCTGTGCGATTTTCGCCGCGAGTATCAGGAGCGAATGGAGCAGGTCGGTCGGCAGGGCATTGGCATCCAGTTGCTGAACCAGTACCGCAGCTTCAGCGCCCGCCTGTCGGACGCCATCGATCAGCAGCGACGCCTGGTGGAGGAGTTGCGCCGGTGCCTGGAAAAGCAGCGGCGCTCGTGGAGCGAAGCGAGCGCCAGGCGCCGGGCCCTCGATGAGACCGTCGAGCGTTTGCGTGGCGAGGAGCGCGCGGATTATCTGCGGCGCGAGCAGCGCGAATTCGACGATCGAGCCCAGCGTACACGATCGAATGTGGAGTGATTGTGAGCTGGCATGATAGTTGCCCCTGTACCGCATTACCGGTAACCGCTTTGCAGCGTCTGTAGAGACAGAGAGGATCGTCCGTGTCAGGTTTCCCCGCATCGAGCGTGCAATATCAGGGTTTCCCGCCAGGCTTTCTTGCCCAGGTCGAAGCTCCCTTCGGCGGTTCACTGGAGGAGGCCGTTGCGCGGCTGCAGGATGGCAGCCTGCCCGCAGCTGACGTCGATGCCCTGCGCAACATGTTTTCGTCGATGCTGGAGCTGGCTGGCGGCGACCGGGGCACCGTCGACGCTCCGATCGATTCCGCGCTGAATACCACGATGGATGCTGCAGCGGCGATGCTCCCTTCGGGCGGGCAGGTCGAGGCCGCATCCGAGGCTTCCCTGGAGTTGCCGGCCAACCTGCTTGCGGCGCTGGGTTTGCCGGCTGCCGGACAGAACTTGCCGGATGAGCTGCCGCCTGATCTGTCGGACGGGCTCGCGGATCCGCTGATGCCGACAAACGATGCGCTGCCTATCATCCAGCCCGCGGCGGAATCGCCCGTGTTGCCGACGGACGCTGCCGTGGCCGGTACCGTCGATCGAACGCTGTTCCCGAGTGAATCGGCCGATGAACCGACCGCCTCACTGGTCGATGAATCGTCATCCTTTGCCGGTCTTGCTCCGAATGGCGAAACTCTGGTGACAGCGGCGCCGGCATGGCTCGCCGGTTCATCGTCTTCGCCCGGGAATCCGCTGCCGGGAGATGCATCAGTCGACACCTCGTCCCCGCCGGCCGGGATGCCGGCAGGCGTCGCGGGTAGTGCTGAGAATGCGGTCTCGACCGCGCGCGGCGAGAGCGCCGGACCAACGGCCAGCGGCCTCGGGCTGCCGGCCGATGAGCCTGCGCAGCCACCGCCGACCCCGGCCGCTGCCCAGCCGGCGACGCCGGGTTCGGTGTCCGCCAGCGATGCGAGCGCCGCCGCGAGCACTGCGGCACAGCGGCTGGCGGCCCTGCTGGCTGAAATCGATGCGCTGGGCGAGAGCGGAGAGGTCGCCGATGATGCCCTGTCGCGCGAAGCGATGCAGCGCATCGATGCCGCGCTGCAGGCCGTTCGAAGCGGCCTGGCGGCGCCTGATGCTCCCGCCGTCCATTCTCCGTTGGTCGAATCGCTGGCGGCGCGCCTGATCGCGGCCGGTGACGATGCCGGCAAGCGGATGGCAGCCCTGCAGGAGTTCAGGCAGCAGTCAGCCTCTGCCGGTGAAACTGCTCCTGTCGCCTCGCCGCTTGCCCCCAACCCCGCTGCATCTCTAGTCGGCAGCGAGCGTGCCCAGCCCAGCCTGCCGGCTGCCAGCGTTCCGCTTCAGCATGAACGCTGGGCCGATGAAGTCGGAGAGCGCGTGCGCTGGATGATCGGTCAGCAAATGCATACCGCCGAACTGAAGATCACGCCGGCAAATCTCGGCACCATCGAGGTCCGCATCAGCATGCACAATGATCAGATGCAGATCAGCTTCGCTTCACCGCACGCCGCCGTGCGCGAAGTCCTCGAAGATGCGGCGCCGCGCCTGCGCGAGATGATGGCGGCCGCCGGTTACGCCGGGGTGGATGTGGATGTTTCCCATCAGCAGCCCCAGCGTCACAACGAAGGCGGGCCCGGCCACCGGGCGGGCATGGCGGCCTGGGGTGATGACGATCCCGCCGAAGTCGAGCAGATCTCGGGCACCATTACGCCCCGCATCAGCGGCGCTCTCGACTGCTACGCCTGAGCCGCAGCTGGCCGCGTCCTCGCCGGCGGGGCGGTGAGGGCTTGACCCTTTCGCTTCCCTGCGCCCCGGTGCCGGCGCAGAAGCAGTCAAATTCCCGCCGCGCGTGGTTTCGGTCAATGTAACCTGTTGTTTTTGCTGCTGCGAGATCCCCTCGTCGTTGATGGCATGCGCCTTGCTAGTGAAGGTGCGCAAGGAGTTGTCATCAACAGCGAGGGGATTTAAATGGCGATAGACCAGACCATCGACGAGGAAGCCGCGGTCGCGGCGCCTGCAGTCCGTAAAAAATCGGGCATCAGCCGGATGGTGCTGCTGGTGCTGGCGGCGCTGCTTCTGGTCGGTATCAGCGTCGGAGCGACCCTGTTCATGGCGGGGATGCTGGGAAGTCCGGCAGCGCTCGAGGCGGTGCCTGCCGCGGACAGTTCGGGCAGCCAGGCCAAGCGGCCGCCAATCTACGTGGAGTTCGGCGAACCGTTCGTCGTCAACTTCGTCGAAGGCAATCAGATCCGCTATCTGCAGGTCCGCATCGAAGGCATGACGCGCGATCCGTCCGTGCCGCCTCAGGTCAGCAAGCATCTGCCGCGGATCCGCAACAATCTCGTGTTCATGTTCAGCGGCTTCGATTACGCCTCGCTGACTACCGTTGCCGGCAAACAGCGCATCCGCGATGAGGCGCTCGCCGAAGTTCAGAACGTGCTGCGGCAGGAAATCGGTGATCCCGGCATTGAGGCGATCTACTTCACCAGCTTCGTCATGCAGTAGGGCATGAGGCCATGGCCGTCAACGATCTGCTCACCCAGGACGAAATCGATGCGCTGCTGCACGGCGTATCGAGTGGCGACGTCGAAACCGAGGATGACCGCCCCTTCGTCGAGGGCGAGGTCACCGAGTACGATTTCACCGGCCAGGACCGCATCGTCCGGGCGCGCCTGCCCACGCTGGAGATGGTCAATGAGCGATACGCGCGCCAGCTCCGGCTGAGCTTCTTCAACATGCTGCGCCGTACGACGGAAATCACCGCCGGCCCGGTCCAGATGGTGAAGTTTTCCGAGTACGCGCACAGCCTGTTCGTGCCGGCCAGTCTGAATCTGGTGCGTATCCACCCCCTGAAGGGGACCGCTTTGATGGTGATCGATCCGAATCTGGTGTTCTCCGTCGTGGACAACTTCTTCGGCGGAGACGGCCGCTTTCACGCCAAGGTGGAAGGGCGTGAGTTCACGCCGACCGAGCAGCGCATCATCAAACTCATCCTCGAGCTCGCTTTTCGCGAGCTGCGCGAAGCCTGGAGCCCGGTGCTCCCCATCGACGTCGAGTTCCTCAACATGGAGGTCAATCCCAGCTTCGCCAATATCGTCAGTCCGAGCGAAGTGGTGGTGGTTTGTCCCTTCCATGTGGAAGTCGAAGGCGGGGGCGGCGATATGCACGTCACCATGCCCTATTCGATGATCGAACCCATCCGTGAGCTGCTCGAAACCCGTGTCCAGGCCGACCGGGAAAACCGCGACGAGCGCTGGCTGCAGGCCCTGCGCAGTGAGCTGGTGGAGGCCGAGGTGGAGCTGTCCAGCGTGCTCTCCGAGCTGCAGATGACGGTGCAGGAAATCTCCAGACTCAAGCCCGGGGACATCATCCCCATCGAACCGCCGGAGACCGTCACCGCGCTGGTTGAGGACATCCCCTTCATGCGCGGAGTGCTCGGAAACTCCGACGGGCATCACGCCATCAAGATCACCGAATTCATGAAGGGCGAACAGGATCGTCAACTGACCATCGTACAGGGAGTGCAGTGATGAACGAAACAGACATGAGTGGAGCGCAGAGGCCGATGGGCGAGCCGGAAGCCGGTGTCGCCCGGGCCGATTTCGCCGCTCTGGAAGCCGAAATCGCCACAGGTGATGTCGGCGCCGGCAGCCTGGACATGATCCTCGATATTCCGGTCACTGTCGCGGTGGAGATCGGTCGCACCCGCATTTCCATCAGCGACCTGCTAAAGCTGAACCAGGGTTCCGTCGTCGAGCTCGATCGCCTGGCGGGTGAGCCGATGGACATCACCGTCAACGGCAGGCTGATCGCGCACGGCGAGGTGGTGGTGGTGAACGACAAGTTCGGTGTGCGTCTGACCGACGTCGTCAGCGCCCCGGAACGGGTGCGGAAGCTGAAGTGAAATGAGCGCCGAACCTCTGTCACTCGCCGCCGTACTGCAGATCGTCACCGCGCTGGCGCTGGTGACCGCGCTCATCGTCGGCGCGGCCTGGGCCATGCGGCGATTCGGCCGTCTGCCTGCAGGAGGCAATTCCCGTCTGCGCATGATCGGCGGCATTCATCTCGGTCAGCGCGAGCGCATCATCGTGCTGCAGGCGGGCGACGAACAGCTGGTGATCGGCGTCACCCCGGGCTGTATCCGCACGCTGCATGTCATGCCCCAGGGAGAAGATGAGCTCGCAGACCCGGCGCCGCCCGGTCCGGGAGGATTCCTCGGCCGGCTCAACCGTGAACTGGCGGCGAGGGCAGGCCGATGACGAGACTGATCCTTGCGCTCGTCATCGCCTGCGCGCCCTGGGGAGCGGTGTGGGCCGATGCGGGGCTGGCCGCCGTTTCGGTGACCACCGCTGCCGACGGCACTCAGACCTATTCCCTGAGCCTGCAGATCCTGGCGCTCATGACGGTGATGTCGATGCTGCCGGCCGGGCTCATGATGATGACTTCCTTCACCCGCATCATCATCGTGCTGGCGATCCTGCGTCAGGCGCTGGGCACCGTGCAGACGCCGAGCACCCAGATTCTGATCGGACTTGCGCTGTTTCTCACCGTGTTCATCATGATGCCGGTGTTCAACGAGGCGTATCGCGTCGGCGTTACGCCCTATCTCAACGAGGAGATCGGTCTGCAGGATGCCCTCGAACGCGGCGCTCAGCCGTTCCGGGAGTTCATGCTGCATCAGACCCGTGACAGCGATATCGGCCTGTTTGCCGGGATCGCCGGCGCCGTAGAGGTGGAGTCGCGCGAGGACGTGCCGTTCTCGCTGCTGATGCCGGCTTTCGTCACCAGTGAGCTCAAGACGGCGTTCCAGATCGGCTTCCTGATCTTCATTCCGTTTTTGATCATCGATCTGGTGGTCGCCAGCGTGCTGATGTCGATGGGTATGATGATGCTGTCTCCGCTCATCGTCTCCCTGCCGTTCAAGATCATGCTGTTCGTGCTGGTCGACGGCTGGTCGCTCATTCTCGGCACGCTCGCGTCGAGCTTTCTCTGGTAGGGAGGACGCATGACCCCTGAAACAGTGATCACTATCGGGCAGAACGCGCTCTATGTGACCTCGGTGATCATCGCGCTGCTGCTCCTGCCGGCGCTCGGCGTCGGTCTGCTGGTGAGCATGTTTCAGGCCGCGACCCAGATCAACGAGCAGACGCTGAGTTTCATTCCGAAGCTGTTCGTCGTCCTCGGCGTGCTCTTCATCGGAGGGCACTGGATCCTGTCCACGCTGATCGACTACATGACGCGGCTGCTCAACGACATTCCCTCGCTGATCGGCTGAGGCGCCGTCGTGGTCATACCGATGGACGAACTGATGGCGCGGATGACCGACTTCCTGTGGCCGTTCTTCCGCATCGCCGCTCTGCTCATGGTGGTTCCCATCATCGGCGTGCGAACGGTGCCCGTGACAGGGCGCGTCGGGGTCGCGGTACTGATCACGCTGGTTGCCTATCCGCTGCTGCCGCCCGTGCCGGCGCTGGATCCGTTCAGCGCGCCGGGTCTCGCGGTTCTCGCCGGGCAGATCCTCATCGGCCTGGTCATGGGATTCATGGTGCGGCTGGTGTTTGCCGCAGTGGAGATGGGCGGCAACATCGTCGGTCAGACCATGGGTCTCGGCTTCGCGCAGATGATGGACCCCTCGAGCGGAGTCTCGGTGCCGGTGGTGAGTCAGTTCTACAACCTGATGGCCACGCTGATCTTTCTCGCGCTCGATGGCCATCTGATCGTCATCGATATCCTCATCGACAGCTTCCACGTCATGCCGGTGGTAACCGAAGCCGCTCTCGGCGATGGCCTGTGGACGCTGGTGGCCTGGGGGGCGTGGATCTTCAAGGGCGCGATGCTGATCGCGCTGCCGGCGGTGTCGGCCATGCTGCTGGTCAACATCGCCTTCGGCGTGATGATGCGCGCTGCGCCGCAGCTCAACATTTTCGCTGTCGGCTTTCCGGTGACACTGATGCTCGGCTTCGTGTTCATTCTGGTGTCGCTGACGCTGTTCCTGCCGCAGTTCACCGGTATCACCGACGATGCGTTCGTCGTCATGCAGCGCATTGCCGCCGGTCAGGGTGAGTAGACGATGGCGGAAAAGCCGGCACAGGAAAGAACAGAACAAGCTACCCCCAGGCGACTGCAACAGGCCCGGGAGAAGGGCCAGCTCGCGCGCTCGCGCGAGCTGTCGACCATGGTCGTACTGCTTGCCGCGGCCGGCGGCATGTTCCTGGCGGGCGGGAGCATCATCGGCGGGCTGCTCGGCGTCATGACCGATTCCTTTCAGGCGCCTCGCGCCGAGCTCATCGACCCGCTGGCCACGGTGTTCAAACTCGAGAAGGCGATGGCCGGTGCCATCGGCGCGCTGCTGCCTTTCCTCGTCATCGTCACTCTGGCGGCGATCGCCGGTCCGCTGCTCATCGGCGGCTGGAATTTCAGCACCCAGGCGATCTCCTTCAAATGGGAGAAGCTGGATCCGATCAAAGGGCTGGGGCGGGTATTCTCGGCCCGAGGCCTGGTCGAGCTGCTCAAAGCGCTGGCCAAGTTTTCCATCGTGCTGGTGGTGGCGCTGACTTTCCTGTGGTTCAACGTCGACTCCATTCTCGGACTGGGCGGGCAGGAAGTGAACGATGCGCTGATGAACGCCGGCCGCATCCTGCTGCTGGCCTTCCTGCTGCTCAGCGCCTCGATGATCGTCATCGCCGCCGTCGATGTGCCTTTCCAGCTCTGGGATCACCAGCGTCAGCTGCGCATGACGCGCCAGGAACTGCGCGATGAATTCAAGGAGACCGACGGTAATCCGGAGATGAAGCGCAAGGTGCGCGAAGTGCGCCAGGAGCTCGCCCGCCGCCGGATGATGCAGGAACTGCCGCGCGCCGATGTCGTCATCACCAACCCGACCCACTATGCGGTGGCTCTGCGCTATGAGCAGGACCGGATGTCGGCGCCGGTGGTGGTCGCCAAGGGGCGCGACTTGGTGGCGCTCAAGATCCGCACCGTCGCGATGGATCATGGCATCCCCATCGTCTCTGCGCCGCCGCTGGCGCGCGCGCTCTATCACAGCACTGAGCTGCAGCAGCGCATACCCACCGGACTGTTCGTGGCTGTGGCGCAGGTGCTGGCCTATGCCTATCAGCTGCGCCGCAAGCCGCGCCAGAGCCGCGCCGGCAAGCGCTCATTCAACGATCTGCCCATTCCGGACGAGCTGCGCGTCGATTGACACGCTGGTTGGTACGTTTCGTGTATTTACCTGTGGCAGGCCGGTGACGGCGACGCAATTTTGACGCGGAGTGAAGTCTAAATGGTAAATGCCAATGTGATGGGCAACCTGCGCGGGATCGGCCGCAACGCCATGCTCGGCGTGCCGCTGCTGCTTCTGGCGCTCCTCATGATGCTGGTGGTGCCGCTGCCACCGCTCATGCTCGATATGTTCTTCACCTTCAATATCGCCCTTTCTCTGGTCGTGCTGCTCGCCTGCATCTACGCGAAGCGGCCGCTGGCATTCGCCACCTTCCCGACGGTCCTGCTGGTGGCGACGCTGTTCCGGCTGGCGCTCAATATCGCATCCACCCGCGTCGTACTGCTCGATGGTCACACTGGCACCGATGCCGCGGGCAAGGTGATCGAGGCTTTCGGCGCCTTCGTCATCGGCGGCAACTTTGCCGTCGGTCTGGTGGTGTTCGCCATTCTGGTGATCATCAACTTCGTGGTCGTGACCAAGGGCGCCGGCCGTATCTCGGAAGTCAGTGCGCGCTTCACCCTGGATGCGATGCCAGGCAAGCAGATGGCGATCGATGCCGATCTCAACGCCGGCGTCATCGATCAGAAGGAAGCGCGTCGCCGTCGTGAAGAGGTGGTGGCCGAGGCGGACTTCTACGGCTCCATGGACGGTGCCAGCAAGTTCGTGCGCGGAGATGCCGTGGCTGGCCTGCTGGTGCTGCTGGTCACCATCGTCGGCGGCCTGGCGGTGGGAATGGCGCAGCACGGCCTGGCGTTCAATGCCGCGTTCCAGACTTATACCCTGCTGACGGTGGGCGATGGACTGGTGGCGCAGATCCCGGCGCTGCTGCTGTCCACCGGCGCAGCGATCATGGTAACCCGCGTGTCGAGCGAGCAGAGCATGGGCACGCAGGTCATCGGCCAGCTCTTCGAGACTCCGCGCGCGCTGGCGGTGAGTGGTGGCGTGCTGCTCACGCTGGGACTCATTCCCGGCATGCCCAATCTGGCTTTCCTGTCGCTGGGCGGCGCTGCGGCTGCCGGGAGCTGGCTGATCCATCGCCGGGCGCAGCAGCCGCGTTCGAGCGAGGCTTCGACCGAAATTCTGGCCGAGGCTCCGGTCAGCCCGGAGCAGCGCGAGCTCGGCTGGGACGATGTGGTGCCGGTCGACCCGGTCGGTCTCGAGGTGGGATATCGCCTGATCCCGCTGGTCGACCGCAATCAGGGCGGACAGCTCATGGCGCGTATCAAGGGGGTGCGGCGCAAGCTCACTCTGGAGGTCGGTTTCCTCGTGCCGCCGGTACACATCCGCGACAACCTCGAACTGGCGCCTGGCGCCTATCGCATCACGCTGCTCGGCGTGACCGTGGCCGAAGCCGAAATCCAGCCCGATCGGGATCTGGCGATTAATCCGGGCCAGGTGTTCGGCAGTCTCAGCGGTATCCCGACCCGCGATCCGGCTTTCGGCATGGAGGCGGTATGGATCGAGCCGCATCAGCGTGAGCAGGCTCAGACCCTGGGATACACCGTGGTGGATGCCGGCACGGTGATCGCCACCCATCTCAGCCATATCCTGCAGACGCATGTGCACGAGCTGCTCGGTCGCGAGGAGGTGCAGCAGCTGCTGGATACGCTGGCGCGGACTTCGCCGCGGCTCGTCGATGGGCTGGTGCCGGAGACGGTTTCGCTGGGCACGCTGCAGAAGGTGCTGCGCGCGCTGCTCGAGGAGAAGATTCCGTTGCGCGACATGCGGACCATTGCCGAGTCCATCGCTGCTCATCCTTCGCTCAGTCAAAATCCCGGCGAACTCATTGCGGTGGTTCGCGTAGCGCTCGGCCGGATGATTGTCCAGAACATCAATGGCTTGGGTGGCGAACTTCCAGTCATAACGCTGGATCAGACGTTGGAACAGTTGTTGCTAGAGACCCTGCGGACCCAGGGCGCGGGCGGAGTCGCCCTGGAGCCTGGACTGGCCGGCAGGCTGCATCAGTCGCTGCAGGACGCGGCGCAGCGTCAGGAGATCGCGGGCCAGCCGGCAGTCCTGCTGGTATCGGCGCAGCTCCGGCCAATGATGTCGAGGTTCGTGCGGCATTCGATATCCGCCATGCATGTGCTCTCGTACGACGAGATACCCGACAACCGACAGATCAGGATTGTGGCCAGCGTAGGCCGTCCGGAGTAAGAGCGGGAGCGAACGCCAGCTCGGAGATTCGCGGAAATGAAGATCAAGAGATTCTTTGCACCCGACATACGCCAGGCGATGCGCATGGTGCGCGACGAGCAGGGGCCGGATGCGGTGATCCTGTCCAACAAGCGTGTCGATGGCGGCGTGGAGATCGTGGCTGCGATCGACTACGACGAGCGCGCGCTGTCGCCGGCCAGCATCGCACAGGCGCCATCGGTGACCGCTTCGCCGCGGACTCAGGCGCCGCAGCTGGCGACTCCGGCGGCGGAGGCCCGCGAGCGCATGTGGAGCGGCGAGCCGACGCTGCTGGAAATGAAGAACGAACTCCATACGCTGCGCAGAATGCTCGAAGGACAGCTGTCCGGCATTGCCTGGGGCGCGTTCGTTCGCAGCGATCCGCGCCGGGTGGAACTGATCGAGCGGCTGCTTCGCTTCGGCATGTCCGCGGCGCAGAGCCGGGCTATCGTCGAAGCCGAGATGACGGCGCAGACCGATGTGGACACCGCCTGGCATCGCGCGCTCGATCGCATCACCAGCGGCATTCCGATCCATGAGCGCGATCTCCTGGTCGAGGGCGGAATCGTTGCGCTGGTCGGTCCGACCGGTGCCGGCAAGACCACGACTGCTGCCAAGCTCGCCGCCAACTATTCCCTGCGCTACGGCCCGCGGCAGGTGGCCATGATCAGCATGGACAGCTACCGCATCGGTGGCTGGGACCAGCTGCGCGCATACGGGCGCCTGCTCGACATTCCGGTGCGTACCGCGGATAGCCACGAGGAACTGCATCAGGCGCTGGAGGAGTTTTCCGATCGCAGCCTGGTGCTGATCGACACCGGCGGCATGAGCCAGCGCGACGGCGGGCTGCAGCGTCAGGTCGATATCCTCGACAAGAACACTCTGCGCAAGCAGGTAATGCTGCTGCTCCCGGCAACCTGCAGGCAATCGGGGCTTGGCGACGTGATCGAAGCCTTCTCGGCCTTCGGTCCTGACGCCTGCATCGTGACCAAGGTCGATGAGACCACCTGTCTCGGTGGCGTGTTGAGCGCCGCCGTGACCCATCAGCTGCCCATCGCATGGATGAGTGACGGGCAACGCGTTCCCGAGGATCTGCATCCGGCCAGCGCGCCGGATCTGGTCGCCAGGGCGACGCACATCATGAACCGTACCGGACCGCGTATCGACGAGGATCTGGTCTCTCTCAGCTTCGGAAGGGAAATCGCCAATGCTCAACATTGATCAGCACAGCGCGCATGGAGTGGCACTGCGCGCATGTCCTCCGCCGGCCCCGGTCCGCGTGATTGCCGTCACCAGCGGCAAGGGTGGCGTCGGCAAGACCAACGTTTCGGCCAATCTGGGCACGGCGCTCGCGCTGTCCGGTCGCCGCGTGCTGCTGATGGACGCCGATCTCGGTCTGGCCAATGTGGACGTTCTGCTCGGGCTGCAGCCGGTCTACAACCTGTTTCATGTCATCAGCGGCGAGCGTTCGCTGGAGGATGTGATGGTCCCGGGTCCGGCCGGGATGCAGGTAATACCCGCGTCGTCGGGGCTGAAGGGCATGGCCGAACTCAGTCATCTGGAACATGTCGGCTTGGTGCGCGCGTTCAGTGAGCTGCGCTTCCCGCCTGAAGTTCTGGTGGTGGACACGGCGGCCGGAATCTCCGACAGCGTCGTCACTTTCAGCAAGGCGGCCCATGAGGTGCTGGTGGTGGTGTGCGACGAGCCTTCGTCGATCACCGACGCATATGCGCTGATCAAGCTGCTCAACCGCGAGCACGGACTGTTCCGTTTCCGCATCGTCGCCAATATGGTGCGCACGGCGCAGGAGGGATCGGAGCTGTTCCGCAAGCTGACCCGGGTCACCGACCGCTTCCTGGATGCCAGCCTCGACTATGCGGGCGCCATTCCTCACGACGAGTACGTGCGCAAGGCAGTGCAGAAGCAGCGCGCCGTCGTGGAAGCCTATCCGCGCAGTCGGGCTGCGCTCGCCTTCAGCAAGCTGGCCCAGCGGGCCAGGCAGTGGCCGCCGCCGGTGGGAGCCCGGGGATCAATCGAATTCTTTGTCGAAAGGCTCGTTGCTGGCAACGACGGTGAAATGATCAGAACCGCAGGTAATCCATGAAAAACACGGCAATGTACGCATCCACCGACAGTCAGGGCAGGGGACAGGGTGATCACGAGCGATTGGTGACTCAGTACGCTTCGCTGGTAAAACGCATCGCCTATCACATCATGAGCCGCCTGCCGCCCAGTGTGCAGGTCGACGATCTCATTCAGGCCGGCATGATCGGACTGCTGGAAGCAGCCCGCAATTACGACGCCGGGCAGGGAGCGAGCTTCGAGACCTATGCCGGCATACGCATTCGCGGCGCCATGCTCGATGAGATCCGCAAGGGGGACTGGGCGCCGCGCTCGGTCCACCGCAAGGCGCGCCAGGTCGCCGAGGCAGTGCGCGAGATCGAGAACACCACCGGTCGCGATGCCCGGGACCACGAAGTCGCCCAGGCGCTTGGCATGAGTCTCAATGAGTATCACAAGACGCTGCAGGATGCGAACGGATGCCGGCTGCTGTCGTTCGAGGAAATGGGGGCCGGCGAAGATGGATTCTCCGCGCGCTTCGGCCGCAGCGATGGCAGTCCATTCGAGGGGGTTCAGCGCGAAGACTTCAAGCGCAACCTGGCCGAAGCGATCGCCGGACTGCCCGATCGGGAACGCCTGGTGCTGACGCTTTACTACGATGAGGATCTGAATCTGCGCGAAATCGGCGCGGTCATCGGGGTAAGCGAGTCGCGAGTGAGCCAGATTCACAGTCAGGCGTTGCTGCGACTGCAGGCGCGACTGGGGCACTGGCGCAACGACGACTAGCGGGTCTGGGGCGGTTGAGCTCTGAAAGCAGGAAGCAACGGGCGGGGAGTTCCCGGATTGGATATTCTCAGCATAATCGGCGTTATTCTGGCGTTTGTCGCCATCGTCGGCGGCAATCTCCTGGAGGGTGGTCACACCGGATCGCTGCTGCAGTTCACCGCGTTCCTGATCGTGGTGGGCGGGACGATCGGAGCCATTCTCCTGCAGACGCCGTTCGACATCTTCATGCGCGGTCTGCGCATGAGCGCATGGGTATTCATGCCGCCCAAGATCGCTGCTGCAGAGGCGATCGAAAAGATCGTCAACTGGAGCAACATCGCGCGCAAGGAAGGCCTGCTCGGACTGGAGGCGCTGGCGGAAGCTGAACCCGATCCCTTCGCGCGCAAGGGACTCCAGTTGCTGGTCGATGGCAGTGAGCCGGAAGCGATCCGCGCCATCATGGACGTCGAGCTCGGTGTCAGGGAATACCAGAATATGCAGGCGGCGCGCATCTTCGAGGCGATGGGCGGATATGCTCCGACCATCGGTATCATCGGTGCGGTGATGGGTCTGATCCACGTCATGGAGAACCTGGCGGATCCCAGCAAGCTTGGTTCGGGCATTGCCGTGGCGTTCGTTGCCACGATCTACGGCGTCGGCTTCGCCAATCTCTTTTTCCTGCCGATGGCCAACAAGCTCAAGAGTATCGTGCATAACCAGACTCAGTTCGGCGAGATGATCGTGGAGGGTATCGTCTCCATCGCCGAAGGTGAGAACCCGCGCAATATCGAAACCAAGCTGCGCGGCTACATCGGCTGATCAGCCCATGGCCCGCCGACGCAAGTACGAGGAAGAGCACCCGAACCACGAACGCTGGCTGATCTCGTATGCCGATTTCATCACCCTGCTGTTCGCATTCTTCGTCGTCATGTACTCGATCTCCTCGATCAACGAGGGCAAGTACCGGGTGCTGTCCGATTCTCTGATGTGGGCTTTCCGTCAGACTCCCAAATCCTTCGAGCCGATACAGGTGGGGCAGCCGGCCAAGGCCGATATTCCGCCCAACCGAAAATTCGTCCAGCGACCGAACGTCCTCGATACCCCGGCGCTCGAACTGCTGCCCGAAGAGAAGGCGGCGCGGCGAGGAATCGATGACGCCAGCCTCATGGGGACATTGGCCGACAAGCTCCGGCGGCAGCTTTCCGATCTCATGGACTCCGGGCTGGTTACGGTCCGCTTCAATCATCTGTGGCTGGAAGTGGAGATCAAGGACAGCGTGCTGTTCCGCAGCGGCAGCGCGATGCTGCAGCCCGATGCGGTGCCGGTGCTGACCGCGGTCGCCGAGGTGCTGCGCGACTATCCCAACTCGGTCCGTGTCGAGGGCTTCACCGATGACCGGCCCATCGATACCTTGCTCTATCCGTCCAACTGGGAATTGTCGACCGCGCGCGCCTCGAGCGTGGTGCGGCTGTTGGCTGGAGAGGGCGTCGAGCCCGGACGAATGTCAGCGCAGGGCTTTGCCGAGTTCCGGCCGGTTGCGGACAACGACACCGCGGAGGGGCGTTCGCTCAACCGCAGGGTCGTGTTGGTGGTGCTGGCCGACGAACGTCTGGTGAACGTCATCGATGCCCGTAGCACGTCAATGACGACGCTGGGTGCGGACGGTGAAACCGCGGGTGGAGAGCAGGCCGGACCGTGGTCGACGCCGCAGCTGAGCGAAGCGGCCAGGGATTCGTGGCAGGAGGTGCAAGCGGCGAATCCGGCGCTTGCCCCGGCGGCCTGGGAGGAGGCGCCGCTGGTCGCGCCGCTGACCATCATGCCGCCGATGTATGTGGTGCCGCCGCTTCGACCGGTCGATCCCGCGGCCAGCCTGCGGGAAGGCTTTATCGGGACTCGGTGAGTCCTGGCTGGCATGAATTCTGCTTTGGATATCGCAGAGCCAGAAACGGGAGGATCGAGCATGTCCGGTATCAGGGACATTACGCCGGCCGAACCACTGTGGCCAAAGCGCAGGATCGAGAAGGTCCGTCGGGACGATGAGGGCCAACGGCCGCCGGAGAAAGAGCGCAAGCCGCCGCGCGAGGATCAGGAGCGAGGCGGCGACGATCACATCGACGAATACGCATGAGGACAAGTGAATGACAGGTTCTACCATCATCGTGGCCGCGGCGTCGTCGCTGGCCCTGGCCACGGCGCTGATCGCCGCCGTGTTCGGGCACGCGCTGTCCCGTCAGCGGCGCAATCTCGGGGATCTGAGTCAGGAGCTCGAGACGATGCGGCGCGAACTGTCGGCGCTGTGCACCGGCGCCGTCGGCGCGGGCGGTCATCTCGAACGTATCGAGCGCCAGATGTTGCGTATTCTCGAAAGGCAGAACCGCCTGGAGGAACGGGAGGCGGGTGATCAAGACTATGAGCGGGCAACGAAGCTGATCCGGGCGGGAGCGGATCTCGAGCGGATAGTGAAGGAGTGCGGATTGCCGCGCGCCGAGGTCGAACTGCTGCTGCGCATGCACGCCACCGCCGCCCGCGCGCGCGAAGCTCAGGGAGTTCCGGGAATCCGCGCCAGCGGTGTACCGATGTAGTTGCCCTGGGCGCGATCGACACCGTATTCGCGCAGCAGATCGAGCGTTGCCTCATCTTCGACGAACTCGGCCACCACGCACTTGCCGAAGGCCCGCCCGACTTCCACCATCGATCGCACCAGATGCTGGTCGATCGGGTCGTCGAGCAGATTGCTGATGAAGCTGCCGTCGATCTTCAGGAAATCGACCGGGAACTGCTTGAGATAGTTGAAGGAGCTGAAGCCGGTGCCGAAGTCGTCGAGCGCGAAGCGGAAGCCCAGCGCGCGCAGCTCGTTGACCATGGTGCGGGTCTGGTCGTAGCTGGCGACAGCGGCGGTTTCGGTGATCTCGAAAGTGATGCGGTCGGCGGGGATTCCATAGCGCTGCAGGAGATCGCGAGCGAGCGCAAGCAGACCAGGATCCTGAAAGGCATGAATCGAAAGATTGACATTGAGCGAGATGCGATCGAGCGCGGGAGGAAGGCGATGCACCATCTGCAGGGCATGAGCCACCACCCACTGATCGATTTCGTGAATCAGCCCCATGCGTTCCGCGATGGGAATGAAGACATCCGGTTCGGTCGTCGTGCCGTCAGGCTGCCGCATGCGGATGAGCGCCTCATAGGCGATGGTGTCTCCGCTGGCCAGCTCCACGATGGGCTGGAAAACCATGTAAAAACGGTCATTGCTCAGCGCTTCACGTATCCGCGGCACCCAGCCGACCGCTTCGCGCAGGATGGTCGTTTCCAGATCGTTGGCATCGAACAGATGCACCAGGTTGCGGCCGTGCGATTTGGCTTCGAAGCAGGCTTGCGCGGCGCGCGCGAGCGCCTCGCTGGCGGTGATTTCGTCGCCGGAATCGATGAGCAGGACGCCGACACTGGCGCTGACGCCGTACTCGCGTTCGCCGGTGGCGAAGTGATAGTCGTCGATGGTTCGCCGCAGCGTTTCGGCGACAGCCATGGCGGCGTCGCGATCGACGTTCGCCACCAGCACGGCGTATTCGTCGGAACTGATCCGGGCAAGGGTTTCGTGATTATGGAGATGGGTGCGCAGAATGTTGGCGATCGCCATCAGCAGCCGGTCGCCGGCGCCATGTCCCTCCAGATCATTGATGACCTTGAACTGATCGAGATCGATATAGATGATCGCGCCGCTTTCGCCGTCTTCGCGCATGTGGGCGAGCGTGGCCTCGACAACCTGCTCGAAGCGGCGACGGTTGGCAAGACCGGTCAGGTCATCGTGGGATACGAGATACTGCAGCCGTGCCTCCATGACCATGCGTTCGGCGAGTTCAGCTTCGAGCTCGCTTTCGCGGCGACGGCGGATATCTCTTTCGCGGCGCAGGAGCAGCGCGGAGACCACGCGCGGTATCAGGTCCTGCGGCGCTGTGATGGGAAGGAACACCAGGTCGGTGGCGCCGGCATCGAGGCCTTCGGCGAGCGAGTCCTCACGCCATCCGCTGCGGGGCTGCAGGGCGATGACCGGTGTGTCGCGCCAGCTCTGATGGCCCCGCATCAGACGGCACAGTCGATATCCGCCGAATGTCTCGGTGCTGGTGTTGAGCAGTACCAGGTCGACGCCGTCGGCACGCCGGTCGGCATCATGCAGGCGGGCGATGGCATCGTCCCAGTCGTGCGCGGCGCTCGCCTGGTTGAAGCCGCTCTGCCTGAGCATGGCAACCAGCGCTGCCGCGCCGGCGGGCTCGTCGAGCACCAGAATCGGCATGCGGCGGATGTCGTCGAGGCTGGGGCGGCCGGTCGTCGCGTCGGTAGCTGCCATCGCGGCAACCGTGCTTCCTCCGGCGATGTTACCGGATGCTGTCATGGCGCCGCCTCGCATTCTCGTGCCCGGGTTTGTTGTTATTCATTGTCTGGTCCTTCACACCGGTCCGGGAGAGTGTCGTCAGATCGCGTGGATCGTCCCGGCGGCGAACGTGGGCACTGCCTTGTACCTGAGGTCAAGTATAGCCCAAGGAATCGCCCTGCGCCGACGGGGCGGGCGAGGGCGGGAGCGACGCTGTGACAGCGCGCGCCCACGTGTGGTATGTGCGCCGCGGTGAACTGGTTCGTGGACCGTATCCACGTGGACTGATCATGCGCTACATCATCCTCGGCCGCATCGTGGCGGAGGACGAGCTCAGTGCCGATGGGCTCAACTGGCTGCCGTTGCCCGAACTGCCCGAGCTCATTCCGCCGGTGATGCGCGGCGATTCCGCGGAGCGCCTTCAGGCAGCCCGCCGCTGGGAGAACGAACGCGGCGCGGATAGTGGGGACGGCGTCGATGACGTGGACGGTGAGCGCCGCCAGAGCCAAGACGAAGTGCCCGCTCCGGCATTGCGCCATGAGGATATTTCCCTGCAGATCGCGCGTCGCCGCCGGCTGCGGCGCAGCGCGGCAGCGGTGGCGTTCCTGCTGCTCGCGGCTTTCGGCGTCGCGGTGCTGCTTCACACTCCGGCTGAGCCGCCGTCAGACAGTGACTGTCTGCTGACTGCGCATCCAGGCGTGAACTGGAATCACTGCGCCATGGATGGCCGCATTCTTGCGGGCAGTGATCTCAGCGGTGCGAGCATGAACAGCATGTCGCTCAATGGGGCCGATCTGAGTGCCGTCCGTCTCGCCGGCGCGGATCTGTCCTTCAGCAACCTCAGTCGCGCGGACCTGCGCAGTGCGGATCTGCGCGGCGCGCGCTTGCTCGGCGCCTCCCTGCGCAACGCGGATCTCACTGGTGCGCGCCTGGATCGTGCCGATCTGGCCTATGCCGATCTGCGTGGAGCGCTGCTGCTCAGTGCCGGCCTGGAGCAGGCGCGCCTCGACAGCGCGATCTGGATCGATGGACGTGTTTGCGGACCCGGTTCGCTGGGTGAGTGCAAAACCGTTGACGCGCCCTGACGGCACCAGCTGACCGTCAGCCGGGGCGCCGGGCCGCTGGTGCGCTCGCAGGCACGACTCATTCCTGAGGCATAGACGGCTATTCGGCGATGCGACGCCGCAGTTCGGCGCCGATCGCGCTGGTGTCCGGCGCAGCGCCGGTATCGATGCGGATGGTGGCCGACAATTCCTCGGGGGTGAGCGGGTCCTGGCTGAGGATCTGATGTGACAGAACCTCCAGACCTGCTTCGGAGGCATCGGTGGCGGACCGGCTTCGTTCCCGCACTCTCTGGCGCAGCGTTTCCTCGTTGGCATCAAAATGCAGGATCACGAATGGAACCTCGAGCCGATCTGCCAGGCTGCGGAAGGCCTCGCGGCGGGCCTGTTGCAGAAAGGTCGCATCGACCAGCACATTGAATCCGGACCTCACCATTATCCCGGTCAGTTCCTCGAGACGGCGGTAGGTGCGCTCACTGGCCTGCGCGGTGTAAATGCCGCTCGCGATCCCCGAGCTCGTACGGGCCTGCGGCGAATAGCCGGCGAGCCGCTTGCGCTCGACATCGGAGCGGATGCGTATCAGCCGGCACGGCGCCAGCAGATGGCGGCTCAGACTGGTCTTGCCGGACCCGGACAGACCATGGGCGATGACGATCGCGCCCCTGAGGCGCTTGCTGTAGCTGTCCGCCAGCGTCATATATTTCAGTACTTCGCGGCAGCCCTCGGCCGTGACCTCGCCTTGCTGTACGGCGCGGATGCTGGCGATCTTGGCCCGGACCATCGCCCGGTACATCTGGTAGAAGCCGAGCAGCGCCATGCCTTCGTAGTCGCCGGTGTGATGCAGGTACTCGTTCAGCATCAGACAGCTCAGATCGGATCTGTCATGCGCATCCAGGTCCATGGCCAGGAAAGCGATCTCGCTCATGACATCGATCCAGCGCAGCGCCGGATCGAATTCCAGACAGTCGAACGGGGTAGGGCGGCCATCGTGCAGTGTGATATTGGCGAGGTGCAGGTCACCGTGACATTCACGCACCCGACCCGCTGCCTTTCGCTGCGCGCAAACGGCCGCCAGCCGCTGCCAGTCGCTCTCGGTGCGCTCGGCGAGGTGCTGGAGACGGCGTCGTTCAGCGGCCTGATTCGGGGGCAGGGTGATGGCGGCGAAGTTGTCCCGCGCCGGCCCGATGATGCTTTCGGCATTGCCATAGGCATCGTCCGCCTGCGCACACTCCGCCCGCTGGTGAAAATCCGCCAGGGTCTGCGCCAGTCCTTCGATCAGAACGGGTCCGAGACGACCGGCGGCGAGCAGCCGATCGAAGCGCGCCGACGGGTCGAACTGGCGCATTTTCACCGCGTATTCGAGCGCCGGCCCGGGTTCATCCAGCCGCGGTGAATCTGCAGAGCCGGCGATACGCACCACTCCGAGATACAGCTCGGGCGCCAGGCGCTGATTGAGCCGCAGCTCCTCTTCGCAGAAATGGCGTCGGCGTTCCAGCGTGGTGAAGTCGAGGAAGCCGAGGTCCACCGGCTTCTTGATTTTGTAGGCGTACGTTCCCGTAAGCAGGATCCAGGAAATATGGGTTTCGATCACCTCAAACCCGCTCACCGGATGTGGATACAGCGATGGGTCCTGCAATGCGCGAATCAGCGAAGGTTCATCCTTTGCAGTCATGAGATCCTCTCATGCCGGGGCAATTCATTGTGCTATCCCGGGACGGCGCCGACAAGCTGGCGGGAACCAGCCGTGTTCTTGCGGGCGCCGGGTGCTAGAATCCTGCGAACATCATTGTGTCAGAGATATGTCCGTTTATTCCGTCGACAAACTCATCGCCGAGGCCCGCAGACTCGCTGCCGCGTATCGGCAAACGACAGGCCGGCCGCTCGCCGGCGTCAGCGGGGAGATCTGCCGCCACGATGCCGCGCGTCTGCTGGATCTGGAGCTGCAGGCGGCCGGCGCCGGCTTTGACGCGCTCGGAAGGTCCGGCCCGCTCGCCGGGCTGCGCATCCTGGTCAAGGGCAGGGCGATCTTCGATCAGCAGAGATCCGGGCAGCGCATCGGCCAGCTGCGTATCGATCAGCCCTGGGACCTCGTGCTGCTGGTGCTGATGAACGAGCGTTTTGAACCGTTCGAGATCTATGCGGCGCCGCGCGAAGACCTCGAGTGCGAGCTGGAAGAGGCGGCCAACCATCCTCGCGCGCGGCGCGGAGCGATGTCGGTGGCGCGCTTCCGCGCCATTGGCAGCCTGGTGTGGTCGAGTGAGGACGGTCTTCTCGATGACGGAGTCTGGCAGAACCGGCCGGCTGCCAATGGGCGTGCGCGATGAAGCGTGCCGCCGGAATGCTGGGCGCGCACGGTCCTTTGAGCCGGGCTTTGCCGGGCTTCAGGCCGCGGCGCCAGCAGCAGGAGATGGCCGACGCCATCGCCCGCGCGATCGAAACACGCGGCATGCTGGTCGCCGAGGCCGGCACCGGCACCGGCAAGACCTTCGCCTATCTGGCCCCGGCGCTCGACTCGGGCCATAAGACCGTGGTCTCCACGGGCACCCGCGCCCTGCAGGATCAGCTGTTTCATCGGGATCTCCCGGTATTGCGTCGGGCCTTGGAGTCTCACGCGCGCGTCGCGCTGCTAAAGGGCCGGGCGAATTACCTTTGCATCTACCGCCTGGAGCTCGCCGAACGCGCTCCCGAGGACGATGATGCCGCCACGCGGCTGCACGCGCTGCGCGCCTGGGCGGAGCGCACCGTCAGCGGGGAAATCAGCGAGTTTCACCACATCCCACAGTCGAGCCCTTGGTGGCAGACCGTTACCTCGACCACCGACAATTGTCTGGGCGGAGAGTGCCCGGCATGGAATGACTGCCATGTGGTGAAAGCGCGGCGCGCGGCGCAGGAGGCCGATCTGCTGGTGGTCAATCACCATCTGCTGTTTTCCGATTTTCTGCTGCGCCAGGACGGTAACGGGGAGCTGCTGCCCGAGGCCGATACTTACGTCATTGACGAGGCGCATCAGCTGCCTGAGCTCGCCACTCGCTTCTTCGGCGTCAGCGTCAGTGGTCGCCAGATCGGCGAACTGGCGCGCGACTCGCTGCGCGCCCTGCAATCCTGCGGCGGCCGTCTGGCGCCCCTGGAAATGGGGGCGCGGGCGCTGGAGCTCGCCGCCGAGGAGTTAAGGCGCGCGCTGGGCGGCAGCGCCCGCCAGACGGCATGGACCGGTGAGCGCCGCAGTGCCAGTGCGCTTGCGAGAGTGCAGGACGAACTTACCGCTCTCCGCGATGTGCTTGCGGACAATGCCGGACAGGACCGGGGGCTGGACCACTGTCTTCGCCGCGCGCGCTCACTGGTGGCGCGCCTGCAGCTGTTTTCGGACGGCGAGTCGTCGCCGGGAGGCGGCATTCGCTGGGTAGAATGCAGCACACGCTCGTTCGCACTCCATGTGTCGCCGACCGACTATGCGGCCACATTCCGCGACTGTATCTCGCGCTCGCCGGCTGCTTGGATCTTCACCTCGGCGACACTCGCCGTCGGCGACGATTTTGGACACTTTACCGCGCGGCTGGGCATCGAGGACGCAGACACCGCCTGCTGGGACAGCCCGTTCGATTACGCTGCCAATACTCTATGCTATCTGCCCGCTGGCATGCCCGAACCCAATTCGCGCGGCCATACCGCCGCAGTGATCGCCGCTTCGCTGCCGGTGATCGAGGCCTGCGGCGGCGGAGCGTTCATGCTCTTCACCAGCCGTCAGCATCTGCGCGAGGCGGCGCGCCTGCTCGCGGATGATCCGCCCGCTTTCCCGGTGTTCGTGCAGGATACGCTGCCGCATGCGGAGTTGCTGGCGCGTTTTCGCGAGGCGGGAAACGGCCTGCTGCTGGCGACTGCGAGCTTCTGGGAAGGGGTGGATGTGCGCGGTTCCGCGCTGTCCTGTGTCATCATCGACAAGCTGCCGTTCGCTGCGCCCGACGACCCGGTGTCGCAGGCGCGCTCGGCTCTGATCAGGGAGCGCGGCGGCAATCCGTTCCGTGATCAAGTGTTGCCCGCGGCGGTGATCATGCTGCGCCAGGGCGCGGGTCGTCTGATCCGCGATGAAAACGATCGTGGTGTGCTGGTGCTGTGCGACCCGCGGCTGCGCAGCCGCTCCTATGGCCGCCTGTTTCTCAGCGCCCTCCCGCCGATGCCGCGCGCCGAGCGGCTCGACGATGTGGAACGTTTCTTCGAGTCGATTGCGGCGGGCTCGGAGGCGCCGGCATGAAGCTGCTCGCGATCGAAACCTCGACCATCGCCTGTTCGGTTGCGCTCTGCCGTGACGGAGAGATTACAGAGCGCTATGAGCTGGCGCCGCAGCGTCACGCCGATCTGGTGCTGCCGATGGCGGAGTCGCTGCTGTCCGAGGCCGGGCTGAGTCTGACCGGGCTCGATGCGATCGCTTTTGCGCGCGGTCCGGGCGCGTTCACCGGGCTGCGCATCGCCGCGGCAGTGGCTCAGGGCATGGCCTACGGTGCCGGCCTGCCGGTGATTCCGGTGTCTACACTGGCGGCGCTGGCGCAGGGGGTGATCGCGGATGGTCTGGCCGACCGGGTGCTCGCGGCGATGGACGCGCGCATGGGCGAGGTCTACTGGGGCGCGTTCGAAGCCGATGCCGACGGGCTCGCGCGAGTGCTCGGCGAAGAGTGCGTGTGCGCGCCTGATCGAGTGCCGCAAGTCGAAGCTGACGGCTGGTTCGCCGCCGGCGATGGCTGGGCCAGTTACCGGGCGCTGCTCGAATCCCGCCTGGGCTTGGGGCGGGAACTCGCTGGTTGCGACGAACAGCGCTATCCGCGGGCGCGGGATGTCGCCCGCCTCGCGCTTGCGATTCACCAGCGTGGAGGCGCGCGTCCGGCCGCGGAGGCGGTGCCGGTATACCTGCGTGACCGGGTCGCCAGCCCGCCGGCATCGCGACGCTGATTACGCCCATCGTTGTCGATATCAACAAGCAGCGGAGAGAGACCATGAGTGACTGCCTGTTCTGCCGCATGGCGAGCGGCGACATCAAGCCGGATCTCGTTTACGAGGATGAAGAGATCATTGCCTTTCGCGACATCAATCCGCAGGCGCCGGTGCACTGCCTGGTGATCCCGCGTCGCCACATTACCGCGATCGATACGCTCGAGGCCAGGGACGCGGGGCTGGTGGGACGAATGTTCCTGGTTGCAAAGCGCGTGGCGGAGGAGCAGGGCCTTGCCTCCGGATACCGCACGGTCATCAATTGCCGTGAAGATGGCGGTCAGACCGTATTCCATCTGCACCTGCACGTGCTGGGCGGGCGGCGCATGAACTGGCCGCCCGGCTGAGGCTGATCATCGCGCGAGCGGGCGGCCTCGTGCCGCCCGCCCCTGGCGGATCAATGGACGCCCTGGTGCCGACAGACTTCCTGCAGTGCTGGTACCAGCTGGCTGAAGCCGATGCCGGCGCCATCGCCATCACGGCGCGCCTCGCAGATCGCGTCATCCATGGAGATCAGGCCTTCGAGGCGGCCTTCGCTGTCGAGAACCAGCAGCCGCCGCACTCCGTTCTCTCCCATCTTTTGCAGCGCCTCATCTGCGGTGGCATTGCGCTGGCAGGCGACGATGCCCCGGTCGCCGCACACTTCCTGTGCCTTGATCTGCCAGAGCGGCTTGTGCTGAAGAGCCGAGGCCATGGCAATGTCGCGGTCGGTAATCAGGCCAAGCGCGCGGCCGTCCTCGCTCACGATGGGCACCGCTCCGCAGGCATTGTTCCACATCAGAATGGCCGCCGATTCCAGCGTGTCTTCGGGTCCGCAGGTCACCACTTCCTTCTCCATGATGCTGTCGATGTTCATTCCCTGACCTCCTGCATCGTTGCTGAAAGTTGGATTTCCTTCGGCGCGGCAGTGCGCCGCGCATTCCCGATCAGTCGTTTCAAACTTAGCCCCTCCGGCATCTCACGGCAAGCGTATTGAGCGGCCGGACGCGCATCACCGCTCGACGTCATTGGTGCTTGTGCGTATGTGACCGAAGTTTGAATTGAGGTTACATGATGGCTTCTTGCGCGCAGCGGAGATGGAGGCAGGCGGCGCATGGAAAGCGTGGATGCACTGTTGCTGGCCAGAATTCAGTTCGCTCTCAACATCGGCTTCCATATCCTGTTCGTCAGCATCACGCTGGCGCTGGCGTGGGTTTTGGTCTACTTCCGCGTCATGTATTCGCTCACCGGCAAGGCGCGGTGGCTCACATCGTTCAACCTGTGGACGCGGGTGTTCGCGCTGACATTCGCGGTTGGTGTCGTGACCGGGATCGTCATGTCGTTCCAGTTCGGTACCAACTGGCCGGGATACATGAACTCGGTCGGCAACGTGGCCGGTCCGCTGCTGGCGTACGAGGTCCTGACCGCATTCTTTCTCGAAGCGGCATTCCTTGGCGTCATGCTGTTCGGAATCAATCGGGTGCCAGGCTGGGCGCATCTGGGCGCGACCGTGCTGGTCGCCGTGGGGACCACACTGTCGGCATTCTGGATCCTGGCGCTCAATTCATGGATGCAGACCCCGGTAGCTTATGGCTATGACGGCGACGAACTGGTGAGCCTGGGATGGATCGAGGTGATCATGAATCCTTCGTTCCCGCTGCGCTTCTTCCACATGCTCATGGCTTCGGGGGTCACCGCCGGCTTCGTCATCGCCGGCATGTCGGCCTTACGCCTGCTCAAGGACCGCTATGACAAGGCGGCATATGTCAGCTGGCGCACCGGAGCCATGATTGCCGCCTGGCTCGCCGCCGGACAGATCCTGGTCGGTGACCTGCACGGTCTGAATACGCTGGAGCACCAGCCGGCAAAGGTCGCGGCGATGGAGGGACTCTGGGATACGCGCACCCGCGCGCCGCTGGTGCTGTTTGCCATCCCCGACCAGGAGGAGAGGCGCAATGATCACGAGATTGCTCTGCCCGGCCTCGGGAGCTGGATACTGGCCCGCGATGTAAATGCGGAGATTCAGGGGTTGGATGCGTTCGGAGAGGACATTCCTCCGGTCGCGCCGGTATTCTGGGCCTTTCGCGTGATGGTCGGTCTCGGCCTGGTGATGCTGGTCGTCGCCGCCTATGGCGTGTTGCGCACCCGCCACGGCCATCAGCCCTCTCGTTCGATGCTGTGGGTGTTCGCGGGGATGACATTCTCTGGCTGGGTCGCGGTGGTGTCCGGCTGGATGGTGACCGAGATCGGCCGCCAGCCCTGGCTGGTGTACGGAATTCTGCGCACCGCGGATGCAGTCGGGCCGGTCGGGCCGGCGCGGCTCGGTGCCAGCCTGACGCTGTACGCATTGATATACAGCGTGGTGCTGGTGTCTTACATCGTGGTGATGACGCATCTGGCGCGCCGCGGCCGCCGGCTCCGTCCATTTACCGAAGAACACGGGTTGCCGGTCAAATGAGCCTCGATCTGCCGATCGTCTTTACGGTGCTGATGGGCGTTTCGATCCTCGCCTACGTCATCCTCGATGGCTACGACCTCGGCGTCGGCATCCTTCTGCCGCTTGCTGAGAGCCGGGAGCAGAACGTGATGGTTTCTTCGATCGGACCGTTCTGGGACGCTAACGAAACCTGGTTGGTGCTCGGCGTTGGCCTGCTGCTGGTTGCCTTTCCTGCGGCTCACGGCGAGGTGCTGACGGCGCTCTACATGCCGGTGCTGATCATGCTGGTGGGGCTCATTCTGCGCGGGGTGGCGTTCGAGATGCGGGTCAAGGCAGTGGGCTGGCATCGGGATCTGTGGAACTGGTTCTTCTGGGCGGGTTCCGTGGTGGCGGCCCTGGCTCAGGGCGTGATGCTCGGACTCTATGTCAGCGGCTTCGAGCACGGCATGGGTTACTACCTCTTCGCGCTGGTGGTGGCTTTCGGCGTGGTGGGCGGCTACGTGCTGCTCGGCGCAACCTGGCTGATCGTGCGCGC
>CAZOOF010000028.1:0-27626 GCA_964581365.1 uncultured Chromatiales bacterium
GGCGCGACATGCTCGCCTGCGCCCAGACCGGTACCGGCAAGACGGCCGGTTTCACCCTGCCACTGCTGCACCGCCTGGCCGCAACTCGTCCGGCGGGACGTCACCGCCCGGTGCGCGGCCTGGTACTTACTCCCACGCGTGAGCTCGCTGCCCAGGTCCATGACAACGTCATGGCTTACGGCAAGCATCTGCCACTGCGTTCGGCCGCCATTTTCGGCGGCGTCGGCTTCGGTCCGCAGGTGAACGCGCTGCGTCGCGGCGTGGACATTCTGGTCGCCACGCCGGGGCGTCTGATCGATCACGTGGAGCGCAAGACCCTGGATCTCTCGAAGATCGAGATCTTCGTGCTCGACGAGGCCGATCGCATGCTCGATATGGGCTTCATTCCCGCGATCCGTCGCATCCTCAGCCAGCTGCCGGAAAAGCGGCAGAACCTGATGTTCTCGGCCACGTTTTCCGAGGAGATCCGGCGTCTCTCCAGCGGCATGCTGCGCAACCCGGCTCAGATAGAAGTCGCGGCGCGCAACACCACCGCGGAAAGGATCACCCATCTGGTGCATCCGGTTGACAGGGAGCGCAAGCGCGAACTGCTGTCACACATGATCGGCTCGCAGAACTGGCGCCAGGTGCTGGTCTTTACCCGTACCAAGCACGGCGCCGACCGGCTTGCCTCGCAGCTCGAGCGTGACGGCCTCAGCAGCGCAGCGATCCATGGCGACAAGACCCAGGGTGCCCGTACCCGGGCGCTCGCCGATTTTCGCCGTGGCGCGGTACGTGTGCTGGTTGCAACCGATATTGCTGCCCGCGGCATCGATATCGATCAGCTGCCCCATGTGGTCAACTTCGAGCTGCCCAATGTGCCGGAGGACTATGTGCACCGCATCGGCCGCACCGGCCGCGCCGGCATGACCGGCCAGGCCGTTTCGCTGGTCAGCGCCGATGAGCACAAGCAGCTGCGCGATATCGAGCGCCTGCTGCGTCAGGATCTGCCCAGCATCGTGGTGCCTGGCTACGAGCCGACCGTCGTCGCCCGTCCGGCGCCCCGCAAGGATGGTCAGAAGCGCCGGCCTTCGATCCCCCGCGGTCAGCAGCCGGGAGGTCATGCCCGGCGCGGGTCCGGCGGCGGTGGCGCCCGGGGATTCGAAGGGCCGCGTTCGGGCCGTCGTCCCGGGTCGCGGGACCGCAATCCGGCGGCCCGCGCTGTGGTAAAGTAGCGGCGCCTGCGGGCCGGCGTCTGACGCCGGCCCCTTTTTCCACGTCGGTGAGACTCAAATGATCGACAAGTTACGCAATATCGCCATCATTGCCCACGTTGACCACGGCAAGACTACGCTGGTCGACAAGTTGCTGCAGTGTTCCGGTACGCTCAAGACCCGGGGTGAAGCCCAGGAAAGAGTGATGGATTCCAACGCGATCGAGCGCGAACGCGGCATCACCATCCTCGCCAAGAACACCGCCATCGAATGGGGAGACTACCGCATCAATATCATCGATACGCCGGGCCACGCCGACTTTGGCGGCGAGGTCGAGCGTGTTCTGTCGATGGTCGATTCGGTGCTCCTGCTGGTCGATGCCATGGACGGACCGATGCCGCAGACGCGCTTCGTTACGCAGAAAGCGCTGGAGCGCGGATTACGTCCGATCGTGGTAATCAACAAGGTCGATCGCCCCGGAGCGCGCCCCGACTGGGTGCTGGACCAGACCTTCGATCTTTTCGATCGGCTCGGTGCCACCGAAGAGCAGCTCGATTTTCCGGTGATCTACGCTTCCGGTCTCAACGGCTATGCCGGTGATGACCCCTCCGTGCGGAGCGGCGACATGGAGCCGCTGTTCCGCAAGATCGTCGAGCATGTGCCGCCGCCGGATGTGAATCCGGAAGGGCCGCTGCAGATTCAGGTGAGCGCGCTCGATTACAGCAGCTATGTCGGTGTCATCGGTATCGGGCGTATCGCGCGCGGCCGGGTGACCACTAATATGCCGGTCGTGATCGTCGATCGCCATGGCGAGCGGCGCAACGGACGCATTCTGCAGGTGCTCGGATTTCTCGGTCTGGAGCGGCGGGAAACGGCCGAGGCGAAGGCCGGGGATATCATCTGTTTCACCGGCATCGACGGTCTGCGTATCTCGGATACGCTCTGCGACCCGGCGTGCGTCGAGCCCCTGCCGCAACTGAATGTCGACGAGCCGACCGTGAGCATGACCTTCCAGGTCAACACCTCGCCGCTCGCCGGCCAGGACGGCAAGTTTGTCACTTCGCGCCAGATCCGCGAACGCCTGGACAAGGAGCTGATCCACAACGTGGCGCTGCGCGTCGAGGATACCGGGGATCCAGACCGCTTCCGGGTTTCAGGACGCGGGGAACTGCATCTGTCGATCCTGATCGAAAACATGCGCCGCGAGGGCTACGAACTCGGCGTGTCGCGCCCCGAAGTGATCATGCGCGAAGTCGACGGCGTGCCTCAGGAGCCCTACGAGCAGCTCACCGTCGATGTCGAGGAGCAGCATCAGGGATCGGTGATGGAGAAGCTCGGTGCACGCGGGGCCGAGCTGAACAACATGGTGCCGGACGGCAAGGGTCGGGTTCGTCTCGACTATCGCGTGCCGTCACGCGGCCTGATCGGTTTCCGTACCGAGTTTCTCACCGCCACTCAGGGCACCGGCCTGATCTACCATGTGTTCGACAGTTACGGGCCGGTCAAGCCGGGTGACTTCGGCAGCCGCATCAATGGCGTGCTGATTTCCAACGGTGCCGGCAAGGCGCTGGCATATGCGCTGTTCAACCTGCAGGAGCGCGGCCGGCTGTTCATCGGACACGGTGAACAGGTCTACGAGGGGATGATCATCGGTATCCATTCCCGCGACAACGATCTGGTGGTCAATCCGCTCAAGGCTAAGCAGTTGACCAATATCCGGGCGGCCGGATCCGATGAGAACATCCTGCTCACGCCCCCGATCCGCATGACCTTGGAGCAGGCGCTGGAGTTCATCGACGATGATGAACTGGTGGAGGTGACGCCGAACTCCATCCGTCTGCGCAAAAAGGAGCTCAAGGAGCACGATCGCAAGCGCAGCTCCCGCATGGCGAGCTGAACGGAGAGACCGGTCGCCCGTACGGGACCGGTCTTTTTTCGTTATCCTGCAGGCGGATCACCGCTCGATGGCGGCTGCGGCCGTTCCTTCTTTTTCTTCGCTCCCACCACGTCGAAGATGACCCCGGAGAGCGGCTGAAAGCGCGCGATGCGAAAGATCAGCGCTCCGGCGCGCGGTCGCCTGACCGGACGCAGTTCCTCCAGATGCCGCAGAAACAGCGCGCTCACCGCCAGGCGGGCGAGCCCTGAGAGCAGGAACGTACCGTAGAGCACGCTGAACCACTCGTAGTGCTGGCCCGCGACCACGATTTCGCGCGGCAGATGAGTGCCGACCCATCCGCCAAGCATGGCGCCGCAGAACACGCCCACGCTGGCGAACACATTGTGAAGCGCCATATGGGTAGCCCGGCGCTCGCCCGGAATCAGATCGTAAAGATAGTTGCCCGCGCTCAGGGAATATCCCGCCCACACCAGTCCGCTCAGCGCCTGCACCGCCAGCAGGTAGATATAGTTGGTAGAGAACAGCCACAGCAGCGGCAGCACGGGCAGGGCAAGACCGGTAAGCACCAGGATGTAACGATTGCCGAATGCATCGCTGATACGCCCCCAGCGATTCAGGGTCAGGAACTGCATCAGCACCGAGGTTGCGGCCATGATGGTGAATTCGAGGTAGCTGAACCCCAGGTCGCGCAGCATGTAGACTACGAAGAAGGGTGAGGCGATATGCACGGCGAACTGCATCGCCATGTAGTACAGCGAGAAGCGCGCGAACGGCGAACCGCGGAGGCGGCGCCACATGCCGGCGCGAAACGGCGATTCCAGCGCGGCTGTGTGCCCCGGTGGATCGTACATGTGACTCAGATGCCAGACCGATACGCCGCGGGCGATGGCGGCAACGGCGAAGATGGTCAGGTAGCCGGCGATGGTCCAGGCATTACGGTCGAAAAGGTCGAGCACGATGCCGGCGGAAACCAGCGCCAGAAACGCGGTGATGCTGCACAGCCGGGTGCGGCGGCCGAAGTAGCGTCCACGCCGTCGCTCGGGCACCAGGTCGCCCATCAGGCTGCCCCATTGCGGGGTCGCCAGGTTGGCACCCGCATGGTAAACGACCGCGCATGCGATCAGCAGCCAGACGCCATAGCCGGGGAAGATCAGCGGCAATAGCGCCAGCGGTATCAGCGCCAGAGCCTGCAGCGTCGCGCCGAATACGATGATGCCCTTGCGTCGACCGCTGCGTCGCCCGGCCCAGGACGAGAACAACTGGGCGAAGGATGCGAGCAGGGGAGGCAGGGTGGCGAGGATGCCGATCTGGGCTGTGGTGGCGCGCAGGAAGACGGCGAAGGCGGAAAAATAGTTCTCCCCGCTGCCGATCATCACCGACCAGGCGACGCCGTCCCGCATCGAGTGTCGCAGCGAACTCTCGTAGCGGGGGTCCTTGTGGCGGGCGGGCATGAGGCGCTATCTCGCCTTTCCGCCCGTTACTTGTCAAGAGGGCGGGCGGACAACGGGTGCAGATTCGGCCTCGCAAGGATCTGATTGACGAGCAGTGCGGCTTTCTGTAAACAGATAGCGTTCTGCAAGGGACCGGCGCGCGACAGTGAGCCGGAGGGAAGGCGCCTGCGGGCGTACCATCGGGGAGCACATGATCGTAGTACCCACCTATCTCGAGAAGAGTCCGATCCACGGTTTCGGAGTCTTCGCGACGGATTTCATCGCCAAGGGAACCAAGGTCTGGGAGTTCAATCCGCTGTTCGACATCGTGTTCGCCGAGGAGGAGTTCGAGCAGCTGCCTGCCTCAGTGAAGGCCGAGATCGAAATTCATCTCTATCAGCCGGAGCCCGGCGGCAGGCTGTACTACGAATCGACCATGGGCAAGTACATGAATCACTCGCGCACGCCCAATGTCGATTTTTCGGAAGTCGGGGTCGGCTGGGCCACCCGTGACATCCGGGCGGGCGAGGAGCTCACCTGCGATTATCGCCATTTCATGGCGGACGTATCCCACATCGCATACATCTGATGACACGCCTGCCGCAGGCTCGGTCCCTGCGGCAGTGACAACCCGCCGGTCGCGGTGGGAGGGGGGAGCATGACCGAGCGCAGAGCCGGGGCGGAATATGTCACGCCCATCGACGAGGCGCAGCGCCGTCTGGTAATCGCTGAAACCCTGCGCTGGGTCGACGTGGCGGCTGCCGCATACGATCGCATCTTTCCGGCGCTGCCGGTGCTGTTCGATCTGCGCGGACGGATGGCGGGCATGTACCGCGTCCGTGGCGAACAACGGGTGATTCGCTACAACCCCTGGTTGTTCGCCAAGTATCCTGAAGACGGTATCGAGGTCACCGTCCCGCACGAGGTTGCCCACTACGTGAGCGATCTGCTGTACGGCTTCGATCGCATCCGGCCGCACGGACGCGAATGGCGCGAGATCATGGTGCTGTTCGGCGTCGATCCGGATGACGCAATGCGTCATCGGCTCGATCTGTCCGGCATACCGATGCGCCAGCAGCGCCGGTACCCGTATCGCTGCGAATGCCGCACGCATCACCTGAGCGGGGTGCGTCACGGGCGCGTGCAGCGGGAGGCGGCGAAGTACGTCTGCCGGCGCTGCGGCGCCGATCTGGAGCACGTGGAGCCCGAGGCCGCGCCGGATCAGTTTTCGCGGGCGGCGAGATCCTCCCAGCGGCGGTAGGCGCCGTCGATGGCGGCGCGCAGTTCGTCCATGCGCGCGAGCTCGGTCGCGATTTCATCGCTCCCGCGCTGATAGAAATCGGCGCGCGCTGCCTGCTCTTCATGCTCTGCCAGTTCCGTCTCCATCGATTCGATGCGCGCAGGCAAGGCCTCGAGCTCCTGACGTTCTCGATAGGAAAGCCGGTTGCTCCGGTTCGGAGCGGGGGCTGGCGGGGGCGCCGGTGGTGTATTCGCAGGCCGCGGACGAGGCGCCGCTGGTCGCTCCTGGCGCTGGCGCAGCCAGTCCTCGTAACCGCCGATGTATTCTCCGACGTGGCCGTCGCCCTCGAAAACCAGCATTGAGGTAACGACCTGGTCGAGGAAGGTGCGGTCGTGGCTGACCAGCAGCAGCGTTCCATCGTAGTCGGCCAGGAGATCTTCGAGCAGTTCCAGGGTCTCGATATCGAGGTCATTGGTCGGTTCGTCGAGCACCATCAGGTTCGCTGGCCGGGTAAAAATGCGGGCGAGGAGCAGGCGGTTGCGTTCTCCCCCCGAGAGGATGCGCACCGGAGAATCCAGGCGCGCCGGCGGGAACAGGAAATCCTTCAGGTAGCCGGCGACGTGACGCGAGCGTCCGCGCACGTTGACGTAGTCACTGCCGTCGCTGATGTTGTCACGTACCGTCCGGTCTGGGTCCAGCTGTTCGCGATGCTGATCGAAATAGGCGAGCTGCAGTCTGCTGCCGCGCACGACATCTCCCGATTGCGGCTCGAGATCGCCCAGGATCAGGCGGAGCAAGGTGCTCTTGCCGCTGCCGTTGGGGCCGACGATGCCCACGCGGTCTCCGCGCATGATGGTGGTCGACAGGTCGCGAATCACCCACTGATCGCCATAGCGAAAGCTCACATGCCGCAGGTCGACGACGCGGCGGCCGGATGCCTCTCCCGAATCGACGTTGAAACTGGCTGATCCGGTGCGTTCGAGACGCTGCGCGCGTTCACGGCGCATGGCGAGGAGGCGGCGCACCCTGCCTTCATTGCGCGTGCGTCTGGCCTTGATGCCCTGGCGAATCCACGCCTCATGCTCGGCAAGCTGGCGATCGAAGTGAGCCTGCGCCCGGGTTTCCGCTTCCAGCATTTCATCCCGGCGCCGGAGGAACAGTTCGTAGTTTCCAGGCCAGGACGTCAGGCGGCCACGATCGAGCTCGATGATGCGGGTGGCCAGGCGCCGCGCAAGCGTCCGGTCGTGGGTGATGAAGATCAGGGCGCCGCGAAAGCCCAGCAGATATTCCTCGAGCCAGCTGATGGCTTCGATGTCCATGTGATTGGTCGGCTCATCGAGCAGCAGCAGATCGGGATCGCTGACCAGGGCCCGCGCCAGCATGGCCCTGCGTCGCAGGCCGCCCGAGCATTCGGCGAGGAGACGATCGGCTGGCAGTGAGAGGCGGGTCAGCGCGGTAGCGATGCGGTTGTCCACCGTCCAGCCGTCGAGCGCTTCGATACGCTGCTGCAGGGTCGAGAGCCGCTGCAAGTCGTCGCTCTGGCTGGCGGCAAGGCGGGCGGCCAGCGCGTGGTACTCGGCGAGCAGCTCGCCGAGTTCGCCCAGGCCGCTGGCCACCACGTCATAGACGGTGTCCTCGCTGTCCGATGGAACTTCCTGCTCGAGATGTGAAATGCGCAGGGTATCGTGCCGCCATACCGTGCCGTCGTCGGGCTGAGTGACCCCGGCGATTACCCTGAGCAGGGTGGACTTCCCGCTGCCGTTGCGACCGACCAGGCAGACGCGCTCGCCAGGCTCGATGCTCAGATCGACCTGGTCGAGGAGGGGATGGAGTCCATAAGCGAGGGAGACGCCGTTCAGGTTGAGCAGCGGCATGGCATTACATCGTGCCCCGGGTCGGCGGGGGAGGGGGGCGCCGGCTCAGCCGGTCGTCTGGTCGGCGGGCCACTTGCCGAGACGCTGCAGAACGCGGATGCGCTCCTCGTCGGTCATCTTGCGCCAGTTGTTCGATTCTTCATTCGTCATGCCGCAGCCGGTACACACGCCGTCTTCGTACAGACACACCATGATGCACGGGGACTTGATTTCCTGTGACATACCCATTTCCAGGCTTACCTTATCGAGCGTCGATTATCGCATATCCGCTACTCCCTGTGCGCAGTGTCCGGCGCCAAGTTTAGTCACAAGCTGCCGATATCATGATCAGGGCGCATAAAGAATCAGAGAGGCGATCGCAGTCGAATTCCGGACGGCTTGCGATCGAACAGGGGGTGTCATGGCGTGGTGGGATACAGAGGGTGTGGGTAGCGTCGGGACGGGTGCAGCGTCTGCTGGCGGAGAAAACGCAGCAGGAAGGCGCGGGGGAAGCCGGCCGGAGAGCGGCTCTCCGGGCGCTGTCGCGGAGTCCTGCGGATTCACGCCCGAAGTCATGCGGGCGCTCAGTTTTCCCGCCCTCGCCGAACATCGCCGCCTGACCGGCCTGAAGCAGCTGCAGATCGCCCGTCATCTCTCCGATGTGCTCGCGCTCAGCGATGAGGCCGTCTTCCTGGTCGATGATGCCTGGCGGATCGTCGATTTCAATTCAGCCGCCGAGCGTATATTCGCTCTCGCCAGCGGCGCGCGCGGCAGCTCTCTCGCCGATCTGCTCCCCGGATTGACCTACCCGATCACCGCCACGAACCCGCTCGAACATGTCGCATCGGCCCTTCGCGGCGACGGCGCGGCGTTTCCCGCGCGCGTGCGCGTGGCCGGGGATCGCGCGCTGGGGATCTGGACGGTGCTGGTGAAGGATCTCGATGAACGCCGCCTTGCGGAACGCGAGCTGGATGCAGTCGAGAAGCTGATTCTCGCAGTCAACGGCGCCGACAGCACGGAAGCTGCGCTCAGCGAAGCCCTGCGCGGTATTCGGGAAATGATCGGCTGGGAAGCGGCCGATGCCTGGCTTCCCGATGGCAGGCACGAGCGGCTGTGCGCGAGCGTCAGCCTCGCCCTGGACGGCCGGAATACTGATCTGGCCGACGACCATCTCACCCAGCTCCGAGGCGAAGGGCTGGCGGGCCGCGCCTGGTCCAGCGAACGCCCCGAATGGATGGCAGCGCTGCAGGAAAATGAATTCTGTCGCAGACACGGCGCGGGCCGCGCCGGCTACCGTACCGGTCTAGCCATCCCCCTGTTTGTCGGCGGCGAGTTTCTGGCCGTCCTGTGCTTCTATACCCGTCGCGCCCTCGGCGCCGACGAGCGCTTGCTCCGGCTCGGCGGCGCCCTCGCCGTTCACCTCGGCGCCATGCTGCAGCGCAAGCGGGTCGAAGACCGGCTGCATTATCTGGCCCACCACGATCCCTTGACCGGCGCTGCCAATCGCGCGCTGCTGTGCGAACGCATCGAACATGCGCGGATGGATGCCGATCGCCGCGGGCGTCTGTTCGCAATCGTGCACCTCGATCTGGACCGGTTCAAGAGCGTCAATGACGCCTTTGGTTACCCGGCCGGCGATCGCCTGTTGCAGCAGGTCGCTGGGCGCCTGCGCGGCAGTGTGCGCGGCAATGATACCGTTGCCCGTCTGGGCAGTGACGAGTTTGCCCTGCTCCTCACCGACCTGCCAAACGTGGACAGCGCCGCTTGTATCGCCCAGAAGATCCTCGATTGTGTCGCTGACGGATTCGAGCTTGGGGGGCAGGCGGTGATGCTGAGCGCGAGTGCGGGGATAACGATCTATCCTCACGACGCCAGGGAAACCGACGACTTGCTGCACAATGCCGGGATCGCGATGAGCCGCGCCAAGGACGGGGGCGGTGGCAGCTACCGGTTCCACACCGAGGAAATGAGCGTGCGCGTTCGCGAGCGTCTGTCGCTGGAGCGCGATCTGCATCGTGCCCTGCGCGATGGAGGGTTCGACTTGTATTACCAGCCCATCTTCGATCTTGCGAGCGGCGCCTTCACTCATGTCGAGGCGCTGGCGCGCTGGTTCCATCCGCGACGCGGTGCGATATCACCTGCCGAGTTCATTCCCCTGGCCGAGGATACCGGCATGATCGTCGAGCTCGGACAATGGGTTCTGCGCACGGCATGCCGCCAGGCTGTAGAGTGGCAGCGGTGCGGACGGCTTCCGGCGCCTCATGTGGCGGTCAACGTCTCAGCGCGGGAGCTCTGTCATGGCGAGTTCGTTGCACGGCTGCGGACTGTGCTGGAAGAAACCGGCTGCAATCCCTCGGGATTGACGATCGAGATTACCGAAAGCCTGTTCATCGACGAAGACATGATCGATGTGCTGCGGGCGGTGAGCGCTACCGGCGTCAAGCTGTCGATCGATGATTTCGGAACGGGCTATTCGAATCTCTCCTGTCTGCGGCGGCTTCCGCTCGACTATCTCAAGATCGATCGCTCGTTCATCCATGATGTGCCGCAGGATCCCGAGGCGACGACGCTGGTGGCGGCGATACTCGGCATGGCGCGCGCGCTCAGGCTCAACGTGGTTGCCGAGGGAGTCGAAACGCAGGCTCAGCTGCGTCACCTGCAGGAGCACGGCTGCGATCTGGTGCAGGGTTACTATCTGGGCGTGCCGATGCCCGCACAGGAGGTGACCCGGCTGTTCCGCGGACGACCGCCCGCTGCTCAGAAGAGGTTGATGAAGGGGATCAGCACGAACCAGCCGATGTAGCTCAGCGCCGCTGCCATCAGTCCGTCGATGCGGCCCGCATGGCGACTCGCATCGGCGGCGAGCCCGCGCAGCAGATGCAGAAGCAGGATGGCGTGAGGGATTATGAACCAGCTCGCGCCTGCGTACACACCGCCGGCAAGAGCGGCCAGGTCCCAGACGGCGGCCGCGCCCGCTGCCAGTGCCGTCAGTCCCATTGCCAGGCGGATAGCGCCAACTGGACCCGCGCGTACGGCAAGCGTCTGCTTGTCGGCTGCGAGATCGGCGTCCCGATCCGGAAGCCCCGACAGCACGATCGCAGGCACGATGGCGAAAAAGAGCGGTATGCCTGCAGTCCAGGGAAACACGTCGAAACCGCTGCCGCCGTACAGCAGGTATCCAAACAGCAGCACCAGGAAGCTGTGGGTGATGGCAACGTCGATCTCACCCAGGCCGCGGTGCGAGAATTTGAAAGGCGGCGTCGTGTACCCCAGGCATAGCACCGTCGCTATCGCCAGGACTGGGATCACAGCGGGTGCCATGCTCGCCAGCCACAGCGCGCAACCCAGAAAGCCGATGACACTGAGCGCAATGCCGGCGCGCGCTTCGCGGAAGCTCAGTGTCCCGTCGACCAGTACGCGCGAACCGCCGTTGAAGGGTCCGAAATTGCGGTTGGCCTGGTCGGTCCCGTAATCGTAGTAGTCATTGGCCAGAACGGTGGCGAACTCGAGCAGGAAGACCGCCGCGTAGCCCAGCCAGAACAGGCTCTCCCCGAGTACGCTGCCGCCACCCCCGGCAGCCATGGCGCCCAGGGCATAGGCGAACCAAGTCATGGGATAGAACTGCAGACGCATGGCGCGCAGCCAGCCGAGAGCCTTCTCGCGGCGCTTCTCTCTGGCATCGGGAACACCCTCGGCCAGGCGCCGTCCCTCCGCCCGGGCTGCGGTCAGCCATGCTGCGCGGCGTGCCGAAGTGGAATCGAAGACAGTACCGAAACTGGTCACGCGGACCGGTCGCACGCCGCAGAACTGCAGCGTGGCCATCTTCATCGCCTTGAGCCCGGGGCTGGCATAGATCCAGCGATAGACCCAGCCCGGCGTGTCCATGGTGTTGATCAGATGCGCCGATTTGCCCTCGAGCAGGCGGTCCCAGCGTCCATCGGCGTGCATGCGGAAGGCGTAACCGGGCTTGAAGATCCGGTCGACGAATCCCTTGAGCAGGGCGGGCATGGTGCCCCACCAGTTGGGAAAGACGAAGACCAGGTGGTCAGCCCAGGTGAACAGCGTGCGGGCACGCTCCAGATCGGGTTCCTCAGCCGCGTCTTCCCGGCCGAGCGGATAGTTGATGTCGAAGTTCAGGTCGCCGAGATGCAGCATCTCCACGCTGGTCCCGGCTTCCCTGGCCCCTGCGGCATAGGCATCGGCAATGGCGCCGCACAGACTTTCGCGTCGCGGGTGGCCGAGGATCACCAGGACGCGAAGCGGCACGGATCAGCCGAGCTCGTCTCGCTGCGCCCACTTGGCGCCGAATACGATGATTCCCATGATGAGCAGGAACAGCAAGCCGATTACCACCGAAGCGCACAGATTGTCGATCAGCGCGGCATCGAGGCGGCGGTTGAAGGGAAGTTCGCTCGCGGCTTCGAAGTGCTTCATGCCGATGATGACCGGAGAGGCCAGCAGAGGAATGAATGCGCTGTAGTACAGCCGGATCAGCAGCGATGACGGATGGACGTGCATCAGGATGAACGTGAGCACGCTGTAGACGACATAGGGACAGGGAAACGCGGCGGTCGCGAGCATGAATGCCAGCGTGCGATCGTGCTGATAGGGAGGATCGAAGACATTGATCAGGCCGATGCACATGGCGAGCACAGCGCAGATTCCCATGATCACGAACCCGGGGAACAAGCGGCGCGCGGGGCCGAAAATCCGGTCGATCGCGCTGACTTCGGCGTCGTTGGAGTTTTCACCGCTGCTGCACTGAGTCATGAACGTCACGTCACCAATCTCCTGTCATGCTTTCCATCTACAGCCAGGCCGCCGTCTCGGGCATGAAATGAACCATGCCTTCGAGGATGCCGGCGGCATAATTGCCGTTCATTCCCTTCAATCCGCCCCGGGCCAGATAGAGCGCATCCTCATTGCGCTGTTCGGCCGCGCGGCGGATCGCTTCCTGCCTGACTTCGGCGCTGGCGTTACCCACCAGCACCGCAGGCACCTCGCTGGCGAGCACCGCCAGATCGTTGCCGCTGTCGCCTGAATACATGCAGTCGCCGGTCTCCAGCCCCAGCATGTCGATCAGGAACTCTACGGCATGCAATTTGGTTGCCCGTTCCGGCAACAGATCGAGCAGCCCCTGTCCGCGGGTTTCGTCCACGCTCCAGATCTGAACGACGCGCAGCTGCGTGAGCCCGTGCCTGTCGAGACGTTCATCCATGTGTTGGCGGAACGCGGCGACATCGAAATCCGGCGGTGTGTAATAGCTCAGTTTGAATTCGTTCTGGCGCTCGGGCTCCTGCAGGCGGAGTGGCACCGGCTCGCCGAGCAGCGCGGCCAGGTCGTGGCTGCGCAGATCCCCCCAATCCACCGCGATTTCTTCACGCCATGCCTCGATCCCATCCCATCGCCCGTCGACGATCCGGTAGAGCGTGGTGCCGACATCGGCGATGGCGTAGTCGGGTGTCGGCAGAGACCAGCGGCGGATCGCGTCATGCTGCAGGGCCAGACTGCGGCCGCTGACGTAAGCGAGTATGACTTCGGGGCGGGCCGCTACGCTGCGGAACAGCGGCCTCGCTTCCGGCGATTCGACTTGCAGGCCATTGGGCAACAGCGTCCGGTCGAGGTCGGTACAAAGAAGTATGGAGCGGCTCATTCCGGCGCGAAGGCCCTCTTGGCGGCGTTCGGTCGAGACGGTTTAGGATGGCCCGAATGCCCGGGGTTTGCAAGCCGCATGCCGGCTCAGCGCTCCAGGGAGTAGAGCAGATCTGCTCCGGCGCCGGTCCGGGTGCCGCTCTCGGTTTCCAGAGTCCACTTCTCACCCAGTTTGTAGCGGAACTGGATGGCATTATTGTCTTCCATGAGACCCTGGATATAGCGCACATAGAGCCGGGGCGAGAGCGAGCGGCCGAGCACCAGTGCGGCGTCTTCGTTCTGTTCTCCGGCCTCGATACTGACTTCCACCAGGTTGAAGCGCTCGCCGATCTTCTCGGCCAGCGCGCCGCCGCCGGCGATCGCCACGGAGGTGGCGGCCTGATACAGGTCGGCGCCTTCGCCGGCGCGGGCTTCGGACAGGGGGCGGCCGATGATGAGCCAGGACAGGACATCGGCGTCGTCCATCGCCGGGGACGAATACAGTTCCACGGTCGGAGCCCTGGCCGTGCCGAGTACTCTCACGCCAACCTGGATTTCATCGTTGTCACCACGAGTACGCGAGGCAACGATGTCGATGGCGGGATTGTCTATCGGTCCGCCGGCATAGAGGATACGACCCTGGCTGATCGACAGGTTCTGACCGTAAGCCCGGTAGCGACCATCGACGAGCGCAATTTCACCCTGTGCCGTAATGCTGTCCCGGGCGGCGATCAGCATGGTGTGGCCGGTGAGGCGGCCTTCAAACCCGCGTCCGGAGACTTTCACCTCGTCGCCCAGGAGAAACTCCAGTTTGCCTTGCAGGCGCAGGGGAGCGCGGGGATCCTCCACGGGGACGCCCAGCACCACCACATCGTCGGACGCCGTGATCGCGCTTTCCGGGCGGACCGGCTCCAGCTTCGCGCGGGGAATGGTCAGCGACCCATCGAAGCTGAGCTCACGCGGAGTCACCCGGACCGAGATTTGCGGCGATGCAGTGATCTGCGCCGTGGGAATACGAACGGCGGCCAGGTCGCTTCCGCTCAGGGCCAGCATCGCCTCCCAGTCCCCCAGGGCGCGAAAACTCCCGCTGCCACCGATCACCAGGGCGCCATCGCCCATGGTGCCGCTGCCCGACAGCGCGATCGAGCTGTCCTGAAATCCGGCATCGATGCGCAGATCGTCGAGCTGGCTTCCGAGCGGCAGGATGTTCAGTCTGCCAATCGTGGCTTCGGCAGTACCATTGAGGAGAGGCTGGCCGAGGGTGCCGGAGAGTGCGAGATCGAAGCGTGCGCGTCCGCCGGCGCCGAGATGGACATCCGGAATGAACAGCGAGTCGGCATCGAGCGCGAGGTCGCCGGCCAGGTCGAGCGCCACGGCCTGCCGGGTGGTGGGGCGGGCCGGCAGGATGTAACCCGGCATGCGGAAAGATGCGGCGACTGCGCCGTTCGGATCACCCAGGGTCAGACTCACGCTGCCGGATACGCCATCGTCTCCGGCAGCCGCATTCAGCCGGGCTTCCTGATATTTCAGGGTCTGCAGCCCCGCCTGACCGGGCAGGGGATAGCGGAACATCCCCTGGCGCGCGCTTGCGCTCACGCTGGCCCGGATCGCTCCCGAGTCGATCGAGACCGAAATCTGTCCTCCGCTGATGCCCGCGAACTCGGCAGTTTCGAGCGGAATGACGGTGCTCAGCCGTCTGAGTTCGAGCTCCGACCATACCAGTTCGGCACTGTGTCGCTGCTCCGCTCCGGCCGCAATCTCCTGGGAGTGCAGCGCTGCGCAGATGGCCGCGCCGACACTGTCCCAGCACATCCGCTCGAGCCTGAGTCCCGAGGCGGCGAAACTCAGGCTCGCCGGTGATCGCTGTGTCCAGGTGCCGATATCCGCCTGGACCAGGCGGCCATCATCGAGCAGGCCCTGCCAGGCGCCTTCGGCAATGCTGCCGCGCAGCAGTTGATCGAAGTGGAGCGTGTCGTGCCGGGATTGCAGCCGCAGTGAGTGAGCGGCGGGCGTGCCCTCGCTGTGTGCCTCCAGACGGCCGAGTTCGATGTCGCCGACGCGCGCTTCGCTGGCGGCGATCCCAACCTCCCAGCGGGGTTCGTCGGCGAGCATGAGATCCAGATGCCCATCGATGGCTCGCGCATGGAGACCGTTGCGCGTCACATCCCGTGCCTGCAGGTCGATCTGGCTGCGGAGCGCATCCGGGGGGCCGCGATGGCTGCCGCGCACGCTCAGTCCGCCGCGCAGCTCCGGAGCGAAGCCTGCCAGTTCCGGAGCTTCGAGCCTCCAGTCGATGCTCCAGTCGGGGCCGAAGCTGGCGGATCCCCGCAGGCTGGCATCCCCGGCGCCAAGATCCGCGGCGGCGGTGCCGTCTCCCGCCGCATCGAGTTCGAGGTGCGCCTGGCCCCGCAGCGACTGACCGCCGAGGTGGCCGCGCAGGTTCTCGATCCTGGCCCGGTGAAAGCTTGCGGACGATCCTCGTTCCGCGGCAAGTTCGAGCTGCATGCCGACGCGGCCCTCCAGTTCGGAGCGCAGCACGCCAGGATTGAGATCTTCGACATCGAGTTCCAGCCGGGCGCTGAATCCGTTCTCCCAGCCGAGCACGGCACCGCCCGTGATCGTGCCCTCCAGCCATTCGGCCCGCAGCTCGCGGATGGTGGTGCCCTGCAGGCTGCCTTCTCCGTCCGCCGTGAGCTCGAGGGCGGGAATGTCCCGCGTCCCGATGGAGGCGCCGATGTCATAACGATAGGCCTCCGGCGACCCGCGCAGGCGCGCGCGTCCCCGCTCGCTGTGCAGCCCTCCGGTTCCGGTGAGGTTCTGCCATTGTGCCTCGGCCTGAAGCTGTGTCGGTCGCTCGCCGTCCTGTCGGGCACGGGCGGTGATGCGACCCGGTCCATCGCGCTCGCTCGCGCCCAGCCGCGCCAGGTTCCAGTGCTTGCCATCCCAGCCGCCGCTGAGCTCGATGTCCCAGGTTCCTGTGCGAGCTTCCGCGATGGATGAGCTGGCGCGCGCGGTGAAGGTGCTTCCGGCACCTTCGGCTTCGATGCTGGTGCTCCCTATATCCAGTGCCGGCGTCTCCGGGCGCAGCTCGGTGAGTGAGAAGGGCTCCAGGCGGACCTTGACCTGCCAGCGCTGCTCTCCCTCCATGCTGCCGTATCCCGCGATGTCCGCCCGGACCGGCGTCTGAGTGTGGACCGAGAAGTCGAATCCGGCAGTGCTGCCCGTGACGCTCAGGTCTGCGCCCAGCGGATAGCCGGAGAACATCCCGTCCACCCGGGAGGTGACAGCGATGCCGCCCCGGCCGGTGAGAGGCAGGCGGGCGCTGCCGCTGATCTGCGCCTGTGGATGCCTGGTCTGCACTTGCAGTTCGTCGATATCGACGCGCTCGCCGTGGCCATGCAGACGCGCGCTCAGGTGCTGCACGATCCACGGTTCTGCGTTGCCGAGCGCGAAGTGCGCATCATCGAGCTCGAGCCGCGTGACCTCGGCCGCCAGCGGCAGTCGTAGTGCGAACTCACCGCGCTCGGCGGCGGTCCCGGTGTCGCGATCATCGCTTGTTACGCGCAGTCCGTCTGCGAGCAGCCGATCGATCTGAAGACGTCCCTGCCACAGCAGCTGTGCCGGCTGCCACTCTAGCTCGACCCGGCGCAGTTCGATTTCGGGCCCATTCGACCAGCGCACCTCGCGCAACTCGAACGGACCGGCAAGGCGGCCGGAAGCCGACCCGATAACGAGACCATCCACGCGCGCCTGCAGCAGACGCACAGTCAATTGGAGTCCGGCATCGGTGTTGAGCAGCAAGGCGACAGCGCCCGGCAGCAGCAGAAGGAATGCCAGCAGGGCGATGCGGAAAGGATTGCGCCGCCGGCTCACAGGTCTGGTCCCAGAGTCAGGTGAAGCCGCCAGGGCCTGCTGGGGATGCTGATGGCCTGAGCCACGTCCAGGCGGATGGCGCCGATTGGCGTGCGCAGTCGGAAACCGACGCCGGCACCGCGTTCCGCGCGCAGGTCGTCGCGGTTGAAGGCGTTGCCCGCGTCGAAGAACGCCGCCAGCGCGGTGCGGGCGCCTATCGAGTGCTCATATTCGATGCTACCGACGACGAGATGGCGTCCGCCGATCACTCTTCCCTCGGCGTTGCGGGGGCCGAGCGACTGGAAGGAAAAGCCGCGGATACTCTGGTCACCACCTGCGAAGAAGCGCTGCGATACCGGCAGTTCACTGAACTCCGGCACCCAGCTGAAGCCGCCCGAGGCACGCATCAGTACCCGAGACTTTTCGCTGGGACTGAAGATATATCTGGCCTCGATGCGTGGCTGCACGAATGAGGTATCCGATATCACCTGTTCGGAAGCACCGCGGACCCCGAGGGTCAGGATCCAGCCGTGAGACGGAGCGATGCGTTCGGCAGCGCGATAGCGCTGCCAGGTTACGTGGGGAATGAGCAGGACCGCGTCGTTTTCGATGTCGACCCGGTAACGCTCCTGCTCGAAGCTGATGCCGGCGGTGCGCAGCCAGGCTCCTGCCTGCTGCGTGACTTCCACGCCCAGCGAGGTCGTCGTGCGTTCGACCGTGCTCGTATCCTCGTCGCGCCAGCTCAGGCTGTAGGTCAGCACATCGGTGGTCGGTCGCGACAGCGGAACGTGGTAGCGCGTGCTGAACGCGGTCTCGATTTCCGACTGCTCGAACTCGGCCGAGTAGCGATGCCCCTGCCGGTTGGCCCGGCGGCGTTCGTAGCCCAGGCGCAAGCGCGCCCCGGTGTCGGTGGCGTAGCCGAGACCCGCCGAATAGCGGTTGTCGGGTCGCGTCTCCAGATCGACGTAGATCGGCACCCGGAAGTCGTCGGCCTGCTCCGTGAGGGTTATCACGTCGGCCCGGGCGAAGTAGTCGCTGTCCGCCAGCGCCCGGCGTAGCTCCAGTAGTTTTCGCCCCTCGTAGGGGTCGCCCGGGTGAAAGGTAACGAAGCGGCTCAGGAACTCCTGGTCGAGCTTCTCGTGCTCAATGTCGACGGGCCCGAAGGCATAGCGGCGTCCGGTCGAATAGACCAGCTCGACGGTCGCGCTGTAACGGTCCAGATCGACGCTGATCCGATGGGTGCTCATGCGTCCATCGAAGTAGCCGCGCTCGTTGGCCAGCTGATGGATCGACTGCTTCGCGCTCTCCCAGGTTTGGTGGTCCAGCGTTTGTCCCGGTCTGATGGGGAAGCCCGCGCGCCAGGCCTGCAGGACCGGATCGTCCGCACCCTCGCCCTGAAGGGAGAGCCGAACTTCGGCAATCGGCAGCGCCGGTCCCGGATCGATGCGGTAGCGGGTCTGCCAGCGCTCGGTGCCGAGGTCGAGCGCCGTGTCGATGCGCGGGCGGTAGTAGCCGAATGGCTCGAGCGCCCGCCGGATCTCCTCCGGAGCGTTACGGTGCAGGCGACGCACCACCGCCTCGTTGAGCAGGGGATGATCCCGCTGCAGGTGCAGGCTCAGGCTGTTGCGCACATTGTCGAGCAGCGCGCCCGAAACGCCGTCGATGTCGATTTTCAGTTCGGGTCGTTGCGCTGCCGCCGCCGTACTCAGGGCGAGCAAGACCACGGCTGCGAGCAGGTGTCTGAGCATCGCGCCATTATATCGACCTTCCGGCAGGGGCGGCCGGATCCCGAAGGCGGGCGCGAACTCTCAGCCGCCCGGCCGGCCCGGGGGATCACACTCCCAGGTCTTGATCGCGCGACCTTCTTCGTCGATGGTCTCGAGTCGAACGGTAAACCCCCACAGCCGGGCAACGTGCCGCAGAACCTCCTGGGCCTCGGTATGGAGCGGCCGGCGCCGGTGCTGCGTGTGACGCAGTGTCAGCGAGCGATTCCCCTTGCGATCCACGTTGTATACCTGGATGTCCGGTTCGTTGCTGCCGAGGTTGTAGTGGTCTGCAAGCGCGCGTCGCACCGCCCGATATCCGGCGTCATCGTGGATCGCGGTGACCTCGAGTTTGCGCCGCCGATCATCATCGATGATGGCAAACAACCGCAGATCGCGCATGGCCTTCGGGGACAGGAACTGGGCAATGAAGCTCTCGTCCTTGAAGTTTTTCATGGCAAAGTCGAGGGTCCTGATCCAGTCACTGCCGGCGATGTCCGGAAACCAGCGCCGGTCTTCCTCGGTGGGAGATTCGCAGATGCGCCGCAGGTCTCTCATCATGGCGAATCCGAGAGCGTATGGATTGATACCGTTGAAATGCGGGCTGTTATAGGCCGGCTGATAGATGACGTTGGTATGACTCTGCAGGAACTCCATCATGAACGCATCGTCGACCAGTCCCTCATCGTACAGGCGGTTGATGATGGTGTAGTGCCAGAATGTCGCCCAGCCTTCGTTCATCACCTGGGTCTGGCGCTGCGGATAGAAGTACTGTGCCAGCTTGCGTACGATCCGGACGATCTCGCGCTGCCACGGTTCGAGCAGGGGCGCATTCTTCTCGATAAAATAAAGCAGGTTCTCCTGCGGTTCGGAGGGGAATCTGAGCTCCTCTTCGCCGCTCATCTCCCGCTCGCGCTGCGGAATGGTTCGCCACAGATCGTTTACCTGCATCTGGAGCCGGTTTTCGCGTTCACGCTGACGCTGACGTTCCTCCCGTGCCGAAAGCGGAGAGGGCCGTTTGTAGCGGTCGACCCCGTGGTTCATGAGCGCGTGACAGGAGTCGAGCATCAGTTCGACCGCTTCTTCGCCGTAACGCTGTTCGCATTCGGATACGTAGTTGCGGGCGAAAAGGAGGTAGTCGATGATGGCGTCGGCGCTGGTCCAGGTCCGGAACAGATAGTTGCCCTTGAAGAACGAATTGTGTCCGTAACTGGCATGGGCGATGACGAGGGCCTGCATCATCATGGTGTTCTCTTCCATGAGGTAGGCGATGCAGGGATTCGAATTGATGACGATCTCGTAGGCCAGACCCATGTGGCCGCGCCGGTAGCGCTGCTCGATGCCGAGGAACTGCTTGCCGAAGGACCAATGGTGATAGCCGAGCGGCATGCCCACTGAGGAGTAGGCATCCATCATCTGTTCCGCAGTGATGATCTCGATCTGATTCGGGTAGGTATCGAGGCCGAAATCGGCGGCGATGCGGCCTATCTCCCGTTCGTAATGCCCGATCAGATCGAACGTCCACTCTGAGCCGGTGGAAATCGGTTGTCGCCGGTTCATGCTGCCTTCCTGCGGAACAGCCGATGGAATACGGGGTAGATGTCGGTCAGGGTGTCTATGCGCTGCATGGCGAAGTTGGCGCAATGCGCCCGGACATGCTGGTACTCGCGCCACAGGCTCTGGTGCTCGTCGGGCCTGATCTCCACATAGGCATAGTACTGGAGCAGAGGCATGATTCGTTCGATGAGCAGGTTCCGGCACAGTGGCGAGTCATCGTTCCAGTTGTCGCCGTCGGATGCCTGGGCGACGTAGATGTTCCAGTCGCGGGTCGAGAAGCGCTCGTTTATGATCCGATGCATCAGCTCGAGGGCGCTGGATACGACCGTACCGCCTGTTTCCCGTGAGTGGAAGAACTCCTCTTCGTCCACCTCGCGCGCGGTAGTGTGGTGGCGGATGAATACCACCTCGGTGTGCTCATAGTTGCGCTGCAGGAAAAGGTAGAGAAGGATGAAGAACCTTTTGGCGATATCCTTGCGCTCTTCGTCCATCGATCCCGACACGTCCATGAGGCAGAACATCACGGCGCGTGTGGTCGGTCGCCGCTGGCGAATCCGGTTGTTGTAGCGCAGATCGAAGGTGTCGATGAACGGAACCGAGCGTATGCGATGGCGCAGCATTTCGGCGTGCTCGGCCAGGGAAATGATGCGTTCTTCGCTGGTCTCGCCGGCTTCCTCGCGCGCCAGCTCGAGCTCACGCTCTGTATCGGTCAGGCGGCGGCGATAGCCTGAGCGCAGCGCAATGCGCCGGGCCATGGCTTCGCGCAGCGATCTGATGACATTGATGTTGGAAGGGACGCCGTCGCGCGTGTAGCCGGCGCGGACCGAGCGGAAGTCCACGGTTGCGGCCAGTTGCGTCTTTACCAGATCAGGAAGCGCCAGATCTTCGAAGAAGAACTCCATGAACTCGTCGCGGGTGAGGGTGAAGACAAAATCGTCCATGCCTTCGCCGTCACGGGTGGCGCCGCTGCCTGCTCCTCCGCTTTCCTGCGGGCGTTTGATGCGATCCCCGGCGACGTAGGCATCGTTTCCCGGCAGCACCAGGTCGCGCTCACCGCCCGTGCCGTGCCGGAATCGCGGTTCGTTGATGTCTCTTGCGGGAATGTTGATCCGCTCGCCGGACTCGATGTCGGTGATGCTGCGTTCGCTCACGGCATCCGAGACCGCGCGGCGGATCTGGCTGCGAAACCGTCTGATGAATCGCTGCCGGTTGACTGCGCTCTTGTTCTTCCCGTTCAGGCGTCGATCGATTATCTGGGGCACGTCAGCTCACCCTCAGCTCGATTTGCGGACGCGCAGATACCACTCCGTCAGCAGTCGCACCTGCTTCTCCGTATATCCCTTGTCCATCATCCGCTGGACGAAGCTCTCGTGCTTCCTGGTCTCCTCGGAGGTCGACTTGGGATTGAAGGAGATGACCGGAAGCAGCTCTTCGGTGTTGGAGAACATCTTCTTCTCGATCACCTCGCGCAGCTTTTCGTAGCTGGTCCAGTGCGGGTTCTTGCCGTTGTTCTGGGCGCGGGCGCGCAGGACGAAATTGACGATCTCGTTGCGGAAGTCCTTCGGGTTACTGATGCCGGCCGGCTTCTCGATCTTCTCCAGCTCCTCGTTGAGGGCGGCGCGATCGAAATTCTCGCCGGTGTCCATGTCGTGGTATTCCTCGTCCTGGATCCAGTAGTCGGCGTAGATTACGTAGCGGTCGAAAATGTTCTGGCCGTACTCGGAATATGACTCCAGATACGCGGTCTGGATCTCCTTGCCGATGAACTCGACGTACTGGGGAGCGAGCCATCCCTTGATGTAGGAAAGATATCGTTCCTCCACTTCGGGCGGAAACTGCTCCTGCTCGATCTGCTGCTCGAGCACATAAAGGAGATGAACGGGATTGGCTGCAACTTCACTGTGATCGTAGTTGAATACCTTGGACAGGATCTTGAAGGCGAAGCGGGTCGACAGACCGTTCATCCCTTCATCCACACCCGCGTAATCGCGGTACTCCTGGTAGGACTTGGCTTTCGGGTCGATATCCTTCAGGTTTTCGCCATCGTAGATGCGCATCTTCGAATAGATGCTCGAGTTCTCCGGCTCCTTCAGGCGCGACAGGACCGAGAACTGGGCCATCATGTTCAGGGTGTCCGGTGCGCAGGGGGCCTCCGCCAGCGAACTGTTCTGGATCAGCTTCTCGTAGATGCGGACTTCCTCGGACACGCGCAGGCAGTACGGCACCTTCACGATATAGATGCGATCGAGAAATGCCTCGTTGTTGCGATTGTTCTTGAAGCTGAGCCATTCGGACTCATTGGAGTGGGCGAGGATGATGCCGTCGAAGGGGATGGCGCCCATGCCTTCGGTGCCGTTGTAGTTCCCCTCCTGGGTCGCGGTAAGCAAGGGGTGGAGAACCTTGATCGGCGCCTTGAACATCTCCACGAATTCGAGCATGCCCTGGTTGGCGAGGCACAGACCGCCGGAATAGGAATAGGCATCCGGGTCGTCCTGTGAATATTCCTCGAGCTTGCGGATATCTACTTTGCCGACCAGCGAGGAGATATCCTGGTTGTTCTCATCGCCGGGTTCGGTCTTAGCCACGGCGGTCTGCTTGAGAATCGAGGGCCGGAGCTTGACCACGCGGAATTTGCTGATGTCGCCGTGGAACTCATGCAGGCGCTTCACGGCCCATGGCGACATGATTCCGCTCAGGTAACGGCGCGGAATGCCGTAGTCCTCCTCCAGGATCGGTCCATCCTCGTCCGGCTTGAACAGGCCGAGTGGCGATTCATTGACGGGAGATCCCTTGATGGCATAGAACGGCTGCTTTTCCATCAGGGATTTGAGTTTTTCGGCCAGCGACGATTTGCCGCCGCCGACGGGGCCGAGCAGGTAAAGGATCTGTTTCTTTTCCTCGAGCCCCTGCGCCGCGTGGCGGAAGAAGGAGACGATGCGCTCGATCGCTTCCTCCATTCCGTAGAACTCCCGGAACGCGGGGTAGATGCGAATGACCTTGTTGGAAAAAATGCGGCTGAGACGGGGGTCCTTCTTGGTGTCTATCAGTTCGGGTTCGCCAATCGCCAGGAGCAGGCGCTCGGCGGCATTGGCGTAAACAGAGGGATCTGTCCTGCAGAGCTCCAGGTACTCCGCCAGGGAGTACTCTTCCTCGCGCGTTTCCTCGAAGCGGGACTGGTAACGATCAAAAATGCTCATGTTGATGCCCTCGTAGACTGACTCTTTGCTTGCGCAGCGGACACCCTGTGTAGCCTGTTCTCCTCTGGTTCGTTGTTATTGGTTCTGGGGGGGCGAGACTGCCCGGGTAGGGCGCGCCATATGCCGTCCGTGCCGGTAAAATCTAGCAATGCTCGTGCCAAAGATTGCCGATCTGTCTCCCAAGCCCGCGTCCTGACGGCGAGAGTCCACCTGGAACGAACGCCGTCGGCGTTTTCCTGTTCTACGGGATGATCGGTAAAAGAGCGTCGGACAACTTCAGGAGACGCGGGTTCGGTCGAAAACAGTATAACAGCATTCCCGTTTCATTTGACCGGGTGTTCGCGCGCTGGTTCCGTTGTTCATACGGCTGGGCAGGCACCGGTGGGTTGGAACGGTCGATCGGATTCTTGGTGTGAGGCTCAGGGATGTCGACAGATATTAACAGGACACTCATCAGGCTTTCCCGGCGGGGTTATTTCCTGCTCAACAACCGGCGTTACCGGGAAGCGGAAAAAATATTCCTCGAAGCATACTCGATGGACGACACCAACGCCTTCGTCCTCGTGGGGCTCGGCGACGTCTGCCGCAAGCTGCGCGAATTCGAGCGCGCCATCCAGTATTACGAGCGGATCCTGGAGATCGATCCGCGGAATGTATTCGCGCTGCGCGGTATGGGGAACGCATGGCGTGGTTTGCAGCGGCCGGAGCAGTCCATCGTCTACTGGCGCCGCTATCTGGAGTGCAATCCGAACGATTGCCATGTGATGGTCCGGCTCGCCGATTCGATGCGCAGACTGGGGAAGATGGAAGAGGCGCGCGAAGTGTATCAGCGCGCGCTCAAGCACGGCGGCAATGACAGGTTTGCCTGTCTTGGCCTGGGCAACCTGCATTACAAGCTCGGCGAAGACGAGCAGGCGATAGCGATGCTGAACCGTTATCTGCGCTATGACCCGGACAACGTCGTCGTGCTCACCATGGTCGGCAGCATTCATCACCGGCGCAAGGATTTTTCCGCGGCCTCGGCGTGCTTCGAGCACGCGCTCCGGATCGAGCCGCAGAACGTGTTCGCGATGAGCGGACTGGCCAACAGCCGCCGTGGCGAGAACCGGCTGACCGAGGCGGTCGCATTGTGGGAGAAAGTGCTCGAGCAGGAGCCCGACAATCAGAATGTCCTGTCCCGTCTGGGTGATGCCATGGTGAGGCTGGGCGATGAAGCGAAAGGCGAAGCCTATTATCGTCGCTCGCTCGCCATGGGGTTCGATCCCTGGTCGATGCTGGGGCTTGCGACCCTGTTGGAAAGGCGTGGAGACCACGAGCAGGCCGAAGCGGGGTGTCTGCAAATTCTGGAGCATATGCCGGAGAATGTCCGAGCCTTGCGTCTGCTCGCGCGCATCTATGAAGAAGAAGAGCGCTGGGATGAGGCCGATGGCCTGGAGGAGCGTATCCAGCAGATCGGCTGATCGCCGGTCCGCTTCCCTTGTTTTTCCGCTTGGCCAGGATTCTGGCATCGTTCTTGCTCGCAATCCGCGGCAGGTGTCCGCGGGCCGTCTCTGCGCCGTGGATGGTCTTCCATGGTCTGGGGTGGGAGAATGGCCACGATGGGAAACGTGCCGCGACAAAGGGATCTTGCCGGCTGGTGGAGTTCCTCCCACCTGGCGGCGGCGAATGCAGGCTGGCTCGAGCAGTTGTATGAGGACTGGCTGCGCGACCCGACTGCGGTAGATCCGCACTGGGGAGACTGGTTTGCGTCATTTCCCCGCACCGATCTCGCACCCGAAGCCGCGCATGCGGCTCTGCATGCCGAATTCATCCCGTCCGCGCAGCCGGCTCCACCAGTTCCGGCGCCGATCGAAGAGCATCTGCGTCTCATCCGTCAGTCTCATGTCCATCAGCTGATCGAGGCCTATCGCGCACTGGGTCATCTCGCCGCCGACATCGATCCGCTGGGCCTGCGCGAGTTGCCCGAGGTTCAGGAGCTGCAGCCGGCATTCTACGGCCTGACCGCCGAGGATCTGGAAGTGGTCTTCGAGGATCTGCCACCGGCCCTGCAAGGGCGACCGCTGGATGCGGTGATCGCCGGACTGCGCGAGATCTACTGCGGCACCTTCGCTGCCGAATATGTGCATGTCGCTGACGGCGTCGAGTTGCGCTGGCTGCGCGCGTGCATCGAGGCGCGCCTTCCCGAACGTCCGGATCCCGGCATCCGCCTGCAACTGCTGCAGCGTCTCACCGCAGCCGAGGCGCTAGAGCGCTACCTGCATCATCGCTATGTTGGACAGAAGCGCTTCTCGCTGGAGGGCGCCGAGTCCCTCATTCCCCTGCTCGATGAACTCATACAGCGCGGCGGCGCTCAGGGAGTGAAGGAGATCGCCATCGGCATGGCGCATCGCGGCCGGCTCAATGTCCTGGTCAACATCATGGGGAAGTCGCCGGCCGATCTGTTCCGTGAGTTCGAGGGCAGTGCAGCCGGGGCGGGAACGGGTGACGTCAAGTATCACCAGGGATTCTCGTCTAATCTCGATTCTCCGGGCGGACCGCTGCACGTGGCTCTCGCTTTCAATCCGTCCCACCTCGAAATCGTCTGTCCCGTCGTCGAGGGCTCGGTGCGGGCCCGCCAGGAGCGCCGGGGTGACCGTGACGGCAGTCAGGTAGTGCCGATTCTGATCCATGGTGATGCGGCATTCTCGGGACAGGGGGTGCTGATGGAAACCTTCAATATGTCCCAGTCGCGCGGTTACTCCAGCAAGGGGACGGTGCATGTGGTGGTGAACAATCAGATCGGGTTCACCACCAGCAATCAGAAAGACGCCAGATCGACCCGTTATTGCACCGATGTCGCTAAGATGGTTAATGCCCCCATTTTTCACGTCAACGGCGACGATCCCGAGGCCGTGCTGCGTGCCGCGCGGCTCGCCATCGACTACCGGATGCGCTTCCGCAAGGACGTGGTCATCGATCTGGTGTGCTATCGCCGGCACGGACACAGCGAAGCCGACGAGCCCGCAGTCACTCAGCCGCTGATGTATCGAACGATTCGCGCCCGGCCCACCACCCGGGAGATATATGGTGCACGACTGCAGGAGGATGGGATGGTCGATGAAGCGGGCGCGGCGGCCATGATCGCGGAATACCGCGCCGCGCTGGAGGCCGGGCGTACGGTGACTCCGTACCTGCTGGCGCATGACGAGCTGGTGGTGCAGGGCGCCGTAGACTGGTCTCCTCATCTGGGCGGCGATCTGCGCCAGGAGCCGGATACCCGTATTACGCTCGAAGCGCTGCGGGATCTTGCTGCGCGGCTCGGCAGACTGCCGGCCGGCTTCGAGCTTCATCCGAATGTCGCCCGCATCTACGACAATCGGCGGAAGATGGCTGCCGGCGCGCTGCCGATCGACTGGGGATTCGCCGAGCTGCTGTCCTATGCCACGCTGGTGACCAGCGGCTATGGGGTGCGCCTGTCCGGGCAGGACAGCGCGCGCGGCACTTTCTTTCATCGTCATGCCGCCGTGCATTGTCAGCGCGATGACAGCGTCTACGTTCCGCTGCGCCACCTCGATCCCGGGCAGGCGAACTTCCTGGTGACCAACTCCCTGCTGTCCGAGGAGGCGGTGCTGGCCTTCGAGTACGGCTATTCCACGACCGATCCCAATACGCTGGTCATCTGGGAGGCGCAGTTTGGGGATTTCGCCAACAATGCTCAGGTGGTCATAGATCAGTTCATCAGCGCCGGGGAACAGAAGTGGAACCGGCTGTGCGGGCTGGTCATGTTCCTGCCGCATGGTTACGAAGGGCAGGGTCCCGAGCATTCCTCGGCGCGGCTGGAACGCTATCTCCAGCTTTGCGCGCAGCACAATATGCAGGTTTGCGTCCCCACCGTGCCGTCACAGATGTTTCATCTGCTGCGGCGGCAGATGCTGATGCGCGGGCGCAAGCCGCTGGTGGTGATGACACCGAAGAGTCTGCTCCGCCACAGGCTGTCGGTGAGCGCGCTCGAGGACTTTACTGAGGGTGCATTC
>CAZOOF010000029.1:0-27224 GCA_964581365.1 uncultured Chromatiales bacterium
AGTATTGGAGCTGGCGAGAGGAATCGAACCCCCGACCGGCTGATTACAAATCAGCTGCTCTACCGACTGAGCTACGCCAGCTTTGGGTGAAGAACGAGGATTATATCAGTCCTGCGCCGGCTGGCAGTCTACCGTTTGCCATTCGAGATCCGGCGCCTCTCCCGCGAGCCGTTCGGCGATGATCCTGGGGTCGACGCCGTTCGCGGTCCTCAGGCGCAGCGTAAATTCCTTGCTGGTCCGGGTGCGCTCGCGGACCTCGGGAGTGTAGCCGAGTTCGAGCATCTGAGCACGCCGGCGCTCCAGCGCCGAGCTGCGGCTGTACAGGCCGAGGGAGATTGCCCAGCCGCTGTCCAGAGCAACGATAGCGATGTCTTCCACTCCCTGCTCCTGCATCCGCCGCAGGGTTTCTCGCGCCCCCGCAGGATCATAACGATCGGCGGTCAGCATCCAGTAGCCGGCGGGATGCTGACGTTCCTCGGTGATGAGCTCTGCCTGCACGCCTTCTGCCTGGACTCGGGCGAGCGCAGCCTCGGCCGCCTCCAACTCGGCCCAGGTACCGAGCTCTATGCAGCTGCCAGTGGCAGTCCCGGCGGAGCCGTCAGCCACGGGGGCAGACGCCTGTGACTGCGCGGGGGACGCCGGTGCCGCTGCGGGCGTCTGCGCGGATACGGACGCGGTGGCCGGGGCCGGCTCGTCGATCGTCTCCACCGGTCCATCGGCGGCGACCGGCGCCCGGCCGGGTTCGGCCTTGGCCATTGCGGCGGCTGTCGCGCTCCCTTCACGCTCACTGAGCAGCATGAGCAGCGGCGCATCGGGCGCCGCCGGGCGAACCGACTTCTCCTGGGGCGCCCCTTGCAGCCAGCCAAGCGCCGGCTCGTGCCAGTACCACAGGGCAAGATTGGCCAGCAGCAGGATGAGAAAGAACAGCCTCATCGGTTTTCATCCATGGCGTAGAGCATCATTCCCTCAAAAACCAGATTTGGATGCCATTCATAGGCTTCGGGCTGATCGAGCAGCGGGCGCAGACGCGAAGCGTCACCGCCGGTAAGCAGCCGTCGCGGCTGCGCGCCCATCGCCGCGACCATACTGGTGACGGCGCGGTCGATGGCGCCGCTCGCCGCATGCAGCGTCCCGGCCAGCAGGGCCGCGCGGGTATCGGTTGCGAAAGGCAAGGACTCATCCGCGGACTCGTCCTCGGCCGCGACCAGATGCGAGGCCTGTGTGCCTTGACTCAGCATGCGTCGCATCAATCCGAGCCCCGGCATGATCACTCCGCCGAGATGGACGCCGTCTTCGCGCATGGCGTCCACGGTGATCGCGGTTCCGCAATCGATCACGCATGCCGCCCCCCCGGTCACCCGGCGCGCAGCCACCAGCGCGAGCCAGCGATCGACACCGAGCCGCTCCGGTTCGGCATAGGCACTGGTGACACCGTGCGCCGCGCGCTGCGCCGTGATCGACTCCACCGGCACCGACCAGGCATCCATGGTGCAATGAGACAGTTCCGCGGCGAACTCCGTGCCGAGCACGCTCGCCATCAGCACACGCTCGGGTTTCGGCAGCGGCGCCCAGGCCAGTGACAGACCGCGCACATCGTCACTCACGTTCCCGCTGCGAACCAGCGCATCTCCCGTCTGCAGCACGCCCCCGACTACACAGGCCCATTTCAGTCGGGAATTGCCCGCATCGATCAGCAGAATCATGGTCCGGCCCTCTGTCGCGTACGCACACTGACATCGCCCGACAACCAGCGTGTCACCGCACCGCTTTCGTCGGCCAGCAGGAATGCGCCATCGGCATCGATTCCGCGCGCGATGCCGTGCACGATATGCATCCCTTGCACGGTCACCGGTCTGCCGGCCAGCGCATCGTGCTGGCGCCACTCATCGCGAAACGGTTCCAGTCCCTGTTCACCGAACCGCGCCAGCGCCCGATACAGCCGGTTCAGCACCGCCGCGGCGAGTTCGTTTCGAGATACCGGCTTGCCCGCGGCGCGGGTGGCATCGGTCCATGCCTGCGTGATCGTGCCGGCGCCGGGAGACTCCGGCATGGAGACGTTGATCCCGACGCCGATGACCACACACGAAGCACCGCCCGCCTCCCCCGACAGTTCGATCAGGGCGCCGGCGAGCTTGGCGTCCTTGTACAGGACATCATTGGGCCATTTTACGGTGGCGCCGCGAACGCCGACACCCTCCAGAGCCGCGCGTACCGCCAGCCCCACCACCAACGCCAAGCCGGCCAGAGCCTCAGGGCCGCGCGCGAAACGCCACAGCAGGGAAAGGTAAAGATTGCGGGCGCAGGGCGAATGCCAGACCCGCCCCCGGCGGCCGCGTCCGGCGCTCTGCGTCTCAGCAAGACAGACTGCGCCCGAAGGCAAGGCTGCGGCGCGGCGCAGCAGTTCGCTGTTGGTGGAGTCCAGCTCGTGACGCACATCCAGCGGGCCGAGTCCGGCGCGGACGGATGCATCCAGTCCGCCCAGGATGAGTTCCGCGTCGAGCAGTTCGAGCGGCTCGGCGAGACGATAGCCGCGACCGGGCACCGAATTCACTTCGAGCCCGGCGGCGCGCAGAGCACGGAGCCGCTTCCATACCGCGGCGCGACCGACACCCAGCGCTTTCCCCAGGGCTTCGCCGGAGTGAAAGCGACCATCAGAGAGGATACGCAGCAATTCCGGGCTGTGCGGCATGGGCGCTAGTCTAGCAGCTCGCCCGGTCTTGCCGCCAAACCGGGACCATTCTTTACCAGCCGAGCACCGCGGAGGATCGCATGCTGGGATGCATATGCGCGATGACGCGAGAATACGAAAGGACATACGGTCGTCGGCCGGATGTCTTGCGGATCAACAGTGCGCAGTTCGAGCGCCTGCGCCGGCACTTCTCCGATCCGGACGACGTGGAAACAATGATGGCGGTGCTGAATCTGACGATCCTGATCAGCGATGACGTCGTCTATCCAACGCTGAAGCGCATCGCCCGCCCGGGCAGACCGCGGCCGCTGGCGCGACCCGCGCCGCGGCGGTGATCGAACCGGCGCGCAAGCATGCCGGCTTCATCTCTCTGGTGGCAGCGCAGGTCGCCACTCACTCTTCGGCGACCGCGTCTCCCTGCCGGCGTTCGCGAAAGCGGTGCACTTCCACTTCGCGCCCCATGCGGATTTCTCCCTGATGAATCGCGCCTTCCTCGATAGCCAGCACCGGCGCGCTGATGCGGCCGGTGACGCGTGCCGTCGCGGTCAGTTCCAGCTTTTCCTTGACGGTGATATCACCACGCACCTCGCCGGACACGATCGCGGTACCGGCACCGATATTGCCGATCCAGCACCCCTGCTCGCTCAGCACCAGCACCCCTTCAATATCGCAATCGCCTTCAAAGGTTCCGTTCACGATGGTGTTACCGGCCCCCTCGAGGCGGCCGACAAAGCGGTTGTCGCTGCCGATCAGGGTGGTGATCTGCTGCACGCCGTCCAGCGTGCGCCGGCCCTTCCCCCGGCCCCGCCTGAGAAAATCCTGTAGATCCATGTGCCACACTCCCTGTTGTTGCATGTTCACCGCTGACCAAAACCGGGCGGCAATGACTTATCGGCCACTGCTGCGCGGGGTAAAGCCCCCGCGCCAGTGACCGATAAATGCCTGTACACGCAAGCGTAGATCACATCAGATGTCTTCGTCCTGCCGATCGCGGATCCGTCCCGCCTGGCCATGGCTCGCCGCACTGCTTCTCTGTTGCCTGATGTCGGGCCCCGCTGCACTGGCGTCGGACCTGCGGGTGCTGGTAGCGACGGACGTGCTCGCCGCCAACGGGGAGGATGCCACCCCCGGGCGAGACGCGCTGTCCCTGCTGATCGAGCTGCTGCCGGCCGGGAGCCGGGCTGGCATCTGGACTTATAACGACTCCGTCTCCACCCTGGGCTCATACGGCACCGTCGACGAGACCTGGCGGACCAATGCTGCCCGCGCCCTGCGCGATCTATCGGTTACGGCGCCCAACCCGCCAATCAACCTGGAGTCGGCGCTGGCCGCCGCGGCCAGCAAGTGGCGGGAAAGCGGTTTCGAGCGCCACGTGATTCTGATCATGAGTCCCGAGCCGCCATCTTCGGATCTGCGCACCGCGGTGCAGCGCTCCCGCGCCCGCATTCTGGCCGAGGCCATCCCCGCATTGCGCGCGGCGCGGGTGCGCATCCACGTCATTACCACCGGCAGCGATGAGATCCCGCTGGCGGGACGGCTTGCCGCAGCGAGCGGCGGACTCCTGCTGCATGCCCCGAGCAGCGAAGAACTGGCCGATCGCGTGCTGGAGCTGGTGGAGATGCTGAGACCGCTGAGCCTCCCGGTTCGTCACGGTGAGATCATCATCGATCAGGAGGTGAAGCGTCTGACGCTGGTTATGCCGCGCGCGCCGCAGAGCATGGCGAGCGAGCTGCGCGCGCCCGACGGACGCCGTTACCGGGCCGAAAGCACAGCCGAATTGCGCTGGAAGCAGACATCGACTCACGAGATCGTGACTATCGAGCGGCCGGCGTCTGGCGTGTGGCGCATGGATACCGGAGCCGGCGCTCGAGTCTGGTTCGATGGCGCTGCGCTGCTACAGACACTCAGGCCGCCGCCCCTGCGAGTCCTGGCCGGCGATCACGTCGTGCTGCATGCAGCGCTGCAAGAGCAGGCAGGGGAAGCCCTGCTCACCGTGAGCCATCAGGGACCAGACGGCAATTCCCGCCTGCTGATCCGCAACGTAGCCAGCAAGGAAAGCCCATTGCGGATCGAACTGCCACGCCATCTCGAGAGCGGAGCGCATCGATTTTCCATCGAAGCTTCCGGGGCCGGCTTCCAGCGCTCCTGGCATCAGCGACTGGAAATTCTCGACAGCCCGCTCCGTCTTGAGTTCAGTCGCAGCAGCGGCAAGCCTCTGCTTTCGATGACTCCCTGGGCGGATATTCTGCGTCACGAGGATCTGCATATCGGGGCGACGCTGACCGATGGCCGGCGCTTTGTCGCGCGACTGCAGGCTGAACGCGGCTCGCCTCAGGAGTGGCTTATCGATCTGGCTGCGCACGAGAGTCCGCGCCTGCTTCAGCTGACGCTGGAAACGGCTGGCACGCGGACCCGCGGCGGCGTACTTCTGCACCAGGACCGCCCTCGCGGCTTCGATACCATGGGACTGCACCCCCCGGAACCCCTGCCGGTCCGGACTTCGCCGCCTTCTTCGGGCAGTGAGTATTCGGTCAGCGGCACGGGTCCCACATCGGGACTCGCGATTGGGGGCTCGATCATGATGCTGGTTTCGACCCTTGGCGGCGCCGCGCTGCTCATGCAGGCGCTGCGAGCGGCGCCTCAGGAACCGCCGCCGGCCCGCGCACCGGTGCGGGTAGAACCCCGTTCCGCCACGCCGCCGGCAAGCGCCACGGCAGCGATCGAGCCGAAGGAAAGCAGGGAAATCCCGACGCCGGTCACAGAACCGCTACCGCAGGCGGCGCCGGATCCGAAACCCGCCGGCGAGATCTTCTATAGCGACGACACCGTGCTGCCGGACACGGGCGAGGCAACGGTCATGGCGACGGAGATGGCGCCGGATCCCCTCGAACCGTCACCGGCGCCGTCGGGCGATGGCACAGGTCCGAATCCGCTCGACGACATAGACATCACGGGAATCGAGCTGGATTTCAGTGAGGAGGCGGTCAATCCCGCCTGAGCAGGAATGACTCCGGGCCCCAGAACGGGCCCGGAGCAATATTCAGAGCTGGATCAGAGATCCTTGGACTGCGATGCGAGGAATTCGGCCACGCCTTCCGAGGTCGCCTTCATCGCCTTGCGGCCCTCTTCCCAGCCGGCCGGGCACACTTCGCCGTGTTTCTCGCTGTACTGCAGCGCATCGATCATGCGCAGCATTTCGTCGATATTGCGGCCGAGCGGCAGGTCGTTGACCACCTGGTGGCGCACGATACCATCCTTGTCGATCAGGAAGGAGCCGCGCAGGGCCACGGCTTCGTTCACCAGCACGTCATAGTCACGGGCGATGCTCTTGGTGATGTCGGCCACGATCGGGTACTTCACCTGGCCGATGCCACCCTTGTCGACCGGGGTGTTGCGCCAGGCGAGATGGCTGAAGTGCGAGTCGACCGAGCAGCCGATCACCTGAACGTTGCGCTCCTTGAACTTCTCGATGCGGTTGTCGAACGCGATCAGCTCGGACGGACATACGAAGGTGAAGTCGAGCGGATAAAAGAACAGCACCACATAGGACTTGCCGCGGAAGCGCGACAGCGAGAAGCTCTCATCGAAACTGTTGTCCGGCATCACCGCGGTCGCGGTAAAATCGGGCGCGGGCTTGGTCACCAGTACGCTCATCAGAAATCCTCCTGATCCAATTAGTTGATCCCAACAATAAGCCTTAAGCTGGAACCATTCTAGACTGGAATCGTTCCACAAAGCCAGTTTTCACCGCCGCCGCGGCCGGCGCGCTGTTTTCGGGGCATTTTCATGAATACTAAGCACTTTTCACAGAGCAACGAGGACATCGCAAGGCGCGATCGCGCCGTGCTGTGGCATCCCTGCACCCAAATGAAGGATCACGAGCAGGGCGGACCGCTGCCGATCCGGCAGGCCCGTGGCGTGTGGCTGGAGGACTTCGAGGGCCGGCGCTATCTCGACGCCATCAGCTCCTGGTGGGTCAATCTCTTCGGCCATTCCAATCCGGTGATCAACGCTGCCCTGCGGGAGCAGGCCGAAACCCTGGAACACGTCATTCTTGCCGGCTTCAGCCATCTGCCGGCGATCGAACTGGCCGAACGACTGACGACGCTGGCGCCTCCCGGACTGACGCGCTGCTTCTATGCCGACAGCGGGTCCGCCGCGGTGGAAGTGGCGCTCAAAATGAGTTACCACTACTGGCGCAATCAGGGGCGATCGGGCAAGACGCGCTTCATCACCCTGGAGAACGGCTATCACGGCGAAACGCTGGGCGCGCTCGCGGTGGGCGGCATCGGCCTGTATCGCGACACCTACGGTCCGCTGTTGATGGAGACCCTGCGCGTACCCTCACCGGACTGTTACGCGCGTGAACCCGGCGAAAGCCCCGAGGATTACAGCAGACGCCGCTTCGAACCCATGCGCGAGGCGCTGGAGCGTCATCACGGCGAGGTTTGCGCGGTCATCGTCGAGCCCCTGGTCCAATGCGCGGGTTCGATGCGCATGTATGAGCCGATCTACCTGGAACTCCTGCGCGAGGCCTGCGACCGCTACGGTGTGCATCTCATCGCCGATGAGATCGCCGTCGGTTTCGGCCGCACCGGAACCATGTTCGCCTGCGAGCAGGCTGATATCACGCCGGATTTTCTCTGCCTGTCCAAGGGACTGACCGGCGGCTACCTGCCGCTTTCCGCCGTGCTGACCAATGAAAACATCTACCAGGCCTTCTACGGCGACTACGGCGAAATGAAAGCCTTTCTGCACTCCCACAGTTACACCGGCAACGCGCTGGCCTGTCGCGCCGCACTCGCCACCCTGGATCTGTTCGCCGCCTCGCCGGTGCTCGAACGCAACCGCGAACTCGCCGCACTCATGGGCCAGGCCTGCGAACGCTTCCGCGATCACCCGCACGTAGCCGAAGTGCGGCAGCGGGGAATGATCGTCGCCATCGAGACGGTGCGCGACCGCCACACTCGCGAGCCGTGGCCCTGGCAGGAGCGGCGCGGACGGCGCATCGCCCTCCGCGCCCAGGAGTTCGGTGTGCTGTTGCGGCCGCTGGGCAACGTGGTCTATTTCATGCCGCCCTACGTGATCACTCCGGAGGAGATCGAACTGATGACCGATGCCGCATGGGCCGGCATCGAGGCAGCGGCGGAGGACTGAACATGCGCCTGACGAGGATCTACCATCCGCACCGCCTGACCGAGGGAGCCGATACCAGCCTGGAGGACACCGCCTCGACGCATCTGCTGCGGGTACTCCGGCTGCGAGCAGGAGCCGAACTGCGCCTGTTCGACGGCAGCGGCGCCGAGTTCGAAGCGACTCTCACCGGCACGGCCGGCGGCCGCGCCCAGGTCCGCGTCGGCCGACGACATGCGCGCGACGTCGAATCGCCGCTCGCCATCACCCTGGCTCAGGGGATCTCGCGCGGCGAACGCATGGACCTCACGCTGCAGAAATCGGTCGAGCTCGGCGTCCAGCGCATCGTGCCCGTGGTCACCGCGCACACCCAAGTCAAACTGAGTGGGGAGCGGCTGGAACGGCGCCACCAGCATTGGCAGGGGGTTATCGTTTCAGCCTGTGAACAGTGCGGCCGTACCCGCCTGCCGGAACTGCTGCCGGTCGTCACGCTGGATCGATGGCTGGAGAATCCGGAGCCCGGATCACAGCGGCTGGTGCTCGACCACCGCGCCGAACGGAATTTGCGCTCGCTGCCTCAGCCCGCCGAAGCGGTCACCCTGCTGATCGGACCGGAAGGGGGGCTGGAAGAAAAGGAGATCGCAGCGGCCGAACAGCGCGCCGGCTACGTACCGCTAGCCCTCGGCCCCCGCATCCTGCGCACCGAGACGGCGGGCCTCGCCGCGCTCGCAGCCCTTCAGACCCTGTGGGGCGATATGGGATAAACCGTCCCGTCCGCTGCCTCAGGACAGGCGAGGCATCTCGCGCCGGGTGAATGGGAGGGCGGCGACCGGAGGACGGGGGGCGCCACCGGCCAGGGCGGCGGCCAGACCTTCAGGCGCGGCACTGAACGTCACATTGCAGGCGCGGGCGATGGAGCGCGGGAGCGCCGTATAGCGCGCGCTCCTGGCATCCTGAACCCAGACCCGGCCGCCGGCGCGGATCACGGCCCGGCAGGCCTCCGCCCCGTCCGGGACAATCCCGCTGAGCGCGATCACGCCCAGCCGCTCGCCATAACGTGAAATCAGCGCCCGCAGCACGCACTCGCGGGTCGTCGCCTCCTCATCGAGCGCGAGCACCAGCACGTCCCCCGGATAGAGACTGCGCTCCACCCCGGCGGCATGCACGGCCCCGGGCGTGACCCGCGCCAGCAGACGGGCGAGCAGACCGATCGCCTCGACAGGCGCATCGATGGCCACCACAAAGGCGCAACTGCCGGCGACTTCGGGAGCGAGAGATCGAAAAAAGCGCTGTGCGGCCGGAACCGCACCGAGCCCGCCAGTCAGAACCCACGCCTCTTCGGCGGGCTGACGTACGGGTTGCGATGGCTTGAGGGTCATGGGGAAAAGTCTGCTCCGGGAACCACGCTGCGGGATACTAGCAAAATTCTACCGGGGATTGAGGAGATGCACAGGACATTTCACAGTCCCACGGGGAAGGATTCCTGCCCCCGTCCGCAGGATTTCCCCGCACCGGTAATCGGGATACCATAAAGGCCCCATTTCGCGCCTTGAAAGCCATGCCGATTCAACATCTTCACCCGGTTCCCCATCTGACGACCGTACTCAACGGTCCGCTGCTCGAACTCGAAAGCCATCTGCTGAACCGGCAGGCGGAAATCGAGTCATGGCTGAGAAGACAGTGGCAGCGCACCCGGGCGCCATTCTACGCTTCGGTCGACCTGCGCAACGCCGGGTTCAAGCTGGCCCCGGTGGATACGAATCTGTTTCCGGCGGGCTTCAACAATCTCAATCCCGCCTTCATGCCGCTCTGCGTGCAGGCCACCCAGGCGGCGATCGAACACGTGTGTCCGACGGCCCAGCGGGTGATCCTGATTCCCGAGGACCACACCCGCAACCCCTACTATCTGGACAGCCTGGCGACCCTGCTCGATATCCTGCGCAAGGCTGGACTGGAAGTACGGCTGGGCTCCCTGCGTCCGGACCTCGAGGCCCCGGAGGAACTCGTCGCACCGAACGGCCAGACGCTGCTGCTCGAACCGCTGGAGCGCACCGGCGACGAGGTACACGTCGGCGATTTCCGCCCCTGTCTGGTGCTGCTCAACAACGATCTCGCCTCCGGACGTCCCCCGATTCTGGAGGGACTGAAACAGAACGTCGCTCCGCCGCTCGAACTCGGATGGGCCAACCGGCTGAAGTCCGACCATTTTGCGCGCTACCGTGAAGTCGCGGCCGAGTTCGCCGCCCTGATCGGCATCGACCCCTGGCTGATCGACCCGCTCTACCTGAAATGCGGTGAGATCAACTTCATGAAGCGCGAGGGCGAGGACTGTCTGGCGACCAACGTCGAGGAACTGCTGCGCAACATCCGCCGCAAGTACGAAGAGTACGGCGTGGATCGCGAACCCTATGTGGTCATCAAGGCGGATGCCGGCACCTACGGAATGGGCGTAATGACGGCGCGCTCGCCCGATGATGTCCTCGCTCTCAACCGCAAGGAACGCACGCGCATGGCCGCCTCCAAGGGCGGCATGTCGATCACGCGGGTGATCATGCAGGAAGGCGTCTATACTTTCGAGACCTGGGGTGATGCCCAGGCGGTCGCCGAGCCGGTGATCTACATGATCGACCATTTCGTCGTCGGCGGCTTCTACCGTGTGCATACCCGCCGCGGCCCCGACGAGAATCTGAACGCGCCCGGGATGTATTTTGAACCGCTGGCGTTCGCTGACACCTGCACCACTCCGGAACGAAGCCTCGCTCCGGACGCGCAGCCCAACCGCTTTTACGCATACGGCGTGATCGCGCGCCTGGCGCTACTGGCCGCTGCGCGCGAGATGAAGAGCCTGAGCGAACCGAGCGAGGCACTGTTGTGAGCGCCAGCGCCGTGCCTGCCAGCCGTTCCGGAGTCAGCGCGCCATGAGCATCGAACTCGGCGTAGTCATGGATCCAATCGCTTCGATCAAGCCGGCGAAGGATAGCACGCTCGCCATGCTGATCGCCGCGCAGAAGCGCGGCTGGCGCCTCTGGTATATGGAGCCCCAGGATCTCAGCCTGCAGGGCGCCACGCTGCGCGCGCGCATGACGGCGCTGACCGTACGCGACGACCCCGAGGACTGGTTCGAATTCGGCGAAGAACGCCGCGCACCGCTGAAGTCTCTGCAGGTCGTGCTGATGCGCAAGGACCCGCCATTCGATATCAATTATGTCTACAGCACCTTTCTGCTCGAGCAGGCGGAAGCCGAAGGCGTACTGGTGGTCAATCGCCCCTCGGCGCTGCGCGACACCAATGAAAAGCTGTCGCTCGCGCGCTTTCCGCATCTGTGTCCGCCGACGCTGGTCAGCTGCGATCCGCATGAGCTCCGCGCCTTCCTCGCCGAGCACAACGACATCATCATCAAGCCGCTGCAGGGCATGGGTGGAGAATCGGTCTTTCGCGTAGGTCGCAACGACCCCAACGTCAGCGTGGTGATCGAGGTCATGACCGAGCGCGGTCGTACCCCGGCGATGGCACAGCGCTATCTGCCCGAGATCGTCTACGGCGACAAGCGCATCCTGATGATCGACGGCGAACCGGTTCCCTATGCGCTGGCGCGGATTCCGGCGATCGGAGAAACGCGGGCCAACCTCGCCGCCGGCGGTCGGGGAGTCGGCCAGCCGCTCTCCGAGCGCGAGCGCTGGATCTGCGCCGAGGTCGGTCCCGAACTGCGCCGACGCGGGCTGATGTTCGTCGGTCTGGATGTGATCGGCGACTGGCTCACCGAGATCAACGTCACCAGCCCGACCTGCATCCGCGAACTGGATGCCCAGTTCGGGCTCGATATCGCGGGCCAGCTCATGGATTGCATCGAGGCCCGCCTGCGGTGATGGCGCGGTGATCCGGGCCAGGCGCTGCATCCCGCGCGGCCGCCGTCTTTTCGCTTTCGTGCTGATCGCGGCGGCGGCGTTCGGCTGCGCGCCGCAGGAACAACAGGCCTACAAGCGGCAGTTTTTCGCCCTCGGCACGCTGGTCGAGATCACGCTGTGGGGTGTCGACGATAAACAGGCGGCCGAGGCCGTGCGCCGCACCGAACAGGTCATCCAGGCGGCGCACAGCCGCTGGCACGCCTGGCAACCCGGCGAACTCACCGACATCAACGAAGCACTGGCGGCAGGACAATCGATCACCACCAGCGCCGAAACGGCCGCGGCCCTGCGTCAGGCACGGGCGCTGTCGATAGACAGCGCTCATCTGTTCAACCCGGCCATCGGTGCACTGGTGCGCCTCTGGGGTTTTCACGACAGCGAACGGCCACTCGGTCCACCGCCGCCAGCCAGCGCCATCGCGGCGCTGCTCGAGGCCGCCCCGCGCATGGATCAGATCGAAGTCGATGAGCAGGGTCGCGTGTCCAGCGCCAATCCCGCCGTTCACATCGATCTCGGCGCATTCGCCAAGGGGAAGGCGGTAGATGAGGCGATCGCCGCCCTGCGCGAGCTCGGCATCACCGACGCGATCGTCAATGCCGGCGGCGACCTGCGCGCCATCGGCCGCCACGGCTCACGTCCCTGGCGCATCGGCATCCGGCAGGCCAACGGCGCCGGCGTATTTGCCTCGATCGAAGTCGCGGGCGACGAGAGCGTATTCACCTCCGGCGACTACGAGCGCTATTTCGACTTTGAAGGGCAACGCTATCATCACATTCTCGATCCCCGCACCGGCATGCCGGCGGCGGAGACGCGCTCGGTGACCATAGTCCACGAATCGGGCGCCACGGCCGATGCCGCCGCCACCGCCCTGTTCGTCGCCGGCCCCCGGGAATGGGTGGCCATCGCGAAAGCAATGGGCGTGACGCAGGCGATGCTGGTCGACGTCGACATGACGGTCTACATGACCCCGGAGATGGCCCGCCGCATCCAGTTCGAGAATTCGCCACCGCCGAAAATCATGGTAGTGGACCCGTCATGAGCTCCGGACAGGCGCCCGGCTCCATCCGCCCCGCCGACTTCGTCGTCATTGCCGCCGCACTGCTGCTGATCGGCTGGCTCTATGCCCAGCACTGGGGCGGAAGCAGCGTCGCCGAGTTCGCACTGGTCGTGGATGGCGCTGGCGAGGAAAGACGAATTCCGCTGTCCGTGGACCGTACCCTGGAGATCGCGGGCCCGCTCGGGGTGAGCGTGATCGAAATCGAGCAGGGTGCGGCACGCTTCGTGAGTTCGCCTTGCGCGAATCAGTACTGCGTGCACAATGGCTGGCTGCGTGAGGGCGGCGCGCTCGCTGCCTGCTTGCCCAATCGCGTCATGCTGGCGCTCACCGGCGGCGACGGTCACTGGGACAGCATCAATTTCTGATGGGAACTCCCGTGACCACGCCCGTCGTCATGCGCAGCACGCGCGAGGATCACCTCATCGCGGCGCTTGCCACTCTGGCCATCACCATCCATATCGCCGAGAGCGCCCTGCCCATGCCCTTGCCGGGAGCCAAACCGGGGCTCGCCAACGTCGTTGTCATCGCGGCGCTGCTGCTTTACGGCTGGAAGACCGCGGCCTGGGTGAGCATGCTGAGAGTGCTGGCAGGCAGCATCGTGCTGGGAACCTTCCTCAGCCCGAGTTTCGTCCTGTCGCTGAGCGGAGCGGCAGCGTCGATCGCAGCCGTCGGCCTGGTATGGGCGGTGCGTCCCTCCCTGCTCGGACCGGTCGGCTACAGCGTGCTGGCGGCGATGGCGCACATGGCAGCGCAGTTTCACGTCGCCTGGCTGCTATTCATACCGCATCCGGCGCTTTTCGGTCTGCTGCCGATATTGATGACGCTTGCCCTGATTTTCGGGCTGACGAGCGGTATCATTGCTCAGATTGCGCTGAACCTTTTGAAGACCTCGCCGATTCGATGAAGGTATCCGTCCCACACCCTTCGACTGTGACACCGGCCGATCGCCTCGGCCTGACGCTGTTCCTGGCGGTGGTGATCCATGCGACGGTCATTCTCGGTGTCACTTTTTCCACCGAAATGACCCGGCTGCCGCAGCTCAAGACGCCGCCGATCGAGATCCGTCTGGTCCATCAGCGCAGCGACCAAGCGCCGGACAGCGCCGACTACCTCGCCCAGGCCAATCTCGAAGGCGGCGGCAATCTGGAGGAAGACCAGACGCCGAGCAGTCCGGCCTTCGTACCGCTGTCGCCCCAGCAGCCCGGCACCGACGTCGCGGTACGCGAGGAGACTTCGCCGGAAGCACAGCGGCCACGTCAGGACACCCGTCCGCTGAGCAGCGAGCGCTCGGATACCCGGGTCAGCCAGCTTGAACTGGCCCCCGAAACGGTTCGTGACATTCCCACCGCCGATCAGCTGGTCGCGCGCAGCCTGGAAATCGCCAGCCTGAGCGCCGAAATCGATCAGCAGATGAACGAGTACGCGCAGCGCGGCAAGCATCGCTACATCATCTCGGCGCAGGCGCAGGAATTCCGTGATGCTGCCTACCTGGACGCCTGGCGCGCCAAGATAGAACGCGTCGGCAACCTCAACTATCCGGAAGAAGCCCGGCGGCGCAACCTGTCCGGCAAGCTGCTGCTGGATGTGGCCATCAATGCCGACGGCAGTCTGAACAATGTCACGCTGGTGCGCTCCTCAGGCCACAAGGTTCTCGATGACGCGGCAATGCGGATCGTTCGCATGGCTGCCCCCTTCAATGAGTTCACCCCCGAGATGCGCGCGGACACTGACGTGCTGCACATCACCCGCACCTGGGAATTCCTCGACAGCCAGCTCAGCGCGCGCGGCAGATAGAAAAGACGCCACAAAAACATACAGTTGCACGATCCCTGACGCGATCGCAGCACTCCCGCGTCAGCCGGCCCTTCATTGAATACCGCCGGCTTTCGTCGGATACTAGCCTCATGAACAGCCCTCCCCTGAAACTCGCCAATCAGTTCCTCATCGCCATGCCCGAGCTGCGCGACCCGAACTTCTTCCATGGCGTGACTTACCTCTGTGAGCACAATGAAGATGGCGCGATGGGCTTGATGATCAATCGGCCCCTGGACATCACCATGGGCGAGGTCCTGCGGCAGATGAACATCGAAACCGACAACGCCAGCGTTCTCCGCCAGCCGATCTTCCTCGGCGGCCCGGTCAACTGCGAGCGCGGGTTCGTGCTGCACAGGCCCCATGGCAACTGGGAGGTCACGATGAAGGTCACCGACGAAATCGGCGTGACCTCGTCACGGGACATCATCGAGGCCATCGCCAGCGGTGACGGTCCGGAACAATGCCTGATCACGCTGGGGTACGCGGGTTGGGGACCGGGGCAGCTGGAACGGGAACTGGCGGAGAACGCTTGGCTCAACGTCGATGCCCATGAACGCATTCTGTTCGGGGTCGCGCATGAGCAGCGCTGGGTGGCTGCCGCTGCGCTGGCCGGCATCGACATCCACCGGCTGAGCGCCGATATCGGGCATGCCTGAGCCGGGCGCGCGCACGCTGCTCGGCTTCGATTATGGCACCCGAAAGATGGGGGTTGCCGTCGGCCAGGAACTGACCGGCACCTCCCGACCGCTGGTCACGCTGCGTCACATTGGTGGCGGCCCCGACTGGGACGCCGTCACCCGCCTGATCGAGCAATGGCGGCCCGACGGCCTGGTGGTCGGCATACCGCTCAACATGGACGGCACCGAGCAGCCGATGACCGCTGCCGCGCGGCGCTTCGCGCGCCGGCTCGCCGGCCGCTACCGCCTGCCGGTCTACGAAGCCGACGAAAGGCTGTCTTCCCGCGCCGCGGGCGATTTCATTCACGAAGCGGGCGCGGAGCGGCGCCGTCATGGAGTGGACGAAGTGGCGGCCCATGTCATACTGCAGACCTATATGAGCGGAGTGGAAAGTGAACAAAGAAAAGATGAAGCATGAGTGCGGCGGCAGCGCCGCGGGCATCGGCACGATCGCAGCCGCAGGCGCGCCCCTGCCTTTCAGGCCCGCCTTTCCTCTTTCGTCCGGACGATTCTGACCATGTTCACACCATCCAGCATCGATATCGATCAGGTTCTGGCCGGTATGGCTGCCGACCTCAGAAAGGAATTTGCGCACCGACAGATCTCGGCACCGTTGATGGTCGGAATTTATACCGGCGGCGCCTGGATAGCGGAGCGGCTGCATGAGGCGCTCGGACTGGAGGAGCCGATGGGAACGCTGGACATCTCGTTCTACCGCGATGACTTCACCCGCGTCGGCATCAACCCGCAGGTGAAACCCTCGCACCTTCCCGTCAACATCGACGAACGCCATATCGTGCTCGTCGACGATGTGCTCAATACCGGCCGCACGATTCGGGCGGCGCTCAATGAAATCTTCGATTATGGGCGTCCTGCCTCTATAATGCTGGCCGTCCTGGTCGAGCGCGGTGGTCGTGAACTGCCGATTCAAGCCGACGTCGTCGGCCTGCACGCCGAACTGACCAGGGCTCAGCATCTCAAACTGCACGGCCCGTCTCCGCTCGGACTGGAACTCGTCGAGCCGCCGCAGAAGGCCTAGCGGGATGCATGGACGAAAGCACGCCGCCTGAGGAAAGGCGCATGTCGGCCTCTCCTGGCTGACCAAGTGTGGATCCGGGTCCCGCCGCGGACACGGACGCGAGAGGAAGTCGGTGGACAAAGCAAACATTCAGCTCGATGCTCAGGGGCGGCTGCGCCATTTCCTGACCATCGCCGGATTCAAGCGCGCGCAACTGATAGAGCTGCTGGACACCGCAGAGTCGCTGTCCGCGGTCGCCGAACAGTCTGTAAAGAAAGTTCCGCTGTTGCGTGGCAAGACAGTGGTCAACCTCTTTTTCGAATCCAGTACCCGCACGCGCACGACCTTCGAAATCGCAGCCAAGCGTCTGTCGGCGGACGTCATCAACATCAACGTCCCGGCCTCGGCGACGACCAAGGGAGAAACCCTGCTCGATACGCTGCGCAATCTGGAGGCCATGCACTGCGACATGTTCATCGTGCGGCATGCGGAGAGCGGCGCTGCGCACTTCGTCGCCCGCCACGTCGAGCCGCACGTGAGCGTCATCAATGCCGGTGACGGCCGTCATGCGCATCCGACGCAGGCGATGCTCGACATGTTCACCATCCGCCGCCACAAGCCGGATTTCTACAAACTGAAGGTAGCGATCGTCGGTGATGTGCTGCATTCCCGCGTGGCTCGTTCGCAGATTCATGCGCTGTCCATCCTTGGCGTGGAGGAAATCCGCGTCATCGGGCCACGAACCCTGATCCCGGCCGAAGCGCACACCATGGGCGTTCATGTGTTTCATGATCTGCGCGAAGGTCTGCGCGATGTAGACGTGGTGATCACGCTGCGCCTGCAGCGCGAGCGCATGAAAGGCGCCTTTCTGCCCAGCGAGCATGAATACTTCCAGCTCTACGGCCTCACCGAGGACAAGCTGGAACTGGCCCGCGCCGACGCGATCGTGATGCATCCCGGACCAATCAACCGCGGAGTGGAAATCGATTCCGAGGTGGCGGACGGCTCGCGCTCGGTGATTCTCCAGCAGGTGACGCATGGCATCGCAATGCGGATGGCGATCATCTCGCACTGCATGGGACGGGGCCAGGTGCCGGCAGCGCTGGCGGGAGAAAGCACATGACGCGGATTCACATCGCCGGCGGCCGTCTGATCAATCCTGCATCCGGAACCGATGCCACCCTGGATCTTTATGTCGCCGATGGCAGGATCATCGCCATCGGCCAGGCTCCGGAGGGCTTCCAGGCCGACACCGTGATCGATGCGACGGACCATATCGTCTGTCCGGGCTTCGTGGATCTGCGCGCGCACCTGCGCGAGCCTGGCGAGGAACACAAGGGGACGATCGCGAGCGAGAGCCGCGCGGCAGTGCGCTCGGGCATCACCACGCTGTGCTGCCCGCCCGACACCCGGCCGCCCGTGGACACGCCCGCGGTCGCCAGCCTGATCCGCCGGCGGGCCCGCGCGGCGGGCGGCGCGCGTGTGGTGCCGCTCGGCGCGCTCACCCGCGACCTCGCCGGCGAACTCCTGAGTGAGATGGCCGCGCTCAAGGACGCCGGCTGCGCCGGCGTCAGCAACGGCTTTCATCCGATGCGCGATCACACTGTCATGCTGCGCGCCATGGAATATGCGGCAACGTTCGACATGCCGGTGTTCGTCAATCCGCAGGATCACGCCCTGGCTGGTGAGGGCCGAGTTCACCAGGGAGCCGTCGGATCACGGCTCGGCATCCCCGGCATTCCGGCGGCAGCCGAAACCGTCGCTGTGGCCAGCATCCTGGCGATGGTGGACGAGCTCGGGGTGCGCGTGCATTTCTCGCTGCTCTCGACCGCGCGCGCGGCGCAGATGATCGCGCGCGCGCAGCACGACGGTTTGCCGGTGACGGCGGATGTAAGCGCGCACCACCTGCATCTCAGTGAGAACGATGTGCTCGATTTCGACGCGCTGTGTCACGTTCAGCCACCGCTGCGTACCCTGCGCGACCGCGAAGGCCTGAGGCAGTGGCTGACGCGCGGCGCCATCACCGCGATCTGCTCTGACCATCAGCCGCACGAAGCTGATGCCAAGCTGCGCCCCTTCACCGAAACCGAGGCCGGCATCTCCGGTCTGGATACGTTGCTACCACTGACCCTGCGTCTCGTCGACGAAGGCGTGATTTCCATGTCGGATCTGGTCGCGCGGCTGAGCTGGTATCCGGCCCGCGTACTCGGCATCCCGGCCGGGCGGCTGGATATCGGTCTGCCGGCCGATATCTGCGTGTTCGATCCGGAGCGCCACTGGATCCTCAGCCGGGAAACCATGGGCAGCCGCGGGCTGAACACGCCCTTCCTTGGCTGGGAGATGAAGGGCAGCGTCAGCCACACCCTGCTATCCGGCCGTGTCGTCTATCAGCGCGATGAAGCGGGCCTCGCCCGGCAAGACGTATAATTGCCTTCCCAACAGCCGGACTGCCAATCGATGAGCCAGCATCGCGGAACCATACATGTCGAGGAAACTGAAATCCTCGCCCACGAAGCCCATGAAGGTCGCCAGCACATCCTGCGCCTGAAGGCTCCGCAAATCGCCGCCACCGCGCGTCCCGGCTCATTCATCCATCTGTCATGCGGACCGGAACTGCCCATGCGCCGGCCCTTCTCGATCATGCGCAGCGGCCGCGAGGCCGGATGGATCGATGTGCTCTATCGCGTATTCGGCCGGGGCACGAGCCTGCTGGCAACCCGGCAGCCCGGCGAACGGCTGAGTGCAATCGGCCCCATCGGCCAGTCGTTCCAGGTCCATCCGGAGCGGCCGCGCACGCTGCTGCTGGGCGGAGGCGTCGGCATTCCGCCGATGGTGTTTCTCGCCGAAGAATTGAAGGCGGACTCACGATATCGCCCGCTGGTCATGATGGGTTCGGAGACTCCGTTCCCGTTCCGGCCGCGGCCATCCCAGATCGTGGTGCCCGGCATGCCCGCAGCGGCGATCGCCTCCATGCCGCTGCTGGAGGACTGGGGCATTCCCAGCCGGCTCGCCAGCCTGCAGGGATTCGCCGGCTGTCACGAAGGCTATGTGACCGATCTCGCCCGCGCCTGGCTGAACACGCTGGGAAAGGAAGAGCTCGCTGAAGTGGAGATTTTTGCCTGCGGCCCGCACCCAATGCTTGCCGCGACGGCGGCCCTGGCGCGCGAGTTCGATCTGCCCGCTCAGGTTTCGCTCGAGGAATACATGGCCTGCGCCGTAGGCGGTTGCGCGGGCTGCGCCGTTCGGATCAACACCCCCCAGGGACCGGCGATGAAGCGCGTCTGCGTCGACGGTCCCGTCTTCGACGCTGCCAGCGTCGTCTTCTGATCAACCAGCAGGAATTCTGCGCGCGGCGGCGCTGCCGCTGTGGCGGATGCTCGCGGCTGCGCCGCGGCGAACTGCGTCAGAAATGAAGGCAGGACCGGACCCCGAAGGCTCTCGGGGTCCGGTCTGGTTCAGTCGATCTGCTTGAGCTGCTGGATCAGCGCGGCAACCATGCCCTGGGCATCGCCATAGAGCATGCGGGTGTTGTCGCGATAGAACAGATGGTTTTCGATGCCGGCGAATCCGGTACCGGCGCCTCGCTTGATGACCAGCACGTTCTGAGACTTGTCCACGTTGAGGATCGGCATGCCGTATATCGGGCTCGACGGATCGGTCCGGGCGACCGGGTTGACGACGTCGTTGGCGCCGATGACCAGCGCCACCTCGGTCGAGGCGAAAGCGGCATTGATCTCTTCGAGGTCATAGAGCTTCTCGTATGCCACACCGGCTTCGGCGAGCAGCACATTCATGTGCCCGGGCATGCGCCCCGCCACCGGATGGATGGCGAACTTGACGTCGACGCCATAGCTGCCCAGCAGATCGGTCAGCTCGCGAATCTTGTGCTGCGCCTGAGCGACCGCCATGCCATAGCCGGGCACAATGACGACGGACGAGGCATAGCGCATCATGACCGCGGCGTCTTCGGCCTCAATCGGCTTCAGCGATCCCTGCACATCCTCGCTCACTCCGGTCACTGTCTTGCCGAAGCCGCTGAAGAGCACATTGCTGATCGGCCGGTTCATGGCCTTGGCCATGAGCTGGGTGAGCATGGTGCCTGCGGCGCCAACGATGGTGCCGGCGACGATCATCGCGGCATTGCCGATGGCAAAGCCCTCGAACGCCACCGCGAGACCGGTGAGCGCGTTGTACAGCGAGATCACCACCGGCATGTCGGCGCCGCCGATCGGCAGCGTCATCATCACGCCATAGGCCATCGCGACGATGAAGAACAGGGCGATGATCTGCCAGCTGGCCTGACCGTCGAGCATACTGGCGCCGAGCAGCACGGCGAGCACTAGCACGATGAGGTTCAGCGACTGCTGCGCGGGGAAAGTGATCGGGCGTCCACCGATCAGGCCCTGCAGCTTGGCGAACGCAATCATGCTGCCGCTGAAGGCGATGGCGCCGATCAATCCGCCGCTGACGCTGAGCAGGATGAGGCCGGTATTCGCCATTTCACCGCGCAGAAGCTCCACCGCCGCGATGGCCGCCGCCGCGCCGCCGCCCATGCCGTTGTAGATCGCCACCATCTGCGGCATGTCGGTCATGGCCACCTTGCGGCCACTGACCCAGGCGAAGAAAGAGCCGACCAGGATGGCGGTGAGCATCAGGCCGACGTTGGCCATGCCCGGCCACAGCATGGTAACCACCACGGCGAGCGCCATGGCTACACCGGCCCAGCGAATGCCACTGCGCGCCGTCCGCGGCGCACTCATGCGCTTGAGGCCGAATACGAAGAGCAGGATGGTCAGGAAGTAGACCGCCTGGATGAGATGTTCCACGTCAGGATTCCTTTGACGGTTTCTTCTTCTCGAACATCTCCAGCATGCGCTCGGTGACCACGTAGCCGCCGACCGCGTTCATGGCGCCGAGGAGCACGCCGATGAAGCCGATGATCTGTCCGGTGAGAGTTTCAGCATGGCCGAGGGCGACCATGGCGCCAACCAGCACGATGCCGTGAATGAAATTCGAGCCCGACATGAGCGGCGTATGCAACACCACGGGCACCCGGCTGATGACCTCATAGCCGGTAAATGCCGCCAGCGCGAAGATGAACAGCGCCGCCCAGATTCCTTCGATCATGATCCCGTTCCTCCGATTGCGGCCTGAACCGCCTCTACCGGGATCGCCCCGTCATGGGTAACCACCGAGCTGGCGAGAATCTCGTCATCCCAGTCGACACGCAACGATCCATCCTCGCCGCGCAGCAGTCCCAGGAAATTCTGCACGTTCTTGGCGTACATGACGCTGGCATGCACCGGCAGCTGGCTGGATACATGCAAGGGGCCGTACACCGTGACTCCGTCGATCTCGACGCGCTCGCCGGGCCGCGTGGCTTCGCAGTTGCCGCCTGATTCGGCAGCGATATCGATGATCACCGAACCCGGCTTCATGTCGTGCACCGTGCTCGTGGCGATCAGCTGCGGCGCCGGACGACCGGGAATCTGGGCCGTAGTGATGACCACGTCGGCCTGGGCGATACTCTTGCGCAGCAGCACCTGCTCGCGTTCCTTTTCCTCGGCGGTGAGCTCGCGGGCGTAACCGCCCTCGGCTTCCGCATCCATCTCCACCTGCAGGAACTTCGCGCCCAGCGACTCGACCTGCTCGCGCGCCGCGCGGCGCACGTCATAGGCCTCGACCACGGCGCCGAGGCGGCGCGCGGTGGCGATCGCCTGCAGTCCGGCCACACCGGCGCCCAGCACCAGCACGCGCGCCGGGCGAATGGTACCGGCAGCGGTGGTGAGCATGGGGAAGAAGCACGGACTGAGATCGGCGGCCATCAGCGCGGCGCGATAGCCGGCCACGGTTGCCTGGGAAGAAAGCGCGTCCATGGCCTGGGCACGGGTGATGCGCGGAATGCGCTCCATGGCAAAGCTGGTCACGCCGGCATCACGCAGCCCTATCACTACCGAGGCATTGCGATGCACATGCAGAAACGAGATCAGCAGCTGGCCACGGCGCATGCGCCCGAGCTGTTCAGCTACCGGGGGCTGAACGCCGACGACCACATCGGCCTGACCGATTCCGTCAGCATCCGTGAGCTGCGCGCCGGCCTCAGCGTAGGCGCTGTCGGGAAAATACGAAAGCTCTCCGGCGCCCCGCTCGACCAGAACTTCCCAGCCCTGCTTGGAGAGGCGCGCCACCACCTCGGGGACGAGCGCGACGCGGCGTTCGCCGGCCATCCGCTCCTTCGGCACCCCTATGCGCAATGCCATCTCCTGTTCACTCCAGAAAAAGTTAACATCATGAATGGATTCGTTTTTTGAAGCCGAAAGGCGTAAAGCCCGTCATTTTACGACTTGCGCCCGGTCCGGACAAGCCGAAACAGCATGAACCACAACACAGAGACTTGCCAGCCGGTGAGCAATCGATTCACAGACGCGAATCGGGAGAAACCGTGGCGGACTCTGGATCTGCGTCAGCCTGATTCCGCCCGCGTCGTTACCGCACGCATCGCGCCCTGGCCCGCGCGGCTTGCACAGCTGTCCCCATTACTATACTTTTCGCTTGGAATTCCGGCACTATCCACGACATGCACACCATTCTCGTCACCGGCGGCGCCGGATACATCGGCAGTCACGTGGTTCGGCAGCTCGGCGAGCGCGGCGAGCGCGTTCTCGTGCTCGACAATCTTTCCACCGGGCAGCGCGATGCGGTGCTGCATGGCGAACTGATCGTTGGCGACACCGGCGACGCAGAGCTGGTGGAACGGATCCTGCGCCAGAACGATGTGCAGGCGGTCATGCACTTCGCCGCCCACATCGTGGTGCCCGAATCGGTGGCCGATCCGCTCAAATACTATCTGAACAACACCGCCAACACCCGCAATCTGCTGGCCTGCTGCGAACGCGCCGGTATCAGGCACTTCATCTTCTCCTCCACCGCCGCGGTGTACGGCATTCCGGGCACCATCCCAGTGGCGGAAGATGCGCCGCTGGAGCCGATCAACCCCTACGGCCGCTCCAAGCTGATGTCCGAATGGATGCTCCGCGATGTAGCGGCTGCCGGTGGCATGAAGCATGTGATCCTGCGCTATTTCAACGTCGCCGGCGCTGACCCGCAGGGCCGCATCGGCCAGTCGACGCCCGCGGCGACACACCTGATCAAGGTCGCCTGCGAGGCGGCCACCGGACAGCGCGAGCAGGTCGAGATCTTCGGCACCGACTACCCGACACCCGATGGCAGCGGAGTACGGGATTACATTCACGTCGAGGATCTGGCCGCCGCCCACCTCGCCGCGCTGGATTATCTGCGCGCGGGCGGCGATTCGACGGTGCTCAACTGCGGCTACGGGCACGGGTACAGCGTGCGCGAGGTGCTGGAGATGGTGCAGCGCGTCGCCGGCTGCAGACTGAACATCGTTGAATCGCCGCGCCGGCCCGGCGACCCGCCCGCCCTGACCGCGGACGCGACCCGCATCCGTGGCGCGCTCGGCTGGCGGCCGCAATACGATGACCTCGAGCAGATCGTGAGCAGCGCCCTGGCATGGGAGCGCCGGCTGGCCGCCCGCAAAGCCCGCTGAGACGGAACCCGGCACGGCGCCGCGCCGTCCTGCAGTATCGAAGCAACAGACGAACCACGGGGAAAAAGTGAACTTCATGAGACTGCCGTTGATTGCGCTACTGTTGGCCTGTACCGGCCTCGCCCACGCCCAGACCACCCGTTACATCACCGACCAGCTCGAAGTGGACATGCGCAGTGGCCAGAGCACTCAGCATCGCATCGTTTCCATGCTGCGCAGTGGAACTGCGGTACAGGTGCTGCAGGAAGACCGCGAGAGCGGTTGGTCGCTGGTACGCACCTCGCAGGGAGCCGAGGGATGGGTCCTCACCCGATTCCTGGATGGACAGCCCAGCGCCCGTGAGCGCCTCGCCCGCGCCGAACAGGAGCTCGCCCGGCAGGAGGCCGCGCTGCGTGAGCTGCGGGACAAACAACGCGAAGTCAGCAGCGGCAATACCGAACTCAAGTCGAAGGTCGACGAGCTGACCCGCACCAACCAGGCCCAGGAGCAGGAGCTGACCCGGATTCGCCGCACCTCCGCCAACGCCCTGGCTCTCGATGAGGAGAACCGGACGCTGAAGGAGCGCCTGACCCGGCTGGAACGCGATTACCAGATGCTGGAGCAGCAGGCCGAGGCATTGCGCGACAGCAGCGACCGCGACTGGTTCATGGTGGGCGCCGGCGTACTCCTGCTCGGCGGACTGATCGGCCTCATCATCCCCAAGATCCGCTGGAAGCGAAAGTCGGCCTGGAACCGGTTCTAGCGGGACGCGCTGCGCACCGAAAATCGGTCTACAATGTTCGCCGCAGCCGCAACGCTGCGGCGTGACACCTGTATTGCGCGATTTCGCATCCATCAACGACAACCACCGGGTTCGATATGCACCTTTCCCGCTATCTCCTCGCCACCCTGAGAGAAGATCCCGCCGACGCCGAGACCGTCAGCCACCGGCTGATGCTGCGTGCCGGCATGATCCGCCGGCTTGCGGCCGGACTGTACACCTGGCTGCCGCTCGGACTGCGCGTGCTGCGCCGGGTGGAATCCGTAGTGCGCGAGGAAATGAATCGCGCCGGCGCCCAGGAAGTGCTGATGCCGGCCGTACAACCCGCCGAACTGTGGATCGAGTCGGGACGCTGGGAACAGTACGGTCCGGAACTGCTGCGGCTGCGCGACCGTCATGATCGCGAGTTTTGCTTTGGACCGACCCACGAAGAGATCATCACCGATCTGGTCCGCCGCGAAATCCGCAGCTACAAGCAGCTGCCGGCGAATTTCTATCAGATCCAGACCAAGTTCCGCGATGAGGTCCGGCCCCGTTTCGGCGTGATGCGGGCGCGCGAGTTCCTGATGAAGGATGCCTATTCGTTCCACACCGACGAGGCCTCGCTGCAGGAGACGTACGATCTCATGTACGCCACCTATACCCGGATCTTCACCCGGCTGGGGCTGGAGTTCCGCGCCGTGCGGGCGCACACCGGCGCGATCGGTGGCGCCTACTCCCACGAATTCCATGTACTGGCCTCGTCCGGCGAAGACGCCATCGCTTTCTCCAGCCAGAGCGACTATGCCGCCAACGTCGAACTCGCTGAGGCGCTGCCGCCGGCCGGTGGTCGCGCTGCTCCCGCCGAAGAGATGCGCACCGTGGACACGCCCGGCCAGCACAGCATCGAAGAGGTCAGCAGCTTCCTCGGCATCCCCGCCCAGCGCTGCCTCAAGACGCTGCTGGTGCGCGGCAGCGAGGATGATGTCATCGCGCTGGTCCTGCGCGGCGATCACGAGCTCAATACCTGCAAGGCGGAAGCACTGCCCGAAATCGCCGAGCCGCTCACTTTCGCCAGCCCCGAACAGGTGCGCGCAGCGGCCGGCTGCGAACCCGGTTCCGTCGGCCCGCTCGGGCTGCGCGTTCCGGTGCTGGTCGATCGTGCCGCGGCAGCGGTATCCGACTTCGTGTGCGGCGCCAACGAAGACGGCAGGCATCACGTGGGCGTCAACTGGGGTCGTGACCTGCCCGAGCCGCGAGTCGTCGATCTGCGCAACGTCGTGGATGGCGACCCTTCACCGGATGGGCAAGGCACGCTGTCCATCCGCCGCGGCATCGAGGTCGGGCACATTTTCCAGCTCGGCACCAAGTACAGCGCGGCCATGGGAGCGACCTGCCTCGATGAACAGGGCCGCACCATCACCATGACCATGGGCTGCTACGGCATCGGTGTATCCCGCATCGTCGCCGCTGCGATCGAGCAGAACCATGACGAGCGCGGCATCGTCTGGCCGGAGGAGCTGGCGCCGTTCACGGCTGTCGTTCTGCCGGTGAATGCGCACAAGTCTCAACGCGTGCGCGAGGCCGCGGAAGCACTGTACCGCTCGCTGCTCGATGCTGGCATCGATGCCGCCTACGATGACCGGGGCGAACGCCCGGGCGTGATGTTCGCCGACGCCGACCTGATCGGCATTCCTCATCGTCTGGTAGTGGCTGAAAAGGGCCTGGATGCCGGCACGGTGGAATACAAGCACCGCCGGGAACAGGATGTCCGTCACGTTCCGCTCGGTGAAGTGATCCCGCTGCTCAAGTCCCGGGACCCGGCGACCGATCAAGCCTGAGGGGCCGAATCACGGCTCCGCAGGCCGCGCCGGGCCGGCGCGCGGCATCCTCCTTGGAATGGCCCATGGGATTCCGCACGGTGAACGCCTTCCTGTCAGTCATCACGCTGTGCCTCGCCGCCGCGCTCTGCGCGGCGCCGGCGCATGCATCGTCGCAGCGCGAAGACGTCGATCTCCGCCGCGCCCTGCTCGCCGCGCTGGATGACGCCGCCAGCTTTACCGACCGCTTCGAGGCTGAAGTATGGCTGCTCGACATGGCCGGCCGCCTGGCGAAAAGGGTACCCGACACCGAGCAGCGGATGCAGCTGCTCAAGCTGATTCACCGCGAAGCCACCCGCGTCGATCTGCCGCCCGAGCTGGTGCTCGCCGTGATCGAGGTGGAGAGCAATTTCGATCCCTGGGCCATCTCCGTGGCCGGCGCCCAGGGCCTGATGCAAGTCATGCCGTTCTGGCTGGCGGAACTGGGGCGCCCGGAGGACAGCCTCCATCACCCCCCCACCAACCTGCGCTTCGGCTGCACCATCCTGCGTCACTACCTGGACATCGAGAAGGGCGACCTCAAGCGCGCGCTCGCCCGCTACAACGGCAGCCTCGGCCGCTCCGAGTACCCCGAACGCGTGCTGCGCGCTCTGCGCGAGCGCTGGTACCGGCAGTAGGCGGAAATATTTGTGCTTATCTGCGATGAAGCAGGGAACTTGTGGCGCGGGCACCTGTCTACTCTGACAGGTGCAAGCTCTCATAATCTCTCCGCTTCTGGACCCCGGCCCTGCCGGGGTTTTTTTT
>CAZOOF010000030.1:0-27179 GCA_964581365.1 uncultured Chromatiales bacterium
TGGTCGCATCGGCGATAGTGAACGGTACGTTGAGCAGGCGCGCGAGCGTTTCCGCCAGCAGCGTCTTGCCCGAACCAGTCGGTCCGATCAGCAGGATGTTGCTCTTCGAGAGCTCGACGTCGTCCTTGCGCACGCCGAGTTCGAGGCGCTTGTAGTGGTTGTAGACCGCGACCGACAGAATCTTCTTGGCGCGGGCCTGGCCCACCACATAGTCATCGAGAATGCGATTGATGTCGCGCGGCAGCGGCAGCTTGCTGCCCTTGATCGCCGACGACTTTTCCTGGACCTCTTCGCGGATGATGTCGTTGCAGAGCTCGACACATTCGTCGCAGACGAATACCGACGGACCGGCGATCAGCTTGCGAACTTCGTGCTGGCTCTTGCCGCAAAAGGAGCAGTACAACAGCTTGTCACCGTCACCGCCCTTGTGTCTGTCATCACTCATATGCCACCCCGCTGTCGTGCTGTGATGAAAGTTCGGGCCCGGGACACCGCGTCCGGGCCAGTCGCCGTCAGGCCGCGGCCTGCCGACGCTCCAGCACCTTATCGATCAGACCATAGCTGACCGCTTCCGTTCCCGACATGAAGAAATCACGATCGGTGTCTTCCTTGATTCTATCAAGGGGCTGACCCGTGTGCCGGGCGAGAATGTCATTGAGGCGGTCGCGCACGCGCAGGATCTCGCGGGCGTGGATATCGATATCAGTCGCCTGACCCTGGAAGCCGCCGAGCGGCTGATGGATCATCATGCGCGCGTGGGGCAGACAGTAGCGCTTGCCGGGCGCACCGCCCGCAAGCAGCAGCGCCCCCATGCTGGCCGCCTGTCCGATGCACATCGTGCTCACATCGGGCTTGACGAACTGCATGGTGTCATAGATCGACAGGCCGGCGCTGACCGAGCCGCCCGGGGAGTTGATGTAAAGATGTATGTCCTTGTCCGGGTTCTCTGATTCGAGAAACAGGATCTGGGCCACGATCAGATTCGCCATGTGGTCTTCGACCGGGCCGACCAGGAAAATGATCCGCTCCTTGAGCAGACGGGAATAGATGTCGTAGGCCCGCTCACCCCTGGCGGTCTGCTCGACGACCATCGGAACCAGATTCATACTCATCATAGCTATTAGCGATCCTTATCTCGAGCGGTAGCCTAACTATCGGGTCGCCGGGTTGCCCGCTTTAGCGGCCGGCCGCCAAAACATGTCGAAGCCGTGGTCGCCGGAGGCGAAGGGTCCCATTTTCTCTCACCCGCCTCCCGCGGCACCTCGATCAGGTCTTCCGCTGACCCGCCAGAAGATTGTAACCCGTCGCGGGCAGGATGGCAGTGACGGCCGCCGCTCAGCGACCGTTACGCCCCTGCCGCTCCTTGAGCAGCGTGGAGAAATCGGTGGGTTCGTCCTCAACCCTGGCCTTCGATGCCACCCAGTCGATCACCTGCTCCTCGAGGACCAGATGCTCGACGCTGGAAAGGCGGCTGCGATCACTGAAGTACCAGCGCCGGACCTCATCCGGATTCTCGTAACCCGCGGCGATGCTGTCGACGCGCTCCCGGACCTGTTCCGGGCTGGCCTTGATACGCTCCTGTCGGGCGATCTCCGCCACCAGCAGGCCGAGAGCCACGCGACGCTTCGCCTGCTCCTCGAAGGCACTCGGGTCGACGCTGATCGCCGACTCCGGCACTCCCTGACGCCGCAGCATGTCGCGGGTCTGCTGGGCGAGCATGTTCATCTCGGACTGGACCTGCGACTTCGGCAGTTCCACCGTCTGTCCGGCATGCAGTGCATCGAGCGCCTGGCGGCGGACCCGATCGCGGATCGCCTCGTCCATCTCGTCCTGCATGGTCTTACGCAACTCGGCCCGCAGCGCCTCCAGCGTTCCTTCCTGTACATCGAAGCTGCGAATGAAGTCTTCGGTGACTTCCGCCGGCTCCAGAGCGGCGACTTCATGAACCGTAATCTCGAACTGAGCCTGCTTCCCGGCAACGGCCTTCACGTGATAATCATCCGGGAAGCGGACATCGACCACGCGCTGCTCGCCGGCAGACGCACCGACCAGCCCGTCCTCGAAACCGGCGATGAACTGACCGGCGCCGAGCATCAGCGCCACTTTTTCCCCGCGGTTGCCCGGGAATTCCTCGCCATCGATGCGGCCGACAAAGTCGATGATCAAGCGATCATCCTTTGCCGCCGGCCGGTCGACCGTTCGCCACTCACCACGCTGGCGGCGCAGGTTCTCCAGCATCCGATCGACGTCCTCCTCGGTGATCTCCGCGACCGGGCGCCTGATCACCACATCGTCCATCGGCTTGAGTTCGATCTTGCCCAGCACCTCGAACTCGGCCTCGTACTCGAGATCCCGGCCCGGTTCGAAGGCATTCAGCCGGAAGCGCGGCGCACCGACGACCGGCAACTGCTCGCGGTTGACCGCCTCATAGAACGACTGGCGCGTCACTTCGTCTACGACTTCCCGGCGGACCTCAGGTCCGTAGCGGCTCTCGATAACCTTGATCGGTACCTTGCCAGGCCGGAAACCCTTGATACGCACGGTGCGCGTCAGATTCTTCAGGCGATTCGCCACTTCGGTGTCGATCCGTTCGGCGGGGATGGACACCTTCATCCGGCGCTCCAGCCCCTGAATGGTTTCCAGCGAAACCTGCATGACAGCCCTCGTTATGAAATATTGTTATCAGTTTCCCACCGGCGCATCGGCCGATGCATTCGAAGCCATTATACAATCGGTCAGCGCTCAGGTGCGCCGTAAAGTTCCGGATTCAGCAGGAAATGAGCTTCGGAGAGAGCCCGACCAATGGCCGGGCCGAAAATGGTGGGCCGTGTAGGGCTCGAACCTACGACCCGCTGATTAAGAGTCAGCTGCTCTACCAACTGAGCTAACGGCCCAAAAAACGCAAGTATAAAGCGAAAAGCCCGTCGGATTTCAACTTTTCGCTGTCTATCCGCACATCAAATTGGGGTGAACGATGGGACTCGAACCCACGACAACCGGAATCACAATCCGGGGCTCTACCAACTGAGCTACGCTCACCAGAAAACTGTCGAAAAGCATAAAGTGGAAAGCGACCTGAACGCCAGTCTCTTTCCGCTTTTGACTTTAAGCAGCGTTTTGGCGCGCCCGGCAGGACTCGAACCTGCTACCCTCGGCTTAGAAGGCCGATGCTCTATCCGGATGAGCTACGGGCGCAGGTGCGCGGTTTCAATCGTCCGCTTCCGCCGGGCCCGCGCCGCTGGTCGGGGTAGAGGGATTTGAACCCCCGACATCCAGCTCCCAAAGCTGGCGCGCTACCAGGCTGCGCTATACCCCGAGGGTCCCGGTGCGACGTTTTCCTGCCCGATCCGACGCGAGCACGACATGATACGCCTCGTCCAGGAGTCCGTCAAACCGACCGACCTATCGTTCTCAACGCCAGCGCAAAGGCCGCCGCACTGGCCGCGGCCGCGACCATGAAGGCCGCAGCGGCGCCCCCGACTTCCCAGAGATAACCTGCATAGAGGCTGCCGATCGCGCCACCGGCACCGAAGCTGACACTGCTGTACAGGGCCTGCCCGCGCCCCTGGTGTCCGCGCTGAAAGAATTCATGGATGAGGGTGATCGCGACCGCATGATAGACGCCGAAGCTCGCGGCGTGCAGCACCTGAGCGACCAGGATGACGGCAAGATAATCCGTGCCGAAGGCGATCAGCGGCCAGCGGATCGTGGTCAGCGCCAGGCTCACCAGCAGCAACTGCCGCGCACTGTATCGCGGCTGCAGACGGTGCATGAAAATGAAGACCGCGATTTCGGCCAGAACGCCGAACGCCCACAGCTGCCCGATCAGCCAGCGCTGATAGCCCTCCGCTTCCAGGTGGATCGAAAAGAAGCTGTAGTAAGGACCGTGACTGGCTTGCATGAGCAGACACATCAGCAGCAATGCGATCACATCGCGGCGGCGCAGAACTTCCCAGAAGGAAACCGGGCGTTCCGACAGAGCCGGCACCGGGGCTTCGGCAACGGCCAGACTGGACAGCCAGATGGCGAGATACAAGGCCATCAGCACCGCTGGAAGCAGTGCCGCGCCATGGCGATCGAGCAAGGGCCCCATGACGACGACCGCGATGACGAAGCCGATCGATCCCCATAGACGGATACTGGCATAGCGGTGAGACTGCCCGCCCAGGCGAGTGAGCGTAACCGCTTCGAACTGAGGCAGCGCCGCATTCCAGAAAAAACTGAACGCTGCCACCACCGCCGCGAGCCACCAGTATCCGCCTTCCAGAAAAACGCCGGCAAAGCAGATCATCGCGAGCAGCGATGCGCTGCGCACGATCAGCATGCGACGCCCGGTCGCGTCGGCCACCCACCCCCAGGCCACCGGCGCCACCAGCTTGGTGACCATCATGATCGCGATGAGTTCGCCGATCTCCGCTGCGCCGAATCCGCGCGACTGCAGATACAGCCCCCAGTAGGGCAGCAACGCTCCGAGCGCGGCGAAGTACCAGAAATAGAATGTCGAGTGGCGGAGATACATCCGGGACACTGCGAATGATCGAATGAAAGTAACGGGAAACCCCGGTGCGGATCACGCCGCGCTGATCGCCACGTCCGGGCGAACCGGAGGCTGTCATGGATCCGCGATCCAGGAGGCAGCCTCGGTCGGATGCGGAGTACCCGGCCTCAGTCCTTTGTGGACGTACCCGCCGGCACCACCGGCGTCTCGGATCTGACGTCCATGTTCTGCGCCCGATGGCGCAAGACGTGATCCAACAGCACGATCGACAGCATTGCCTCGGCGATGGGAGTAGCGCGAATGCCGACGCACGGATCATGCCGTCCGGTGGTTTCCACTTCCACCGGTTTGCCCTGCACATCGATGGTGTGCCCGGTCAGACGGATGCTCGATGTCGGTTTGAGGGCGATGCTGGCGATGATGTCCTGGCCAGTAGATATACCACCCAGAACGCCGCCGGCGTCGTTACCGACGAAGCCGGCGGGCGTGATCTCGTCGCGGTGCTCGGAGCCCTTCTGCTCGACGCTGGCGAAGCCGGCGCCGATCTCTACACCCTTGACCGCATTGATGCTCATCAGCGCATGCGCAATGTCGGCGTCGAGGCGGTCGAACACCGGCTCGCCCAGGCCCGGAAACATCCCGCTGGCCACCACATTGATGCGCGCGCCGACCGAGTCGCCCGATTTGCGCAGCGCATCCATGTAGGCTTCCATCTCGGCCACCTTGCCGGCATCGGGACAGAAGAAGGGATTGCGATCGACCTCGTCCCAGTCGAAACCGACGGCCCTGATCGGTCCAAGCTGCGCCAGATAGCCGCGCACGACGATGCCATAGCGTTCACGCAGATATTTCTTCGCGATCGCGCCCGCTGCGACCCGGGCCGCGGTTTCGCGCGCCGATGAACGGCCGCCGCCCCGGTGATCCCGCCGCCCGTACTTCTGCTGATAGGTGTAATCCGCGTGACCGGGACGAAAACGGCCCATGATCTTCGCGTAGTCCTTGGAACGCTGATCGATGTTCCGGATCAGCAAAGCGATCGGCGTGCCCGTCGTATGCCCTTCGAATACGCCGGAAAGGATTTCGACCTCGTCGGTCTCGCGGCGCTGCGTGACGTGTCGCGACTGTCCCGGCTTGCGCCGGTCGAGTTCGCGCTGAATATCGGACTCATCGAGCGCAAGCCCCGGAGGACAGCCATCGACCACGCAACCGATCGCGGGCCCGTGGCTTTCGCCGAAGCTGGTGACGGTGAACAGTCTGCCGTAAGTATTGCCGGACATGATTCAGATCGACTGGAAGGAAAGCGTTATCAGACCATAACCCGGCTGAGGCTACAAGGAGCCCGCCGCCTGCAGATCCTCTGCCGTGAGCAGAAACACGCCGTGACCGCCACGCTCGAACTCCAGCCAGAGGAATGGCATTTGCGGCAGCCGCCGCTCCAGCGCTTCCATCGAATCGCCGACCTCGACGACGAGGATTCCGCCAGGCTGCAGACGCTCGCGCGCACCGGCCAGGATTCTCATCACGACATCCAGGCCATCCTCTCCGGCGGCGAGTCCCAACGCCGGTTCGTGACGATACTCGCCCGGCAACTCGCGCATCGCTTCGGCATCGACGTAAGGCGGGTTGCTGACGATGATGTCATAGCGGGCCGGCGCCAATCCGTCGAACACATCCGCCCGCACCGCGCGAACGCGGTCCTCGAGCGCATGCATCGCAATGTTGCTGCGGGTGACTGCGAGCGCATCGTCGGAAACATCCACCGCATCGACCTGCGCTTCGGGAAAGGCGTAGGCACAGGCGATGGCAATACAGCCGCTACCGGTGCCGATGTCGACAATGCGCCGCACCGGCGCACCTTCCGGCATCCAGGGCGCGAAGCCGGTCTCGATCAGCTCGGCGATCGGTGAGCGCGGAACCAGCACGCGCTCATCGACCTGGAAGCGCAAGCCGCAGAACCAAGCTGTGTTCACGAGATAGGCGGTCGGCAGCCGCTCGTTCACGCGCCGATCGGCCAACGCCTCCAGGAGTGTGATCTCCTGCGCATCCAGCACGGTATCGAGCACGCTGTCCGGCACCTGCGGCGGCAGGCCCAGCCCGGCCAGCACCAGCCAGGCCGCATCATCGAGGGCGTTGTCCGTACCGTGTCCGAAAGTCAGGTCGGCCGCCTCGAAGCGCGCCGCGAAGCGCTCGATGATGGCGGCCAGGGTTTCGCTGCTGTTCATGATGCCGCCGTTTCTCGGCAGCGGCCGCGGGCGGCCGCTGTCAGGCCGGGCAGTGTCCGCGTGCGGGATCGGGGGAAAAAGGAAGTTTTCATCGTCTGCATGTCCGCGAATCGGCGCACTATAGCACACCCCGGGCCTCGGGCAGAGCTCGCGCGTTTATGCTAACATCGCTGTCCTAGTTCACTTTTTTCCAAGGATCCAGTATTCGTCCATGGCACAGTACATCTTCACGATGAACCGGGTCGGCAAGGTCGTGCCGCCCAAGCGCGAGATTCTCAAGGACATCTCGCTGTCCTTCTTCCCCGGCGCCAAGATCGGCGTACTCGGCCTCAACGGTTCGGGAAAATCGACGCTGCTGCGCATCATGGCCGGCGTCGACAAGGACTATCTCGGCGAAGCCCGGCCGCAGCCAGGCATCCGCATCGGCTACCTGTCGCAGGAGCCGGAACTCGACCCCAGCAAGGACGTGCGCGGCAACGTCGAGGAAGGCGTCAAGGAGACCAAGGCGCTGCTCGATCGCTTCAATGAAGTGAGCATGAAGTTCGCTGAGCCGCTGGACGACGACGAAATGAATGCCCTGCTGGAAGAGCAGGCGCGTCTGCAGGACGCGATCGATGCGGCGGGCGGCTGGGAACTGGACCGCAAGCTGGAGATCGCAGCCAATGCGCTGCGGCTGCCGCCCTGGGATGCCGACGTCACCAAGCTGTCCGGCGGCGAGCGCCGCCGCGTCGCGCTGTGCCGTCTGCTGCTGTCGGCGCCCGATATGCTGCTGCTCGACGAACCCACCAACCATCTCGATGCCGAATCGGTCGCCTGGCTCGAGCGCTATCTGCACGATTTCCCCGGCACAGTGGTGGCCGTCACCCATGACCGCTACTTCCTCGATAACGTCGCCGGCTGGATTCTCGAGCTCGATCGCGGCCATGGCATACCGTGGGAAGGCAACTATTCTTCCTGGCTCGAGCAGAAGGAAAAGCGGCTCGAACAGGAGGAGCGCCAGGAGAATGCCCGCCAGCGCGCGATGAAGGCGGAACTGGAATGGGTGCGCAGCAACCCGAAGGGCCGTCACGCCAAGAGCAAGTCGCGTCTCGCCCGCTTCGAGGAGCTGTCGTCCCAGGAATTCCAGCAGCGCAATGAAACCCGGGAGATCTACATTCCGCCCGGTCCGCGACTCGGAGATAAGGTCATCGAAGTGCGCGATCTGCGCAAGGCGTTCAGTGATCGCCTGCTGATCGACGGGCTGAGCTTCAGCCTGCCGCCTGGAGGCATCGTCGGCGTCATCGGCCCCAACGGCGCCGGCAAGTCGACTCTGTTTCGCATGCTGGCGGGCGCGGAGCAGCCCGACGCAGGAGACATCGAGGTCGGCGAGACCGTTCAGCTGGCCATGGTCGACCAGACGCGCGATGCGCTCGACGACTCCAAGACGGGGTGGGAGGAAATCTCCGACGGACAGGACATCATCGTCGTCGGGAAGTACGAGACTCCCTCACGCTCGTATGTGGGACGGTTCAATTTCAAGGGCAGCGACCAGCAGAAGCGAATCGGCGATCTTTCCGGCGGCGAGCGCAACCGCGTGCATCTGGCCAAGCTGCTGCGCAGCGGCGGGAACGTGCTATTGCTGGACGAACCCACCAACGATCTCGACGTGGAGACGCTGCGGGCACTCGAAGAAGCGCTGCTGGCCTTCCCGGGATGCGCGGTGGTGATCTCGCATGACCGCTGGTTCCTCGATCGTATCGCCACCCACATCCTTGCTTTCGAAGGCGACAGCCACGTGGAGTGGTTCCAGGGGAATTACGCGGATTACGAAGCCGACCGGCGCCGGCGCCTCGGTACCGATGCCGATGTTCCCCAGCGCATCAAGTACCGCAGACTGGAGCACTGACACCGGGGAGGCGCCGCGCCCGGCACGGTGGCGCGCAGCGGAATCCGGGTGCGTGCATCAGCCCGTCACAGCGCTGTCCGGCTGTCCTGATGGGTCGGTAAGCGGCAGCGTGAGGACGATGGCGTCCTCACGCCCGATCCGGTCCGGATAATAGCCGCGCCGTATGCCGATCTCGATGAAGCCGATGCTTTCATACAGCGCCTGCGCGATCAGATTGGAAACGCGAACCTCGAGCAGCATGCGCTCGGCACCGAGCTCGCGGGCGCGGGCAATGAAATGCTCCAGCAACCGGCGGCCATACCCCTTCCCCTGTCGCTCCAGATCGATACACAGATTGAGCAGATGCGCTTCCTGGGCAGCGACAACCATGACGCCGTAACCGAGCACCTCTGTGCCGCGGGTCAGCAGCACGCAGTAATAACCGGCGCGGATACAATCGCGAAAGATCCCTTCGCTCCAGGGAAAATCGTACGAGCGCCGCTCGATACCGATCACCGTGGGCAGATCATCCAGGGTCATGACGGAAAAACCGAGCGAGACCTCCTCCGCCTTGCCCCGCACACCCGTGATCTCGTCGCCTCTGGCCACCATCACCCTAAGCTACACCGGAATCGGAACGGGGACCATGATCGATGCAGACCTCACCGGCCGGACTGACGCAGCAGGCTGGCGGCTAGCAGCAGATCCTCCCAGGCCTTGCGCTTGTCTCCCGGCGTGCGCAGCAGGTAAGACGGATGATAGGTAACGACGAGAGGCGTCGCAGCATGCTGGTGCACGCGTCCGCGCAGCGAGCCGACACGCTGGTCGGTTCCAAGCAGATGTTGGGCGGCGATGCGCCCGACGGCAAGGATGACCCGGGGCCGCACCAGTGCAACTTGCCGGCGCAGGAAACCCTCGCAGGCCGCGACCTCCTCGGGCAAGGGATCACGATTGCCCGGTGGACGGGACTTGAGGATGTTGGCGATGTATACGGCTTCACGCGGCAGGCCGATCGCCGCCAGCATCTCGTTCAACAGCTGACCGGCTCGCCCGACGAAGGGAAGCCCCTGGCGATCCTCATCGGCGCCCGGCGCTTCGCCAATCACCATCAGCCCGGCATGGCGACTGCCAGTGCCGAACACCGCCCGGCTGCGGCTCTGATGCAGGGCGCAGCGCGTGCATGTACGCACTTCTTCCTCGAGAGCCGCCCACTCGGCTTCGTCGCCGGCCTCCGACGCCGTGGTGGTGGACGGGTCATCGACGCCGGGAAGGGCGGGCTCGGCATGCTCATTGACGAACGCCGCCCGGGCCGGCCCCGGCCCATTGCGATCGGCCCATGCCTGTATGCCCATCGCCCGCAGGTAGCGCAGCGCCAGCGGATCCATCAGCAGCGGCTCACCACCACGAGACAGGACCGTCGATTCGTCGAACGACCGCTCACTCGCTCAGACCTGCGGATGCATCCGGCGCGCAGGCTCCATCATCCGGTTCAGCGCATTGATGTAAGCCCTGGCTGAAGCGACGATGATGTCGGTGTCTGCGCCCTGGCCATTGACTATCCGGCCACCGCGCTCGAGACGAACAGCCACTTCGCCCTGCGCATCGGTGCCACCGGTGATGTTGCTCACCGAGTACAGCTGCAGCTGGGTCCCGCTCTGCACGATGGACTCGACCGCCTTGAAGCAGGCATCGACAGGACCGCCGCCTTCCGCTTCCGCCCGGTGTTCCTCGCCATCCACTTCGAGCACCACCTCCGCCTTGGGCAACTCGCCGGTCTCGGAGCACACGCGCAGCCACAGAAGACGGATCCGCTCGCTGTCGCTCACTGCCGTGTCGGAAACGAGCGCATGCAGATCCTCGTCGTAGATCTCCTGCTTTCTGTCGGCCAGCTCCTTGAAGCGCGCAAACGCCGCATTGAGCGCCTCCTCGCTGTCGAGATGGATGCCGAGCTCATTCAGGCGCGCGCGGAAGGCATTGCGTCCGGACAGCTTGCCGAGCGTCAGTTTGTTGGTGCTCCAGCCGACATCCTCGGCGCGCATGATTTCGTAGGTCTCGCGGCTCTTCAGCACACCGTCCTGATGGATACCGGACTCGTGCGAAAAGGCATTGGCGCCGACCACCGCCTTGTTGGGTTGCACCGGATAACCGGTGATCTGGCTCACCAGCCTGGAGGTCGGCACGATCTGCGTGGTGTCGATGCGCGTGTCGCAGGTGAATACGTCGCGCCGCACCTTGACCGCCATAACGATCTCTTCGAGGCTGGCATTGCCGGCGCGCTCACCGAGACCGTTGATCGTGCATTCGACCTGGCGCACGCCCGCCAGCACCGCCGAGAGCGAATTGGCGACCGCCATGCCCAGATCGTTGTGACAGTGCGTTGACCACACCACTTTGTCGGCATCGGGCACGTGCTCGATCAGCTGGCGAATGCGGTCTCCCCACAGGCCGGGAAGGCTGTAACCAACCGTGTCCGGAACGTTGATGGTGCGCGCTCCGGCCTTGATCACGGCATCGAAGACGCGACAGAGAAAATCGAAGTCAGAGCGTACCGCGTCCTCGGCGGAGAACTCGACGTCGTCGGTATACTGGCGCGCGCGCTTTACCGCGGCGACCGCCCGCTCCAGCACCTGATCAGGAGTCATGCGCAGCTTGTGCTGCATGTGGATCGGCGAAGTGGCGATGAACGTGTGGATACGCCCCGACGCCGCCCCCTTGAGGGCCTCACCAGCCTTGTCGATGTCATTATCTAGCGCGCGCGACAAACCGCAAACCGTGCTGTCGCGCACAGCTTCGGCAACCGCCTTGACCGCCTCGAAATCTCCGGGGCTGGCGGCCGGGAAGCCGGCCTCGATCACATCCACGCGCATGCGCTCGAGCGCCTTGGCGATGCGCAGCTTCTCCTCGCGGGTCATCGATGCGCCGGGACTCTGCTCGCCGTCGCGCATCGTGGTATCGAAAATGATGAGTCTGTCTTTGCCGCTCATGTTGTGCTCCTGTGCCATGCCAGTTTAAACCGGAACCGAGGCTGCGAATACGATTCCGGTACAGTCCGACCAGCGGCACGAAATCGGTAATCGACATTATGCCGGAAAGACGTCACCCCGGCTCGGGGGGGTCGGACTCGGGTACTGCAGCGGTAATCGAAGAGTGTGTCAGCTGCCCCGGCAGGGCAGCAGCAGGCGCAGCACGGACAGCGCGCGCTCACCGACGGACGGAAGAGCAGTCAGCGGCTGGAACCGGGTGATGCGGGCAGTGAAGTTCATGCAGGGGAATATAGGGGAAAAAACACGCCTTGCCAACTCCGCGCCAGCACGGCACTCAGTCGCCGTCGCCTTCGGCCGGGGGATGCTCGCGCACGACCGCGCGTTCACGGCGATGGCGATGCAGGTGCAGCAGGGTCAGGACCAGGCCCGATGAGGCGTAGATCACCGCCAGACCGAACAGCACGATCGGTGGATCGACCGACACCAGGACGAAGATCAGCACCACGGCGAGTACCGCGACGAACGGGACCCGGCCGCGCAGGTCGAGGTTCTTGAAGCTGTGGTAACGGACATTGCTCACCATCAGCACCCCGGCCAGCACGGTGAGCGGGAAGGTGATCGCAGTCAGCTCGCTGCCGACCAGTTCGTAGCTGGCCCCGACCCAGACCATGCCGGCGACGAGCGCGGCCGCGGCCGGCGATGCCAGCCCCTGAAAATAACCGCGGTCCATGGTCGCAGCCTGAGTATTGAACCGCGCCAGACGCAGGGCTCCCGCGGCGGCATAGAGGAAGGCAGCCAACCAGCCGAACTTGCCGATGCTGCCCAGAGACCACTCATACATCACCAGCGCCGGCGCCAAACCGAATGCGACCATGTCCGACAGGCTGTCGTACTGGACGCCGAAATCACTCTGGGTATTGGTCAGGCGGGCGACGCGACCGTCGAGGCCGTCGAGAATCATCGCGACGAAGATGGCTGCCGCCGCGGCGGCGAACTCGTCGCGCGTGGCGGCGACGATGGCATAGAAACCGGCGAACAGCGCCGCCGTGGTGAACAGATTGGGCAGCAGATAGATACCGCGCCGCCGCTGCCTGGCTCCCTCGCTCTCGCTCATCAGCCGTTGCGCAGGGTCGGAACGAGAATTTCGGAACGCAAACCGAGGCCGGGCGGTGTCCGCAGGACAGCCGCCCGGCAGCCGGTCAGTTCCGCTCCTGATCGACGATCTTGTTGGCCTTGATCCATGGCATCATGTCGCGCAGACGCGCGCCCACCGCCTCGATCTGGTGCTCCCGGCCAATACGGCGCTTGGCCTTCAGCGTCGCCGCCCCGGCCTGATTCTCCAGGATGAACTCGCGCGCGAATTCGCCCGTCTGGATCTCCTTCAGGATACGCCGCATCTCGGCCCGGGTTTCGTCAGTGATGACGCGCGGGCCGCGCGTCAGATCGCCATACTCGGCCGTGTTCGAAATCGAGTAGCGCATATTGGCGATGCCACCCTCGTACATCAGGTCGACGATCAGCTTCAGTTCGTGCAGACACTCGAAATAGGCCATCTCGGGTGCATAGCCGGCTTCGACCAGGGTTTCGAAACCCGCCTGGACCAGCGCCGTCGCGCCGCCGCACAGAACGGCCTGCTCCCCGAACAGATCGGTTTCGGTCTCTTCACGGAAGGAGGTCTCGATGATGCCGGCGCGGCCGCCGCCATTGGCGCTGGCGTACGAAAGCGCGATGTCGCGGGCCCGGCCGCTCGCATCCTGATAAACCGCGATCAGGCTCGGGACCCCGCCGCCCTGGGTATAAGTCGAGCGCACCAGATGACCCGGCCCCTTGGGCGCGATCATGATCACGTCGAGATCCGCGCGCGGCTCGATCTGGCCGAAATGAATGTTGAAACCATGCGCGAAGGCGAGCGCGGCCCCCTGGCGGATCTTCGGCGCGATGACATCGCGATAAAGCGCGGCCTGATGCTCGTCGGGCACCAGCACCATCACCACGTCCGCTCCCTCGACCGCCTGCTCCACGGGCAGAACCGTCAGGCCAGCCTTCTTCGCCTTGGCTTCAGAGCCGGAACCAGGCCGCAGACCGACGACGACATCGACGCCGGAATCGCGGAGGTTGTTGGCATGAGCATGTCCCTGGGAGCCATAGCCCAGGATGGCGACCCGCTTGCCGCGGATGATCGAAATATCGGCATCTTTGTCGTAATAGACGTTCATGTTGCGAAAATCCCCTGCTGGAAGCTGCTTGATTACGGACTGAAAGGGCTCAGAGAGCGAGACTCTTCTCGCCGCGCGCGATTCCGGACACCCCCGAACGCACGGTCTCGAGGATGGGGATGTCGCCAAGCGCGGCGATGAAGGCGTCCAGCTTGTCACTGGTGCCGGTCAGCTCGATGGTATAAGTCTTGCCCGTGACGTCGATGATGCGTCCCCGGAAGATATTGGTGAGACGCATGATCTCATCGCGACCCGAACCGATCGCACCGAGCTTGATGAGCATCATCTCGCGCTCGATGTGGGAACCTTCGGTGAGATCGAGAAGGCGGATGACATCGATCAGCTTGTTCAGCTGCTTGACGATCTGCTCGATGATCTCGTCCGATCCCCGGGTCACCAGAGTCATGCGTGAGATCGACGGATCCTCGGTCGGAGCGACGGTCAGCGATTCGATATTGTAGCCGCGGGCGGAGAACAGCCCGGCGACGCGCGACAGCGCGCCGGCCTCGTTCTCCATCAGTATGGAAATGATGTGACGCATTGGCTCAGACCAGGATCATCTCGTTGAGGCCCGCACCGGCGGGGATCATGGGATAGACGTTCTCGTTCTGGTCGGTGACGAAATCCAGGAACACCGCGCGATCGCGTATGCTCATCGCCTCGCGCAGAGCCGGACCGACCTCGGACGGCTTCTCGATGCGCATACCCACGTGGCCATAGGCTTCGGCGAGCTTGACGAAATCCGGCAGCGCGTCCATGTAGGACATCGAATAGCGGCCCTGGTAGAAGAACTCCTGCCACTGTCGCACCATGCCCAGGTAGCGGTTGTTGAGCGCCACGATCTTCACCGGCAGCCCGTACTGCAGGCAGGTGGACAGCTCCTGCAGACACATCTGGATACTGCCCTCGCCGGTCACGCACACCACGGTGGAATCGGGATGGGCAAGCTGCACTCCCATGGCGGCAGGCAGACCGAAACCCATGGTGCCGAGCCCGCCGGAGTTGATCCAGCGACGCGGCCGATCGAACTTGTAGAACTGCGCCGCCCACATCTGGTGCTGGCCGACGTCGGAAGTGACGAACGCATCGCCGCCGGTCACATCATACAGCTGCTCGATGACGTACTGCGGCTTGATGATCTCGCCACCGTTCTCATAGCGCAGACACTGGGTCTTGCGCCATTCCTCGATCTGCTGCCACCAGCGCGCGAGCGCTTCTTCGTTCGGCCGGAGGTTTTCCTCGCGAAGTACCTTGATCATGTCCCGCAGCACGCTGTCGACTGCGCCCACGATCGGAATGTCCACGCGCACATTCTTCGAGATCGACGAAGGGTCGATATCGACATGCACGATCTTCGCCGTCGGGCAGAACTTCTCGATGTTGCCGGTGACACGGTCGTCGAAACGGGCGCCGATGGCGATGAGCACGTCGCAATGGTGCATCGCCATATTGGCCTCGTAGGTGCCGTGCATGCCCAGCATGCCGAGGAACTGCCGGTCGGTGGCCGGATAGGCCCCCAGCCCCATCAGGGTATTGGTGATGGGATAGCCGAGCATACGGGTCAGCTCGGTCAGGGCATCGGAACCCTCGCCGAGGACGACACCGCCGCCGGTATAGATCATCGGGCGCTCGGCAGAGGCCATCAGTCTCGCCGCGCGACGGATCTGTCCCGCATGCCCCTTCAACACCGGGTTGTACGAGCGCAGGCTGACTTCCTGCGGATAGACGTAGTTCGTGCGCTGCGCAGTGACATCCTTCGGGATGTCGACCAGCACCGGCCCCGGGCGTCCCGTGGTGGCGATGTAGAAAGCCTTCTTCAGGGTGATCGCCAGTTCCTCGACGCTCTTCACCAGGAAGTTGTGCTTCACGCAGGGCCGGGTGATGCCGACGGCATCGACCTCCTGGAAGGCATCGTTGCCGATCAGGTTGGTCGGAACCTGGCCGGTGAGGATGACCATCGGAATGGAGTCCATGTATGCCGTGGCGATACCGGTAACCACGTTGGTCGCGCCGGGCCCCGAAGTGACCAGGACGACGCCGGGCTTGCCAGTCGATCGCGCGTAGCCGTCGGCAGCATGTGCGGCACCCTGCTCATGGCGGACCAGGATGTGCTCTACATCTTCCTGACGGTACAAGGCGTCGTAAATGTGCAGGACCGCGCCGCCCGGATAGCCGAAGACGTGCTTGACGCCCTCGTCCTTCAGGAAGCGCACCACAATTTCCGCACCCGTCAATTCCACAACGGCATACCCCGAGAAATGATCATGAAGCCAGGCGAGCCGCGCTGTTCGCGGCGAAAACGATCATTGTAGATATTTCAGTAGGCGAAAGATAGGGACGACGATGCCACGCCGCCGCCGAATCTCGCCAGAAAGCGCTGCGTGGCCTGCCAGACCTCGTCGACCCCGCCTCGCAGCACGCTGGCATCCTGCGCCGGATGGACCAGGCTGCGGCCAACGGTGATGTCCAGCACCGGCATCGATGGACTGGGCGGCAACCGGCCGGCTTCGGCGGTGGTTTCCGCGTCGTAGTACAGCACCAGGCCCGAGAGCGACGCCGGTGAACGCCGGGCGAGATCCCCCAGCGGACCGATACCCTTGCCCCAGCCGATGGCAACCACGTGCGTCTGCCGCTCGCGCAGGAAGGCAAGCGCGCCGTCCACGTTCGCCACCGTCCATACCGGGTCGATGCTGCGCCAGATCGCGGAACCGTCCTCGCCCCGCCGCGCCACACGACCATCGAACAGATCGACGGCAAGCACGCGATAACCGAGCGCTGCCATTCTGTCCGCCCATTGCCTGACCTGTGGATTGAGCCCCCAGCGGTCATGCACCAGCAGCAGGCTGAGACTGGCATCGGCCGGACCGGCCAGATACCCATCGAAAGAAGTACCCCATGCCGTCGGGATGGCGACCATCTGCCCTGGGGGCACATCCTGCGCGCGGACCACAGCCACCGCGCACATCATCACAATGATGACGGCGAGCACACGAGCCAACGAAGTTTCGATCCGCATTTTCCGCATTCGATCCAGGTCGTCCGATACCGGCAGTTTAATTCACAAAATCCTGTTCGTCTAAGCAGCGCTCACCGCGCGCGCAGAATTCCGAGAGGCGGAACCGCGATCACATGGCGGGTACCCGCAACGCCGGCGACACCGATACCCAGGACGCCGACCACGGCGCCCAGCAGCCAAAGCCCAGGGCCGGGCCTGTATGCCAGATCCAGAACCCAGGTGCTGATCGCCCACCCAGAAAGGCCGGCCATGGTGGCAGCAGCCAGCCCCGCCAGCAGCCCGAGCATGGCAAACTCCGCAATCAGCGCGCGCAGCAGCTGGCCACGCCCGGCGCCCAGGGTGCGGAGCAGCGCAGCCTCGCGGATCCGCTCGTCGAGCGTTGCCTGGATCGCTGCATACATCACCAGCAGCCCCGCCACCAGAGTGAACAGAAACACGTACTCGACCGCCGCGGTGACGCGATTCATGATGCCGCGCACATGATCCATGATCGCCGCGACATCGAGCACGGTCACGTTCGGAAAGGCGCGCACCAGCCGGTCCAGGACCCGGTAATCATCACGCGGCACGTACAGACTGCTGATCCAGGTCGCAGGATGAGCAGCAAAAACCCCGGGTGGCGCGATGACAAAGAAGTTCACGCGGAAGCTGTCCCAGGCCACGGCACGCAGACTGGTGACGCGGACCGGGATCTGCTCACCGCTGACATCGAATACCAGCTCATCTCCCAGCGCTATCCCCAGGTCCGCGGCTATCCCCTCCTCGACCGAAACCTCGGAACTGCCGCTTGCCCCGGGCGGCCACCAGCGGCCGGCGACGATGCGATTGTCGCTCTGCATCTCTTCGGCCCAGGACAGATTGAACTCCCGGCGCAGCAGATTCCGCGCGCGCTCCTCCTCGAAGGACCCGATGTCCACCGGGTTGCCGGCGATGCTCACGAGCCGACCGCGAACCATGGGAAACAGCTCGGGCACATCGAGCCCCTGCTCCGCAAAGAATGTCCGCAGATTCTCGACCTGATCGGGCTGCACATTCACCAGAAAGCGGTTGGGGGCATCCGCAGGCAGGGCGCTGTCCCAGGCGCTCAGCAGATCATCGCGCACCACCAGCAGGGCAAGCAGCACGCTCAGGCCGAGACCAAAAGCCATGAGCTGCACCACGGTGCTGCCGCGACGCCGCATCAGGCTGCGCACGCCGGGACGCCAGACCGGCGGCAGCCGGGAGTAGATGACGCGCAGCGCGGACAGCAGCCCGAAGGCGATCGCCGCCAGCACCGCGAGCGCGGCCGCCGCACCGGCAGCCACCTGCACGCCCAGGCGCACGCTGCTGCTGTACCACAGCAGCAGCACGACGATGGCTCCCGCCCCGGCCAGGTAGGCCAGCAGACCGGCTGGCGACATCGCGCCAGCATCGCCGCGCAACACGCGCACCGCCGGCACGCGGCGCAGGTGCAGCAGGGGAGGCAGCGCAAAACCGAGCAGAGTGACCAGCGCAGTAATCGCTCCCGGCAGCAGAGGCCACCACGATGGCGCCGGCAGGCTCATCTGCAGCATCGTGCCCATGATCCGCTCCAGGCCATACTGTGCAAACCAGCCCAGGGTTCCGCCCGCGGCGATCGCCGCCAAGCCCAGCCAGGTCAGCTGCAGAGCATAGAGTCCCAGCACGGTCGACTGGCGCGCACCGAGGCAGCGCATGACCGCCGAACCATCGAGGTGCCGGGCAATGAAACGCCGCGCCGACATCGCTACCGCAACCCCGGCCAGAAGCACGCTGCTGAGCGCGGCCAGACTGAGAAAGCTGCGCGCGCGGTCCAGCGCCGAACGCAGCTGCGGCTGGGCATCTTCGACGGATTCCAGCCGCTCCCCGCCGGCGAGCCTTGGCTTCACCACCTCGCGAAAGGCCTCCACCTCGGCCACGTCTCCGGCGAAAAGATAGCGGTGACGAACCCGGCTCCCCGGCTGTACCAGGCCGGTGCGATCCAGATCCTCCAGCGCCATCATCACGTGCGGCGCCGCACCGAACAGCATGCCGCCGCCGGCCAGCGGCTCGCCGGCAAGCAGTCCCGCGACCCGAAACGACGCGTCGCCCAGTCCGATCTCATCGCCGGGCTCGATGCCGAGCGCGCTCAGCAGGCGCGTCTCGACCCACACCGTGCCGGACTGCGGACCGCCCGCGACCGCGCGATCCGGCGCGAAGGCCTGATCACTGACCCGGATGCTGCCACGCAGCGGATACTCCGCGCTGACCGCGCGGATCGCCACCAGCGCAGTGCGCCCCGCGGAGGACACCGCCATGCTCGGAAACTCGATGGTATGGGCCTGGCGCAATGTCACGGGCGCCAGCGCGCCAACTTCGGCGGACAGCGGACGCCCCGAAGAAATGGACAGATCTCCGCCCAGCAGTTCGCCCGCCTGCCGCTCCAACGCCAGCCGCACCCGGTCGGTGAAGAACCCGACGGCAGTGATACCGACCACCGCCAGCACCAGAGCCGCGGTGAGCACCCGCAGTTCGCCGGCGCGCCAGTCTCTGAGCAGCATGCGCAGGGACAGAGGCATCAGCGTCACTCCGCTCCTGCCAGCCTGCCGCCATCCAGCAGCAGGCGGCGTCCGCAGCGCGCGGCAAGCGCCTCGTCATGCGTCACCAGCACCAGCGTGGTGCCCCGTTCGCGATTCATATCGAACAGCAACTCGATCACCCGGTCGCCGGTCCGCTGGTCGAGATTGCCCGTGGGCTCATCGGCGAACAACAGGGCCGGTTCGGCGACGAAGGCGCGCGCAATGGCGACGCGTTGCTGCTCTCCGCCGGACAGCTGCCGGGGATAATGCTGCAGGCGCATGCCGAGGCCCACCCGCTCCAGCATCCCCGCTGCCACCGCCGCGGCATCACGCCGTCCGACGAGCTCCAGGGGAAGCATCACGTTCTCGAGCGCTGTCAGACTGGACAGCAGCTGAAAGGACTGGAACACGAATCCGATCGAGCGCCGCCTCAGGTCGGCACGACCGTCTTCGTCAAGACTGAATATGTCCACTCCATCGATGATGACCCTGCCGCCAGTCGGGGTATCGAGACCGGCAAGGATGCCGAGGAGCGTGGTCTTGCCCGATCCGGACGCGCCGACGATGGCGACGGACTCACCTGCTCCGATGCTAAACTGCACATCGCGCAGGATGACCAGCTCACCTTCCGGGCTGGCGACACGCTTTTCGAGATTCGCCACCTCGATGGCAAGCCTGATGGAAGAACCGGACATGCGTACGAAACTCCTTCTGCTGCTGGTGCTGTTGCTGCCGATCGCGGCCTTTCCCGAGCGCGCCCCCGTCATCATGGTGCTGGGCGACAGCCTGGCCGCCGCCTGGGGCATCGATCGCGAACAGGGCTGGGTAGCCCTGCTGCAGAAGCGCCTCGCGAGCGAGGGGCTGCCTCATCGGGTAATCAATGCCAGCGTGAGCGGCGAGACCACCAGCGGTGCGCGCTCACGAATCCTGCATGAGCTGGAGCGCCATCGGCCGGAGATCGTCATCCTCGAGCTCGGCGGCAATGACGGGCTGCGGGGACTCGATCTGGCGCAGACCCGCGACAATCTTGCCGCGCTCGCAGATACCGCCCGGGCCGCCGGCGCGCAGGTGGTGATCGCCGGCATGCAATTGCCGCCCAACTACGGCGCCGCCTACGCGTCGGCCTTCAACCGCATCTACGCCGAAGTTTCCGCCGAGCACAGCGCCCGCCTGATTCCCTTCCTGCTGGAAGGGCTGGATCACAGCCCGCGTCATTTCCAGCCCGACGGCATCCACCCCACCGCCGAGGCCCAAACGATCATCCTCGACAATGTCTGGGATGTGCTGGAGGGGGTCGTGAGAAGCACGGCGGATCGCCAGCGGGCCGGATCCTGAAGCCCGGGATATTCCCCGCCGCTCACTCCTCGTCCCTGGCCATGCCCTCGAGGACCTGCTTTACGAAGGGCACGGTCAGTCGGCGCTGCGCCGAAAGCGAAGCCCGGTCCAGCTGCTCCAGCCGGCCGAACAGTGCCGCCGGCTCGCGCGATTCGCGGCGCATCAGGTACCGCACCACCTCATCCGGCATCTCCAGCCCCAGCGCCGAGGCACGCGCCTGCAGGGCTGCGGCCATCGCCTCATCATCCATACCGCGCAACTGGAAGACCGGCCCCCAGGCCAGTCGACTGACCAGATCCGGCAGCTTCAGACCCAGCGCATGCGGTGGTCGGTCGGCACAGCAAACCAGTCCGGCACGATGCGCTCTCAGTCCGTTGAACAGGGCAAACAGCGCGCGCTCCCAGTCATCATTCCCGGCGATGGCGTCGACATCGTCGACACACACCAGCGGCAGGGCCTCCAGGCCCTCGAGCACCTCGGGCCCAAGTCCCGGCTCGCCAAGCGGAACATACGCGGACCTCACGCCAGCTGCCGCTGCCTGATGGCAGACCGCCTGCAGCAGATGCGTCCTGCCGGAGCCAGGCGCCCCCCACAGGAAGCTGACACCGTCGCCAGCGCGCTCACCCAGCCAGGCCACTGCTTCGGCATTGGCTCCCGGCACGAACAGATCGAACGTGTTCGCCGGCCGCAGCCGGATACCAAGCGGCAACTGATCCGTCACATGCCCTCCAGCGTTCCCTCGCCGCAGCGCGTCCGCATCCCGGGTGACGTCACCGGCACTCCTTGCACAGGCAGGAACCTCATCCGCGGCGCGCCCGCCAGGCGCGGACACTCCAGGTCCAGACGTAATCGATTCCGCTCACCACGGTGGTGACCAGAACCAGCAGGACGAACCAGTCGATGGCCGTATCGGGCAGGGCATAGACGCCGGCGGAAAACACCACTGCCAGGCCGAGAACGATCTGAGCCACTGTGTTGAACTTGCTGATCGCCGTCGGCTCCATCTCGTATTCGCCGATGAACACGTGGAAGGAAATGGCGCCGGCGAGAATCAGCAGATCCCGGGCGACGACCGCGCCGGTCAGCCACCAGGGCAGCAGCCCGAGCCAGGCCAGCACCAGGTAGGTGGCAACGAGCAGGAGCTTGTCGGCGAGCGGATCCAGGATGGTGCCGAGGCGGCTCTGGTAATTGAAGCGCTTGGCGATATAGCCATCCAGCCCGTCAGACACCCCGGCGACTGCAAACAGCAGCAGCGCCAGCACGAAGTTCTCATTGGCCAGCGCTGCGACCGTCGGCAGCACCAGCAGAATGCGCATTACGGAGATGATATTGGGGATGTCGGCGCGGGTCACGGCAGGAGCCGGTAACTGAGAGTCGCAACCTCCGGCTCTGCGATGGCGGAACCGCGCTCCAGCGGCGCCGCGACCAGCGTCTTGCCGAATGCGATGGTTCTGATCAGGGTTTCCGCATCGCCGTCGATGCGCAGCCGGAACACTGCGCGATCGTCTTCCACCGCGACCACCGTCAGCTCGCGGACCTGATCCAGGCGCTCGAGGTAACGCATGGCGCGGCGATATGCCGCCAGGCTGCCGATGCCGGCGACGATCATGTCCGCGTACGCACCGCCACCTGCCTGTGAGCTTCTCGCATAGCGCCCGGCCAGCGTGTCGGCGATGGCGTCGATACCTTCGGCGATCGCAGCCCGGGGCTCCGTTGCCGGCACGGACCAGTGATCCTCCATGCCCTCGTGATACAGTGACCAGCGCGCGGACCAGCGATCGTCACCCTCCAGAAGCACTCGACCCACCGCGATTGCCGCGACCTGGTAGCGGGCCGAAGCCTCGGCAATCACCGAGCGGAAATTTCCCCAGACATCGGTAAACGACACCCGTCCCCGGTCCTCCAGATCGAGCAGCGGAAACAGCGCCGGGAGACCACGGCGCCGGGATTCATCCATCAGCGCGGCACGCACATCATCCGGATCATCGGCGGCGAGCAGATAGCGCCGCTCCCCTTCATCGACGGCCACCCAGAAGAGCGTTGCCGGACGCTCGCGTCCCCAGAAGGGAACTCCGGCGCGCTGCACCAGTGCGTCCACTGCCCTGGCATCGAAACGCACCCGCATCGATTCCGTGTAAGGGGAGTCGTCGGCGGGTGGAAGCGGCGTGTAGAGGTACTGCTGAACGTAACTCATGGGTCGCTGCAGAGCCGCGGCGACATCCGGCTGCGCAGTGATATCGCGCCGCCCCGAGACTTTGACCAGCACAGCGCCGAATGCATCGCCAAGGGCGCGCAGGCGCTCCGCTTCGGCCTGACCGGTGACCGGCACCTGCGCCTCGTACAGATCTTCGATTTCGGCCGCGACGACAACGCCGACCAGCAAGGTAATACAGAGCAGCACACCCGATGACAGGCGGCGGAATAGCTCAGTTCCCTTATTCGCTCCCATGCGTGGCCCGGTCGCTCGTCTCCGACAAACGATCGATGATACCGCATGGGGAAGGCGCGCGACCAGCAGCGCGGCTGCCGTCCACACCGCGCATGCGGTATAATCGCCCATCCGGGCGCGGCCTTACCCCGACGATCCACATCAACGGATTCCCTTACGTGAGCGCAAACGACAAGCACAAATCACCCCTCAGCTATCGCGACGCGGGGGTGGATATCGACGCCGGCAATCGTCTGGTGGAACGCATCAAACCGATCGCCCGGCGCACGACCCGGTCCGGCGTACTCGGCGGACTCGGCGGCTTCGGCGCACTGTTCGAACTGCCCCTGGACCGCTATCGCGAACCCGTACTGGTATCGGGCACCGACGGTGTCGGCACCAAGCTCAGGCTGGCAATCGAGCTCGGACGCCATGACACCATCGGGATCGACCTGGTCGCCATGTGCGTCAACGATCTGGTGGTCCAGGGCGCCGAGCCGCTGTTCTTCCTCGACTACTACGCCACCGGACATCTCGATGTGGATGTCGCCGCCGCCGTGGTGGAAGGCATCGGCAAGGGCTGCGAACTCGCCGGCGCAGCGCTCGTCGGCGGCGAAACCGCGGAGATGCCCGGCATGTACGCCGCCGGAGACTACGATCTGGCGGGCTTCTGCGTCGGGGTGGTGGAAAAGAGCGAGATCATCGACGGCTCACGCGTGCAGGCTGGCGATGTACTGATCGGTCTCGCTTCCTCCGGCCCGCACTCCAATGGCTACTCCCTGATCCGCCGCATCATCGAGCGCAGCGGCGTGGCGCTGTCTTCCGCCTTCGGCGATTCGACGCTCGGCGATCAGCTGCTCGCGCCCACGCGCATTTACGTGAAAAGCGTGCTCGAACTGAGACGGCACGTCGATGTGCGCGCGGTGGCCCACATCACGGGCGGTGGTCTGCTGGAAAATCTTCCCCGGGTCCTGCCGCGGGAGACGAAAGCGGTCATCGACAGCGCCGCATGGCCGCGGCCGGAAATATTCACCTGGCTGCAGACAGAAGGTCAGGTCGAAGCGAACGAGATGTACCGGACCTTCAATTGCGGAATCGGCATGGTCCTGCTCGTTCCTGCCGCGGAGGCGCCTGGCGCACTGGAACTGCTGGCATCTGCCGGCGAGACTGCCTGCGTCATCGGTGAGGTACAGACCCGTGACGCGGGAGAGGCGGATGTCATCATCCGCTGAGTCCCGGCTGGCAGGCGACCCGGGCCCGGCACGGCCCCGGCTCAGGCTCGTCGTTCTGATCTCCGGGCGCGGCAGCAATCTGCGCTCGATCATCGAAGCGACCCGCAGCGGCGCCATCCCGGCGACGATCGCCGCCGTGATCAGCGACCGGCCGGAAGCCCCGGGCCTTCTTCATGCGCGGGAAGCCGGCATTCCACAGATCGTCGTCGATCGCCAGGCCTATCCGAGTCGCGAAGCATTCGAGCAGGCGCTAGCCGCGGCGATCGCGGCGGCACGCGCCGAGCTGATCGTCCTCGCCGGCTTCATGCGCATTCTGGGGGCAGACTTCGTGCGCGCGCACGAGGGCCGCATGATCAATATCCACCCTTCCCTGCTACCCGCCTTCCCCGGTCTGGACACCCACCGCCGCGCCCTAGAGTCGAAGGTGGCGGAACACGGCGCCAGCATCCATCTGGTCACTCCCGAGGTGGACGGCGGACCGGTGATCGTGCAGGCGCGGGTGCCGGTCCTGCCCGATGACGATCCCGACAGCCTGGCCGCCCGGGTCCTCGCCGCGGAACATCGCATCTATCCGCTGGTGATCGGCTGGATCGCCGAAGGCCGCCTGAGCCTGCAGGAAGGCGTGCCGCACTTCGACGGGCAGCCCTTGAACGCGCCGCTCGATTACGCCGAGCTGGTCACCGCCGGCAGCGGAGCGGCCGCCGGATCGTGATTTCCGGGCGCCGCATCCGCGGATGCCTGAATACAGTGGGGGTGCTTGCCGCCCTGCTGATGGCCCCCGCCGGCCACCTTCCCGCGATCGCCGGCGACTTCACTCCCTCACCGTTCACCGTCACTTATGAACTGCGCCATAACGCCGTGCTTCTCGCTCGCATGGAGCGCAGCCTGCAGGCCGGAGCAGATGGCACCTGGGTCTACGAATCCCGCTCCTCGCCGGCCGGACTGCTGGGACTGGTGCGCCGTGACCACATGACCGAGCGCAGTGTCTGGCGCCCGGCAGGCGGACATCCGCGACCTCTGCGTTATGAATACCACCACATCGGCCGCGGCAGCGAACGGCATGCCGTGCTCGAGTTCGACTGGGCCGCCCACAGCGTCACCAACGAAATCAATGGCCATGCCTGGCGCATGCACCTCCCCGGTCCGGTCCTGGACAAGCTGCTCTACCAATATGCGCTGACTCGCGATCTCAGGAATGGCGCCACGGAATTCAGTTATGAGGTCGCCGATGGCGGCGGCATCAAGATCTATCGCTTCGAGCGTGACGGAACCGAGACGCTGCACACCCGGCTGGGGACTCTGGAGACGGTTAAGCTGCATCGGCTGGACAGCGGCAGCAGCACGACCATCTGGTGCGCGCCCGCGCTCGACTACATGCCGGTGCGCGTGGAGCAGTACCGGGATCGCCGCATTTTTTCCCTGACCATCAGCGCGCTGGAAAAACCGGGCGCGACGCCGGATGGCGCCGAGCGCTAGGCGGCGGCGCCCTCACCTCGGGTTCCCTGGAACCCCGCAGGCGAGGAATGCCTTCGTCCGGGACCCGTCAGGCCTTCGGCAGAGTGACGCCCCGCTGCCCCTGATACTTGCCGCCGCGATCGCGGTATGAGGTTTCACACACCTCGTCCGACTGAAAAAACAGCATCTGCGCCACGCCTTCGTTGGCGTAGATCTTGGCCGGCAGCGGCGTGGTGTTGGAGAACTCCAGCGTGACGTGCCCTTCCCATTCGGGCTCCAGCGGAGTGACGTTGACGATGATCCCGCAACGCGCGTAGGTCGACTTGCCCAGACAGACGGTGAGCACGTCCCGCGGAATGCGGAAGTATTCCACGGTGCGGGCCAGGGCGAACGAGTTCGGCGGGATGATGCAGACATCGGAACGCACGTCGACGAAGCTGTTGGAATCGAAGTTCTTCGGATCGACGACGGCCGAGTTGATGTTGGTGAAGATCTTGAAGTCTTCGGCGCAGCGCACGTCGTAGCCATAACTGGATGTGCCGAAGGAAATCACCCTGCTACCGGCAACCTCGCGAACCTGGCGCGGCTCGAATGGCTCGATCATGCCGTGCTTCTCCGCCATTTCGCGGATCCAGCGATCAGATTTTATGGACATAGAGGTACTCGGGGTCAGAATCGAAAGTGGAAAGGATAAAGAGGAAAAAAAAGCCGGGACCAACCCCTGCTCTTTGCCCGCCGATCCTTCAGAACATGCGCCTCTCTGTGCTTTCCACTTTCCTCGCTTTTTTATTTCAACTCTGCTGAATCACGATGTTCGGAATCTTCGCGCTGTAGTCCTTGGCCTGCAGCGACAGGCGCGCCGCCACGCGCCGGGCGATCTCACGATAGGTCCTGGCGACCGCGCCCTCGGGATCAGCGATGACGCTGGGATGTCCGCCGTCGGCGTTCTCGCGGATGCGCCGATCCAGCGGCAGGCGCCCCAGCAGATGGATGCCGTATTCAGCGGCCATGCGCTCTGCGCCGCCCTCACCGAAGATCGCCTCTTCATGACCGCACTGACTGCACACGTGGATGCTCATGTTTTCCATCACGCCGAGCACCGGAACACGAACCTTTTCAAACATCTTCAGTGCCTTGCGCGCATCCAGCAGGGCAATGTCCTGCGGCGTGGTGACGATGACGGCGCCGCTCACCGGAATGCGCTGAGCAAGCGTGAGCTGGATATCCCCGGTGCCGGGCGGCAGATCGATGACCAGATAGTCGAGTCCCTGCCAGCGGGTCTCCCGCAGCAGCTGCTCCAGCGCCTGGGTTACCATCGGCCCGCGCCAGATCATCGGGGTGTCCTCGTCGATCAGGTACCCGATCGACATGGAC
>CAZOOF010000031.1:0-25015 GCA_964581365.1 uncultured Chromatiales bacterium
GGGCAGGGTGCCAGGTAACGCCTGGGCGGCGCGAGCCGACGGAAAGTGCAACAGAAAGGATACCGCCGGCGCTTCGGCGCCGGTAAGGGTGAAATGGTGCGGTAAGAGCGCACCGCGCTGGCGGTAACGTTCAGCGGCATGGCAAACCCCACCTGGAGCAAGACCAAATAGGGGAACGATGGCGTGGCCCGCGCTGTTCCCGGGTAGGTCGCTAGAGGCGCATGGTGACGTGCGTCCCAGATGAATGGCTGTCCACGACAGAACCCGGCTTACCGGCCGACTCCCCTCGTTTTCTTCTTCGGTATCCTGCGCGCATGGCGTTCTGGTGTCATGGCGCGGGATTTCCGTGCCGCGATATCTCTTCCTGATTCCCTAAACCTCTGAATCGTCTCGGTCACCTTAACGTCTCGCAACACCTTTCCTGGCCAAGGTGCTGATTTGTCGGTTTTTCGTCTTTGGGCGCCTTCCAGGGCCCAGTCTCCCACCCGGTCGTTCGACTCTAAGTTGCTGTCACTCAAGGGGTAAATCATCGCTTTTCGGGCGTCCGAGCAGCTTGACACTGCTTTGGAGGGGTATATAGTGTTCGGAAGTGGGAAATTGTGGTTGATTGTGGAGCCCGGTAGGGCCAGAGAGAGCGGAGGAAGCGGTTGTTTCGCGGCGCAAACCCCTTGAGTCTCGATGCCAAAGGCCGGATGACCGTTCCGAGCCGGTATCGGGAACTGCTGCAGGAGATCTGCGGCGGGCGGCTGGTGATCACCGTCGATCACCGGGCCCCCTGTCTGCTCGTCTATCCGCAGCCGACTTGGGATGTCATCGAGCGCCGCCTCTCCGAACTGCCCAACTTCGAGGAGCAGGCGCGCGGTCTGCAGCGCAAGCTCATCGGATTCGCCACCGAATGCGACATGGACAGTCATGCGCGCGTGCTGTTGCCGCCGTCACTGCGTGAATTCGCGAGTCTGGACAAGCGCGTCATGCTCGTGGGCCAGGTGAACAAGTTCGAACTGTGGAACGAGCAGACCTGGAACGAGCACTGCAAGAGTCTGTTCGGCGGCGAGGGAGATCCGCAGGTTTCCGAGTATCTCCGCACGCTTTCCTTGTGACGCCATGGCCGAGGGCGCGATTCATCGGCCGGTCCTGCTGTCGGAAGCGATCGAGGCGCTCGCCATCGTCGCGGATGGCATTTACATGGACCTGACCTACGGCCGGGGAGGACATTCGACTGCGATCGTGCAGCGGCTTGGGCCACGCGGGCGGCTGATCGTGATGGATCGTGATCCGGAAGCCATCGCGGATGCCGAGCATCGCTTCGGTTCGGATCCGCGGGTGCAGATCCGTCGCGGTGCCTTCGGGACCTGCGCGGCGGCGGCAGCGACGCTGGGCGTATCGGGAAAGGTGAATGGCGTGCTCGTCGATCTCGGGGTGTCTTCGGCCCAGCTCGACGATCCGGATCGTGGTTTCAGCTTCAGGCGCGATGGGCCACTGGACATGCGTATGGATCCCGACACAGGCCAGAGCGCAGCCGAATGGCTGGCGTCGGCGTCTGAGCGGGAAATCGCGCAGGTGCTGCGCGAATACGGCGAAGAGCGGTACGCGCGCCGTATCGCCCGCACCATCGTCGAGGAGCGCGCTCTGCATCCTCTGACCCGGACCGGACAGTTGCAGTCGCTCATCGCGCGTGTGGTTCCTGACAAGGAGCCTGGTCGCGACCCGGCGACGCGATCCTTCCAGGCGATACGGATTCACATCAACAGGGAGCTGGACGAGGTCGAGCGCCTGCTCGAAGGCGTGATCGATGTGCTCGCGCCCGGTGGCCGCTTCGTCGCCATAGCGTTCCACTCGCTGGAGGATCGCCTGATCAAGCGCTTCATCCGCAAGCATGCCCGCGGGGACGATCTGCCCCTGGATCTGCCGGTGCCGGACAGCGCGCGGCGGCCGCGGCTGCGCGCGATCGGAGGCGCGGTCCACCCCTCTGCTGCCGAGGTGGACAGTAATCCGCGTGCGCGCAGCGCGGTGATGCGGGCGGCGGAGAAGCTGCAGTGAAGGCGCAGCGAATCGTCAGTCTGCTCGCGGCCGCGGTGATGCTCTCCGCGCTGGCGGTAGTTTACACCAAGCACCACAGTCGGCAGCTGTTCATCGAGCTCGAGGCGCTCAAGGCGCAGCGGGACAGTATGGATATCGAGTGGAACCGCCTGCTGCTCGAGCAGGCGACCTGGGCCACGCCAACCCGGGTGGAAATGATTGCGCGTGATCGCCTGCAGATGACTTTGCCGGCACCGGAACAGATAGTGATCGTCGACTGATGAGCAATGCACCGTCCATGGTACGGCCCTGGCGCCTGGCGCTGGTAGCGGGCGTGCTCGCCTGTGGAGCCGCCGCGCTCGGCTGGCGTGCTCTCGATCTGCAGATCATGAACCGGGAGTTCCTGCAGGACCAGGGTGATGCCCGTCATCTGCGCGTGCATTCCATCTCTGCGCATCGGGGCATGATCACCGATCGTCACGGCGAGCCCCTGGCGATCAGTACGCCAGTCGATTCCGTGTGGGTGAATCCGCGCGAGCTCCAGGCGGTGCAGGATCAGTGGCCGCTGCTCGCCAGGACCCTGGGCATGAGCGCGCAGGAGCTCGATCAGCGCTTGCGGCAGCGTGCCGATCGCGAGTTTCTCTATCTGAAGCGTCACATCGATCCGGATTCGGCGGCGCGTGTCACTGCGCTCGCCATTCCCGGCGTTTTTCTGCAGCGCGAGTATCGCCGCTACTACCCCGAGGGTGAGGTCGCAGCGCATGTCGTCGGCATCACCGATGTCGATGACGTCGGTCGCGAGGGCATCGAGCTCGCCTGGGATCATTATCTGCGCGGCAAGCCGGGTTCTAAGTGGGTTCTGCGCGATCGCTTCGGGCGGGTGGTCGAAGATGTGGCGGCGATCGAGGAGGCCGTTCCCGGGCGTGATCTCGCCCTGAGCATCGACCGCAGGCTGCAGTATCTGGCCTATCGGGAATTGAAGTCGGCAGTGCTCGAGCATGGCGCCGAATCCGCCTCGGCCGTGATCCTCGATGTGCGCACCGGCGAGGTGCTGGCGATGGTCAATCAGCCCTCGTACAACCCGAACAACCGCAGCAGCATACGTTCCGGCTCGACCCGCAACCGGGCGATCACCGACGTATTCGAGCCGGGATCGACGGTCAAGCCGTTTACCGTCGCCGCTGCGCTCGAGGAAGGGCTGTACCGGCCGGACTCGACGATCGACACTCGTCCGGGCCAGTTCCGGGTCGGGCGCAGCATGGTGCGGGATGCATCCAACTACGGTGTCATCGATCTCACCACCATCATCCAGAAGTCGAGCAATGTCGGTGCGGTCAAGATCGCTCTGTCGATGCCGGCGCAGCGTCTGTGGAACACGTATTCGGCCGTCGGCTTCGGGTCTCCGGCAGGCGCCGGCTTTCCTGGCGAAGTCGCCGGTGTTCTCCCGCACTACAGCCGCTGGCGGGAGGTGGAGCATGCGACGCTGTCATTCGGATACGGGCTGGCCGTCACCCCGCTTCAGCTGGCGCTCGCCTACACGGTCCTCGGGGATGACGGGCGCCTGAAGCCGGCATCATTCGTGCCGACCGAACGGCCGTCAGACAGCACGCGCGTGCTGCAGCCACGCACTGTTCGCGAGGTGCTGGCGATGATGGAGACAGTGGTGTCCGCGCGCGGTACGGGTTCGATGGCGCAGGTTTCGGGCTATCGCGTGGCTGGCAAGACCGGCACGGTGCAGATGGCCGGGGAAACGGGCTACGACAGCGGTGACTATGTGGCGATGTTCGCCGGCGTGGCTCCGGTCAGCGATCCGCGTTTGGCGATGGTGGTGGTCATCACGCGCCCGCGCGGAGAGCAATATTATGGGGGACAGGTGGCCGCGCCGGTGTTTGGGCGGGTCATGAGCGGTTCGCTGCGCATGCTCGGCATCGCGCCCGACGGCGCCTATAGCCGACAGTGGTACGCCGATGCCGCGCCGCCCCGTGCCGACGGGTTGGCGCCGACTTCTGTTCGTCTGGTTGCCGATGATGGCAAGGGGGTGATGTGATGGTGCCCCGTTCCGCGCCGGACATGAGCCCATGGCGGCTTTCCGCCCTGCTGCATGGCTTTGCTGCCGTCGATGTCCGCGATGACCGTGAAGTGGGCGGGCTAGCGATCGACAGTCGCCGCGTCCGGCGCGGCGATCTGTTCCTCGCCTGTCCTGGTGGGCGCGACAGCGGCGCGCGCTATATCGCCCAGGCGGCGGCGGCGGGAGCCGTGGCAGTAGCCTGCGATGCGGAAGATGTTGCGGCGGTCGCCGGGGAGGTGACGGTTCCCGTCATCCGGGTGGAGCGCCTTGCCGATCGTGTCGGACTGATTGCGGCGCGTTTCCATCATCAGCCTTCGCGCGGGCTGACCGTCGTCGGGATCACGGGCACGAATGGCAAGACCTCGTGTTCTCACTATCTCGCGCAAGCTTTTACCGCCGATGGCGCCTCCTGCGGTGTCATCGGGACGCTCGGCTATGGCGTGCCTGGTGAATTGCGTCCAGCTTCGCACACCACTCCCGATGCAGTTACCTTGCAGGAGGAACTCGCCAGTCTGCGCGCCGCCGGCGTCACCCGGGTGGCGATGGAGGTGTCCTCCCATGCGCTCGCTCAGGGGCGCACTCAGGGGGTCGTTTTTGCGGGCGCGGTATTCACCAATCTCACTCGCGATCACCTCGATTATCACGGCAGCGTCGAAGCCTATGGTGAGGCCAAACGCCGTCTGTTCGAAAGTCCGGGGCTGCGTTTCGCGGTAATCAATCGCGATGATGCCTTCGGGCGCGAGCTGATGGCCGACCTTCGCCCCGACATTACCTCTGTCAGCTACGGTATCGACGTCGGTCCGGCAGCGGGCGAAAAGCATGTCAGCGGCGACATACAGGAAACCTCGCTCGCCGGCATACGCCTGTCCTTCGATTCCAGCTGGGGCGGCGGCGAACTGGCGCTGCCGCTGCTGGGGCGCTTCAATGCGCGCAATGCCCTCGCTGTCATCGCCGTGCTGCTGCTGTCCGGCGTATCGGTGGAAGACGCCTTGCGCCGCGCTGCCTCATTGCGTGCCGTGCCCGGGCGGATGGAACGTTTCGGCGGCGATGAGCGTCGTCCGCTGGTGATCGTCGACTATGCTCATACCCCGGATGCCCTGGAGCACGTGCTGATCACTCTGCGCGAGCACACCTCCGGGCAACTGCTCTGCGTATTCGGTTGCGGCGGCGATCGCGACCGCGGCAAGCGTCCATTGATGGGCGCCATCGCGGCGCGACTCTCCGATCGGGTCATCGTCACTGATGACAATCCCCGCAGCGAGGATGCGGCTGCGATTCAGGCGGACATTCTGGCTGGCGTGCCGGCGGGAATTGCGGTCGATGCGATATCGGATCGCGAACAGGCCATCCGCGCAGCGGTCGCCGCATCCGCTCCGGGAGACGTGGTGCTGGTTGCCGGCAAGGGGCACGAGGAATTCCAGGAGATCGGCGGGCGCCGTCTGCCGTTCAGCGATCGCGCAGTGGTGTCTTCCGCTCTGGGGATTGCCGCATGACGATATCGGTCGCACCAGGCAGCGTGATACTGGAGGGGGGACTCAGCCTGCTCGAGCTTGCGCAAGCCGCCGGCGGTCGTCCCTGTGGCGAGGATGTGCGCTGCTCCGGGATCAGCACCGATACCCGTAGCATCGCGCCCGGCGAGTTGTTCGTGGCCTTGCACGGGCCGAACTTCGATGGCCATGATTTTGTCGCGGAGGCGCGGCGGCGTGGAGCGGCCGCCATTCTGGTGAGCCGGGAATCGGATGGCGGTTATGGGCTTCCTGCCGTGTTCGTCGACGACACGCAGGTCGCGCTCGGTCGTCTCGCTTCCTGGTGGCGCAAGCGTCACGAGATACCCCTCGTTGCGGTGACCGGCAGCAACGGCAAGACGACGGTCAAGGAAATGCTCGCGCGGATCCTGACCGTGCTGGGTCCCGGCGTGGTGACGCGCGGTAACCTGAATAATGAGGTTGGCGTACCGCTCACCCTGTTGGGACTGAGCTCGCAGCACCGCTATGCGGTCATCGAGATGGGCGCCCGTGGTCCTGGCGATATTGCCTGGCTGAGCGGGCTTGCCCGGCCGGACGTGGCCGTCATCACCAATGCCGCGCCGGCTCATCTTGCCGGATTCGGCGACATCACCGGCGTTGCCCGGGCCAAGGGAGAAATCTTCAGCGGCCTGCCGGCCGATGGTGTGGCGGTAGTCAACGAGGACGATCCCCGCGTCGGTCTGTGGCGGGTAATGGCGGACGGGCATCGCATCGTCAGTTTCGGTATCCGCCAGGCCGCAGATGTTACCGCTCGCGCGCTCGAACCCAACGATGCTCCTGGTTGCTCCTTCGATCTGTGCATGCCGCATGGTCGCGCGCGTGTCGCGCTGCGCGTGCCGGGTCGTCACAACGTCATGAATGCGCTGGCCGCTGCCGCGGCCGCCTTCGGTATGGGCATCGGTATCGAGCAGATCGTCGCCGGGCTCGAGGCGATGAGCGGGGTGCCGCGACGGCTGCAGTTGCGGCCCGGGATTTACGGCAGCCGGATTCTCGATGACACCTACAACGCCAATCCAGGCTCGGTGAAGGCCGCGCTGGAGGTGCTCGCCACCTGTGGCGGCGATGGCGACAGGATCCTCGTGCTCGGCGACATGGGTGAGCTCGGCAACGCCGCCCAGGCGCTGCACGAACAGATCGGTCGCCAGGCCCGGGTCGTCGGTGTCAGCAGCATCCACGCGCTGGGCAGGCTGGCCTGCATCGCGGCGGGGATCTTCGGTCCGGGCTCGCGCCATTATCCCGAGCGCGAGGCGCTCATTCAGGGGGTGCGCGAAGCGCTGCGCGAGCGAGAGGGCGCAGGCTCCGTCACCGTGCTGGTGAAGGGCTCACGCTTCATGCGCATGGAACTGGTCGCGGATGCGCTGGCGGTCGATGGCGCCGGCGGCGGTGTGGGCGGTATCGCGGGTCCGGCGGTATCGGGGCGGCTGCATGGGCGCGAGGACTGAACGTGCTGCTCTGGCTCACCGACTATCTGGCGCAGTTCCACGGCGGTTTCCGCGTCTTCAACTATCTGACGCTGCGCGCCATCCTTGGCGCGCTCACCGCGCTGACGATTTCCTTCATGATCGGGCCGCTGCTGATTCGCAAGCTCAGCCAGTATCAGATCGGACAGGTCGTGCGCAGCGATGGTCCGGCGACTCATCTGAGCAAGGCCGGAACGCCGACCATGGGCGGCGCGCTGATCCTGATCAGCGTCACCGCGGCCACGCTGCTGTGGGCGGATCTGGGCAACGACGATATCTGGCTGGTGCTCGGGGTCACGCTGCTGTTCGGCGCCATCGGCTGGCTGGACGACTACCTGAAGATCAATCGCCGCAATCCCAAGGGGCTGTCTGCGCGCGGCAAGCTGATCGGTCAGACATCGGTGGCGCTCGGCGCGGCGCTCTATATCTATCACACAGCGGAACTGCCGATCGAAACCCAGTTCATCGTGCCGTTCTTCAAGAACGTGATTTTCGATTTCGGCTGGCTGTTCGTGCCGATCGCCTGTCTGCTCGTGGTCGGCTTCAGCAACGCTGTCAATCTGACCGACGGCCTGGATGGCCTGGCGATCCTGCCTGCGGTGCTGGTGGCAGGGGCGCTGGGAGTCATCGTCTATGCGACGGGACACGCCAATTTCTCCGATTATCTCGGTATTCCGTACGTGCCTGGAACCGGCGAAATGGTGGTGTTCTGCGGCGCCATAGTGGGGGCGGGGCTCGGCTTCCTGTGGTTCAACACGCATCCGGCGCAAGTCTTCATGGGCGATGTGGGCGCGTTGGCACTGGGCGCTGCGCTGGCGATTCTCGCTGTCGCGGTGCGGCAGGAGATCGTGCTGATCATCATGGGCGGTGTCTTCATCGTGGAGATGCTGTCGGTCATCGTGCAGGTCGCTTCGTTCAAGCTGACCGGCAGGCGCGTATTCCGCATGGCGCCGCTGCATCATCATTTCGAGCTCAAGGGATGGCCGGAGCCGCGGGTGATCGTCCGTTTCTGGATCATCACCGTGATCCTCGTCCTGATTGGACTGGCGAGCCTGAAGATCAGATGAACGCATCCAGCCACAATCAGCGATCGGACGGCGCGCAGGAGCATATCCTGCGCGAGCGCCTGGGCCTGGACCGCGCGTCGCTGGTGCTCGGTCTGGGGATGACGGGCTTGTCATCTGCGCGTTTCCTCCATCGTCTCGGTCTGGAGGTGGTGTTGGCCGACGATCGTCATGCGCCGCCGATGCTGGACCGCGTTCGCGAGGAGCTTCCCGGTGTTTCCGTGCATTGTGGCGAGCTGCCCGCGGAGGTGCTCGATTGCTGCGCGCGCGTGATCGCGAGTCCGGGAATTGCGCCGGATCATCCCTGGGTGCAGGCGGCATGCGAGAGGGGTTTGCTGGTGATCGGTGACATCGAGCTGTTCGCGCGCTGCGCGCGCGCGCCCGTGGCGGCGGTCACCGGATCGAACGGCAAGAGCACAGTGACGGCGCTGCTCGGCGAAATGGCGCGCGCCGCCGGTCGTCGGGTCGCAGTGGGCGGCAACATCGGTGTTCCTGCGCTCGAGCTGCTGACCATTCCCGAGCCGGATCTCTACGTGCTCGAGCTTTCCAGCTTCCAGCTCGAGACCACTGCCAGCCTGACGCCCCGCGCGGCGACGATACTCAATGTGTCGGCTGATCATCTCGACCGGTATCGCGACATGCAGGATTATCTGCAGGCCAAGCTGCGCATCTGGTGCGGTGCAGGCGTGGCGGTGATCAATCGCGATGAGACGGTGTTGCTGGATTCCGCTCCGCTCGCCAACCGGGTGAGTTTCGGTTCCGATGCGCCGCCGGATGCGGACAGCTACGGCCTGGTGCGCGAAGACGGGCGTGTCTGGCTGGCTCAGGGGCGAGAACGCCTGCTGGCCGCAGACGAGATGCGGTTGCGTGGCGGACACAATGCGCTCAATGCGCTCGCGGCCCTTGCGCTCGGCGCGGCGATGGATCTGCCCCGTGACGCGATGCTCGAAGCGCTGCGCCGCTTCCCAGGGCTGCCTCATCGGATGCAGTGGGTCGGCGAGCGTCATGGCGTTACCTGGTACAACGATTCCAAGGGCACCAATGTCGGCGCGACCCTGGCGGCGATCGCCGGCACGGATGCGCCGCTGGTGCTGATCGCCGGAGGGCTCGGCAAGAATCAGGATTTCGCCCCGCTCGGCGCCGCGCTTGCCGGACGTGCCCGCGGGCTGGTGCTGATCGGGCGCGATGCCGCCCTCATCGCCGATGCCGTCGGCGGGCGGCTGCCGGTGGCGCAGGCCGCCGACATGAACGAGGCCGTGGCGCAGGCCGCGGCGCTGGCGCGCGAGGGCGACATTGTTCTGCTTTCTCCCGCTTGCGCGAGTTTCGATATGTTCAACGGATACGAGCATCGCGGAGAATGCTTCGTTGCCGCCTTCCGGAGTCTGTCCTCATGATCCGGCCGAGGCTGAAATCGCGTACCGGCGTCCGCGCCCAGATCGACGATCGCTTTCTCGTCGATACCGGGCTGCTTTGGATTTCCCTCGCTCTGCTCGGCATCGGTATGGTCATGCTGGCCTCGGCTTCGCTTGCGGTGGCCGATCGCAGCCTCGGTCAGCCGTACTATTACATTTCACGGCAGGCGATCTTCGTGCTGATCGGACTGACGGTGGGATTCGTCGCCTCGCGCCTGCCGCTTGCGCTGGCGGAGCGCTACGGCATCGTGGCAATGCTGATCGCGATCGGATTGCTGCTCATCGTGCTGGTGCCGGGCATCGGCAAGGAAGTGAATGGCAGTACACGCTGGCTGTCGTTCGGATTCTTCAATCTGCAGCCTTCCGAGTTCGCCAAGCTGTTCACGGTGATCTTCCTCGCCGGATACCTGGTTCGCCGGGGAGACGAGCTGCGGCAGGATCGGTTCGGTTTCGTCAAGCCGATAGCCCTCCTCGCGTTGATCGGGGTGTTGCTGCTGGCTGAGCCGGATTTCGGCACCGCCGCGGTGCTGACCGCAACCGCGATGGGCATGCTCTTTCTCGCCGGGGCGCGCCTGTGGCAGTTCGGGGTGTTGCTGGTGTTCATTCTTGGGGCGCTGGCTGTTCTCGCTGTCTCTTCACCGTACCGTATGGCGCGCATCACGGCTTTCCTCGATCCCTGGGCCGATCCGTTCGCCAGCGGGTTTCAGCTTACCCAGGCGCTCATCGCGTTTGGCCGGGGCGAGTGGTTCGGGGTTGGGCTTGGCAGCTCGATCCAGAAGCTGTTCTATCTGCCCGAGGCCCATACCGACTTTCTGGTGTCGGTGCTGGGCGAGGAACTCGGCCTGATCGGCACCCTGAGCGTGATCGTTCTGTTCACTCTGCTCGTCGTTCGCGCCTTCGCTATCGGCCGGCGTGCCGAGCATGCGAACAAGCCCTTCGGGGCCTATCTCGCCTATGGCCTGGGGCTGTGGCTCGGCCTGCAGGCGTTCGTCAATATCGGCGTCAATATGGGGCTGTTGCCGACCAAGGGTCTGACTCTGCCGCTGATGAGCTATGGCGGCAGCAGCCTGATCGTGTCCTGCATCGCCGTCGGCCTGCTGTTGCGAATCAACCACGAAACCCGCATGGCGCTGGTCCGTCGCATCGGAAAGGAAAGCCCATGGTGACGCGAGTGCTGATCATGGCCGGGGGCACGGGCGGGCACATATTTCCCGCGCTGGCGGTTGCCGAGCGGTTGCGGGCCGAGGGCGCGGAAGTGCTGTGGCTGGGAGCGCGTGACGGACTCGAGACCCGGATCGTGCCGCGCGCCGGCTTCCCGCTCGAAACCATCCACATCCGCGGCCTGCGCGGCAAGGGTGTGCTGGGCTGGCTCATGCTGCCGTTCCGGCTGCTGCTGGCGATGTTCGAGTCGCTGGTGGTCATCATGCGCTTCCGGCCGTTCACGGTGCTCGGCATGGGCGGGTTCGTGACCGGTCCCGGTGGTCTTACCGCCTGGCTGCTGCGCAAGCCGCTGGTGGTGCACGAGCAGAACGCTGTTGCGGGGATGACCAATCGCTGGCTTTCCCGTCTGGCGGCGCGCAGCCTGGTGGCCTTCCCCGATGCGCTGCCCGGCGCCGAACTGATCGGCAATCCTGTGCGCGAGGCGATCGAACAGCTGCCGGCGCCGGAGCTGCGTTTCGGCGACCGCACCGGCCCGCTGCGGCTGCTGGTGCTCGGCGGCAGCCAGGGCGCGCGCTCGCTCAACGAAACCCTGCCGCAAGCGGTGGCGGAAATCGCCCGCCGCCGGCGCGTCGAGATCCATCATCAGACCGGCCGCGACGCGGCGGACGAGGTGGTGCGCGCCTATCAGAGCGCGGCTGTCGACGCCCGAGTCGAAGAGTTCATCGAGGACATGGCGGCCGCCTATGCCTGGGCTGATCTGGTGATCTGCCGGGCGGGCGCGCTGACCCTCGCGGAATTGACGGCGGCCGGATTGGGCGCCGTCCTGGTTCCCTATCCGTTCGCGGTCGATGACCACCAGCGTCGCAACGCCGAATTTCTGGTCGCCGCAGGAGCGGCGCGGCTGCTGACCGAAGGGCCGGAATTCGCGGTCGAGCTCGAGCGCGTGCTGAATGATCTGATCGGTGATGGCGGACGCGAGCGGCTGCTGGTGATGGCGCAGAGGGCGCGACGCCTCGCGCTGCCCGATGCGGCAGCCAGGGTGGCGGATATCTGCGTGGAGGTGGGTCGTGCCTGAGACCGGATCCAAGCCACTCGTGCCGAACCAGGTCGCCGTACATCCGGCCGCTCCCCGCATGGGGCGCATCCGGCGCATCCGCCTGGTCGGCATCGGCGGCTCCGGGATGAACGGCATCGCCGAGGTGCTTCACAACCTCGGTTATGAGGTCAGCGGCTCGGATCTGGTCGAGAGCGCAGCGGTGCGTCGCCTGCGGTCACTCGGGGTGGCGGTGACGATCGGACATGATGCGGCCGCGGTGGCGGCCTGTGACGTGCTGGTGCGTTCCTCCGCGGTCACCGACGACAATCCGGAAGTGACCGAGGCTGTGCGGCTACGCATTCCGGTGGTGCCGCGGGCACAGATGCTGGCCGAGCTGATGCGCTTTCGCTTTGGCATCGCCGTCGCCGGCACGCACGGCAAGACGACGGTGACCAGTCTGGTTGCCAGTGTGCTGGCCGAAGGCGGGCTCGATCCGACCTACGTCATAGGCGGGCGCCTGAATGCGACCGGACGGAATGCCGCGCTCGGCAGCGGCCACTACCTGGTTGCCGAGGCGGACGAGAGCGATGCTTCATTTCTGCATCTGCAGCCGATGATGGCGGTGGTGACCAACATCGATGTCGATCACATGGGCACCTACCATGGTGATTTCGCTGAGTTGCGCGCGGCATTCCTCGATTTTCTCCATCAGCTGCCCTTTTATGGGCTGGCGGTGGTGTGCCTCGAGGATGAAACCGTGCGCGACCTGCTGCCGCACATTTCACGCACGGTGCTCACCTACGGCTTCGGAGAGGATGCGGACTATCGGGCCACGGATATCGTGTCTGCCGGAGGGCAGATGCACTTTACTCTGCATATGCCGCAGACCGCGCCTTGCCGCGCTGTGGTCAATCTGGCCGGACGTCACAATGTGCTCAATGCCCTGGCGGCGATCGCCATCGCGCACGAGCTGGGCGTAGGCACGAGTGGGATTCTGCGTGGTCTGGCCGGCTTCCAGGGCATAGGGCGGCGCTTCCAGAGCTATGGCGAGGTGGCTGCTGCGCAGGGGCGCGCGCTGCTGATCGACGATTATGGTCATCACCCGCGCGAGATTCAGGCGGTGCTCGATGCGTTGCGCGAAGGCTGGCCGGGGCGGCGCATTGTGATGGTGTTTCAGCCGCATCGCTATACCCGCACGCGCGATCTGTTCGAGGATTTCTGCCGCACTCTGTCCGGTGTCGACGATCTGTTGCTGCTCGAGGTATACGCAGCCGGAGAGGCGCATCTTCCCGATGCCGATTCGCGCGCCCTGTGCCGGGCGATTCGCGCACGAGGTCAGGTGGAGCCGGTGCTGGTGGAGAGCGCCGACGAAGTGGCTCAGGTGCTGCGCCGCCGCTTGCGTGACGGCGACATCCTGCTCGTCATGGGCGCTGGTGACATCGGAGCCCTGGCGCCTAAGCTCGCTTGCGAACTGGCGGTGGAGGGCGAGGAATGAGCGCTGTGCGGGATCACGGGCGAAACCCGGCCGGACTGCGCGGCCGTCTGCTGCTGGATGAGCCCATGTCGCGGCATGTGACCTGGCGGGTCGGCGGTCCGGCTGATCGATTCTACATACCGGCGGATGCGGAGGATCTCGCTGCCTATCTCGCCACGCTGGCGCCGGATGAGCCGGTGTTCTGGCTGGGGTTGGGCAGCAATCTGCTGGTGCGCGACGGCGGCATCCGCGGCACCGTCATCGCCACCGCGCTCGCGCTTGGCCATATCGAGCGTATGGGAGATGCCGGACTGCGGGTCGAGGCCGGTGTGCCTTGCGCCAGAGTGGCTCGCGCAGCGGCGGATGCCGGACTCGAAGGCGCCGAATTTCTGGTCGGCATTCCCGGAACCATGGGCGGCGCCTTGGCGATGAACGCGGGGGCCTTCGGCGGCGAGACCTGGGCGCTGGTCACCGCGGTGGAGACGGTGGACCGTCGTGGTGTGCGTCGCCAGCGTGGTCCCGAGGACTATCGCATCGCCTATCGCAGCGTGGAGGGGCCGGCTGGCGAGTGGTTCATCGCGGCCCGGCTGGGATTGCGCCAGGGCGATGGAGCCGCCGCCCGGGAGCGCATCCGCGACTGCCTGCGGCGGCGCAGCGAAACCCAGCCGACCGGGGTCGCAAGTTGTGGTTCGGTTTTTCGCAATCCGCCGGGCGACCATGCCGGCCGGTTGATCGAGGCGGCCGGTCTGAAGGGACACTGCATCGGGGACGCCTGCGTTTCGGAGAAGCATGCGAATTTCATCGTCAACCGCGGAGCCGCCAGCGCGGGTGACATCGAAGCGCTGATCCTTCATGTCCAGGCGGTGGTCGAGCGCATGAGCGGCATATGTCTGCAGCCGGAAGTGCACATCGTCGGCGCGCATGGAGAGGAACGATGAGCGCCCGCGTCGTCGATCCCGCCGTATTCGGCCGTGTCGCGGTGGCGATGGGCGGCTGGTCGGCGGAACGCGAGATCTCGCTGCGCAGCGGCGCGGCGGTGCTCGAGGCGCTGCGCCGGCGCTCGGTCGATGCTCACGGCGTCGATCTCGAGCGAGGGAAGGTTGCGGCGCTGGCAAAATTCGATCGCGTGTTCGTGGCGCTGCACGGCCGCGGCGGTGAGGACGGCGTGATCCAGGGCTGGCTCGAGGCGCAGGCCATTCCCTATACCGGCAGCGGCGTGCTCGGTTCTGCGGTGGCCATGGACAAGCTGCGTACCAAGCGGTTGTGGGCGGGAGCCGGGCTGCCTACGCCGGCGTTCGTTCCGCTGCGTGGCGAAGCGGATTTCGCCCGCGCGGTGGATGAAGCAGGACTGCCCATGATCGTGAAGCCGGTGAGCGAGGGTTCGAGCATCGGCATGAGCAGGGTCGAACGAGCCGAGGATCTGCCCGCGGCCTGGGAGAAGGCGGCCTCCTATGATCACGAGGTGTTCGCCGAACGCTGGGTCGCCGGCGCTGAATATACCGTGTCGATACTCGACGGCGTGGCTCTGCCGCTCATCCGGCTCGAAACGCCGCGCGCGTTCTATGACTACGAAGCAAAGTATCGTTCCGGCGATACGCGCTACCACTGCCCGTGCGGCCTGGCGACCGAGCATGAACGCCGCCTCGCGGACCTCGCGCTGCGCGCCTTCGATACGCTCGGATGCAGCGGCTGGGGGCGTATCGATCTGCTCTGCGACGAGACGGGATCGCCCTGGCTGATCGAAGCCAACACCGTGCCGGGCATGACGGATCACAGCCTGGTTCCGATGGCGGCGCGCGCAGCGGGCATCGAATTCGACGAACTGGTGTGGCGGATTCTGGAGCACAGTCTGATCCGCGATGGAGGTGGTGGTGGCGCAGCGTAGACGGCGTCAGGGTGTCCGCAAGGCGGAGCGCGAAGCCGCGAGGCTGCGCCGGCGGCGAATGTTCGCCTGGAGCGCCGGCGGCGGCGCGCTGGCACTGGTCGCCGGTGTCTTCGCTTCCGGTCTGGTAACGCTGCCGCTGCCGGAGGCGGAGTTCCCGCTGCGCACCCTGCGCGTGGAGAGCGCTTTCGAGCGCGTCAGCCGGGACGAGATCCTGTCCGTGGTGCAGCCGCACGCGGCGGCGGGCTTCTTCGGCGCCGACATGGCCGGGATTCGGCGGGAGCTGCTGGCGCTGCCCTGGGTGCGCGCCGCCAGCGTGCGCCGCGTATGGCCGGACACGCTGCAGGTCACGCTGATCGAAGAACATGCGGTGGCGCGCTGGGACGAGGGTGGACTGGTCAATGGCGAAGGCGAGGTGTTCCATCCGCCGCGGGCGGAAGGCGAGGGATTGCCGTTGCTCGCCGGGCCCGAGAGCAGCGCGCCGCAGGTGGTGGCGTTTCATCGCCAGGCGCAGAGCCGCCTGGATCCGCTGGGATTGCGCATCACCGCGCTGACCATGGATGCGCGGCGCTCCTGGGAGATGACGCTGTCCAATGGCATTCGCCTGACGCTCGGCAGCAAGGATGCGGAACGCCAGATCGCTCGCTTCGTCGAGTTCTATCCGCGCGTGCTCGCGGCCCGGGCGGCGGAGATCGAGCGGATCGATCTGCGCTACAGCAATGGTTTCGCGGTCCGCTGGCAGGCCTCGGCAAGGGCGGCCAACGGCACCGGCAAAATGACGGGGGATGCGGTTTAAATGGCTAGAAAGGATGGCAAGGACCTGATCGTCGGACTCGATATCGGCACATCCAAGGTCGTCGCAATCGTGTGCGAGGCGACGGATCAGGGAACGATCGAGATCATCGGCATCGGTTCGCATCCGTCGCGTGGTTTGAAGAAGGGCGTGGTGGTCAACATCGAATCCACCGTGCAGTCGATTCAGCGCGCGGTCGAGGAAGCGGAGCTCATGGCCGGATGCGAGATTCATTCGGTCTACGCCGGCATTGCCGGCAGTCACATCCGCAGCCTCAATTCGCACGGAATCGTGGCCATTCGCGATGCCGAGGTGGCGCAGGGCGATGTCGACCGGGTGATCGACGCCGCGCGCGCCGTGGCCATTCCGGCTGATCAGAAGATGCTGCACATCCTTCCGCAGGAATTCATCATCGACAACCAGGAAGGCATCACTGAGCCGATCGGCATGTCGGGGGTTCGCCTCGAAGCCAAGGTCCATATCGTTACCGGCGCGGTGAGCGCGGCGCAGAACATCGTCAAGTGTGTCCGCCGCTGCGGCCTGGAGGTCGACGACATCATCCTCGAGCAGCTGGCCTCGAGCTATTCGGTGCTCAGTGAGGACGAGAAGGGCCTGGGCATATGCCTGGTGGACATCGGCGGCGGCACCACGGATATCGCGGTGTTCACCGATGGCGCGATCCGCCATACAGCGGTGATTCCCATCGCCGGCGATCAGGTAACCAACGATATCGCGGTCGCGCTGCGCACCCCGACGCAGTACGCGGAGGAGATCAAGATCAAGTATGGCTGCGCGCTGACGCAGCTCGCGAGCCCGCAGGAAACCATTGAGGTTCCGGGTGTGGGCGAGCGTCGTCCGCGGCGTCTGGCACGCCAGACCCTGGCCGAGGTGATCGAGCCGCGCTACGACGAGCTGTTCACGCTGATTCAGGCTGAGCTGAGACGTTCGGGCTTCGAGGATCTCATCGCGGCGGGCATCGTGCTCACCGGCGGCAGTTCAAAGATGGAAGGCGTGGTAGAGCTGGCGGAAGAAGTGTTCCACATGCCGGTGCGCCTCGGCATGCCGCAGAACGTCAGCGGTCTGAGCGAGGTGGTGCGCAATCCGATTCATTCGACGGGAGTCGGCCTGCTGATCTACGGGCATCAGCAGCGCTATGCGCACAAGCCGGCGCTGCGGGCGGGGAGCGGCGGCAAGGGGGTCTGGGCAAGGATGAAGAGCTGGTTCCAGGGCAATTTCTGAGATTCATCGGTTTTCAGTATTCGGATAATTCGGGCATAGGCGAGAGAGAGGAGGCAGGCATGTTCACACTCATGGATTCCTACACGCAGAACGCGGTGATCAAGGTCGTCGGCGTCGGTGGCGGTGGCGGCAACGCGGTCGAGCATATGGTTCGGGCGGATATCGAGGGCGTCGAGTTCATCTGCGCCAACACCGATGCCCAGGCGTTGCGGAACGCATCGGCGCGCACCACGCTGCAGCTGGGAAGTAATATCACCAAGGGACTCGGCGCCGGCGCCAACCCGGAGGTCGGTCGTCAGGCGGCGCTCGAGGATCGTGACCGCATCATCGAGGTGCTCGATGGCGCCGACATGGTATTCATCACCGCCGGTATGGGCGGCGGTACTGGCACCGGCGGCGTACCGGTTGTCGCGCAGGCAGCCAAGGAGCTGGGAATTCTCACTGTCGCCGTGGTCACCAAGCCTTTCCCCTTCGAGGGCCGCAAGCGCGCCCAGGTGGCCGAGGAGGGAATCCGTGAGCTGACCGGTTACGTCGATTCGCTGATCACCATTCCCAATGAGAAGCTGCTGTCGGTTCTCGGCAAGTCGGTCAGTCTGCTCGATGCTTTCCGTGCCGCCAACGACGTGCTGCTCGGCGCCGTCCAGGGCATCGCGGATCTGATCACCCGTCCGGGCCTGATCAATGTCGATTTCGCGGATGTGCGCACGGTCATGTCGGAAATGGGCATGGCGATGATGGGCAGCGGTTGCGGAAAGGGCGAGAACCGGGCCCGGGATGCGGCTGAGGCGGCGATCGCCAGCCCGCTGCTGGAAGATGTGGACCTCGACGGTGCCCGGGGCATTCTGGTCAATGTGACCGGCGGGCTCAACATGTCGATCGGTGAGTTTGAGGAAGTCGGTAATACTATCAAAGACTTCGCTTCCGACAGCGCGACCGTCGTGGTGGGCACCGTGATCGATCCGGAGATGTCGGATGAGCTCCGCGTGACGGTGGTCGCCACCGGTCTCGGACGCCCCGAGCCGGCCAGCGTCCCGGTCGATCTGACTCAGGAGCATCCTGTCCGGCTGGTGCGCAAGAACTCCGGAGAGGTGGACTACCAGCGGCTCGAGCGGCCTGCGGTATTCCGCAATCAGCCGGCTGAAGAAGCAGCGGTAGCCCTGCGCGATGGGACCACCAATCTGGACTACCTGGATGTACCGGCGTTTTTGCGCCGCCAGGCGGATTGAGCGATTTTGTCATTCAGTCGGGGAAGTGTGGGGGGTAAGCTGAGAGGCGTCCGGGAAATTCGCCCGGACGCAACCTGAGCGTCATGGTAATATGACCCCCTTTTTCATCACCGGATGCGGATCGCGGCGGTGGGCCTCCGGGGGCCATACCGCCCGGGATCACAGGATGGCATCGACGAAATGATCAAGCAGCGCACCTTAAAGAACATCGTGCGGGCGACCGGCATCGGACTGCATACCGGAAAGAAGATAAGTCTGACCCTGCAGCCCGCGCCCGCGGACACCGGTATCGTATTTCGGCGAGTCGACCTCGACCCTCCGGTCGAGATCCGGGCGCGTCAGGAAAACGTGGGCGATACCGTCCTGTCGACGACGCTGGCCAGCGGCGACGTTCGCATTTCCACGGTGGAACACCTGCTGTCGGCCTTCGCCGGTCTGGGTATCGATAACGCCATCATCGAGCTCGATGCCGCCGAGGTTCCGATCATGGACGGCAGCGCCGGTCCGTTCGTGTTTCTGCTGCAATCGGCGGGCATAGCCGAGCAGAACGCGCCCAAGCGCTTCATCCGGGTCAAGCGCAGTGTGCAGGTCGAGGACAAGGACAAGTGGGCGCGCTTCGATCCCTTTGAGGGCTTCAAGGTGTCGTTCCGCATCGATTTCGACCATCCCGCCTTCAGTGGCGATACCAAGCAGGCGACCATAGATTTCTCCACCACCTCGTTCGTCAAGGAAGTGAGCCGCGCCCGGACTTTCGGTTTCCTCCGCGATTACGAGCGGCTGCGGGAAATGAATCTGGTGCTGGGCGGCAATCTGAACAACGCGGTCGTCGTCGATGAGAACCGCATCCTCAACGAGGACGGTCTGCGCTACGAAGACGAGTTCGTCAAACACAAGGTGCTCGACGCCATCGGCGACCTTTATCTGCTCGGTTACAGCCTGATCGGCGCATTCAGCGGCTACAAGTCGGGCCACGGTTTGAACAATCGCCTGCTGCGCGCGCTCATGGCGGATCCGGAAGCCTGGGAGCTCGTCACCTACGAAGACGAAGAGATGCCGATCTCGTACGTCCAGGCGGCGCCGGCGGTCTAGCGGCCGATCCGTCCGCTGCGCCCCGCTCGGGCTCCTCAGTCCCTCAGGGCTGGTCGCTGGGCGGTGTCGCGCGCGCGGCCAGGCGGAGCAGGGCTTCTCGCAGGGAGGGGATTTCGGTCATCGCTGCCACCGCCCGCAGGTGTTCCCCCGTGGCGGCGGAAAGTTTGGCGGCCGGCCGGGAAGGCGGTGGCGTCTCAGTGGGCAGGGGAGGCTGTCTGAGGCGGATTTCGCTCAGTGCGGAAAACTCCGGCTCCTGACGCAGCGTGCGCAGCAGTCGCGGCGCCTCGAAGCGCAGCCGCGTGGTCCAGCCCGGGCCATCACTATGCAGGGTCAGAACGCCCTGTTCGAGGTTGGCGACCCGGCAATGCCGATCGAGGGGATGGGCCAGGCAGGCGCTCACCAGTGCGTTCAGCCGTTCCAGCCGGTTGCAATGTGCCGCGATGGCGCAAAGCGCGCCGCCGGCGCCTATGATCTTTTGCACAGTTTTTGCATTTTGCACAGACATTTTGCCGGCTTCGGCTGAAGTTCTCATTTGCGCGGCCGACTCCTTGTGGTATTAGCGGAGGATCGAGGGTCGCGGAACGATGTGGAGTTACAAGCATAGATGAACATTATCGTACGTGCCAAACCCGCCGGCGCCCCCCGCTCACTGACCCTGTCCGGATGGCATATCCTCGTCATCGCCCTCACCGTGTTTTTCCTCCTTCCTGCCGCCGCCCTGTATGCCGGCAAGCTCATGGGCGAGGCGAGCGTGGACGGGGGGCTGGTTCTTTCCAGCGAATGGAAGTCAGATATTGACCGCAATCGTCAGGAAATAGAACGCCTGTCGCGCAAGGCCCGCGAAGATCTCAATGCCATGTCCGTCCGGCTCGCCCAGTTGCAGGCGCAGGCCATCCGCATCAATGCGCTCGGTCAGCGACTCGTCGGCATCGCGAGGCTGGATGAGGGCGAGTTCGATTTCAGTCAGCCACCGGCGCTGGGCGGTCCCGAAGCGGATGTCGAGCTGACGCGCGAGATCGAGCCGCCTGATTTCATCCGTTCTCTCGATCAGCTGGCAAGCGAGCTGGATGATCGAGAGCAGCGCCTGCGGGTTCTCGAGGATTACTTCATGACGCGCAACCTCGAGAAGAACGTGGTGCCGGCAGGATGGCCGGTCAGGAAAGGCTGGGTGTCATCCTATTACGGTACGCGGACAGACCCGTTCACCGGGCGGCGGGCCATGCATCATGGGATGGATTTCGCGGGCAAGGAAGGCAGCGAAGTTCTGGCGGTAGCGTCAGGCGTTGTCACCTTCTCCGGAAAGCACTATGGCTATGGGGAGATGGTAGAAATCAGCCATGGCAACGGTTATATTACCCGCTATGCTCATAACCGGGAAAACTTGGTGAAGGCCGGCGACGTGGTCGAGAAGGGTCAGGCGATCGCGTTGATGGGGTCCACCGGTCGCTCCACCGGGCCGCACGTTCACTTCGAGGTGCTCAAGAACGGCCGCGGAGTGGATCCCGGCAGCTATATCAGAGCGGCGAAGTAGTCGCCGCTCTCCGCGACGCCCGTCGCGGTTCCCTCCAAATTCATTGACGGTGGTTCTCCTGAATGGTTGCCAAGCTGCTCAGCAGGATGTTCGGTAGCCGCAACGAGCGTTTGCTGAAGCGGCTGAGAGGCGTCGTTGCGCGTATCAACGGCATGGAGAGCGATATGCAGGCGCTCGACGACGATGCCCTGCGCGCCAAGACCGCCGAGTTTCGCCAGCGTGTCGCGGACGGCGCCAGTCTCGACGATCTGCTGCCTGAAGCCTTTGCCGTGGTGCGTGAAGCCGCCCGGCGATCGCTCGGCATGCGCCATTACGATGTCCAGCTGATCGGTGGCATGGTGCTGCACTCCGGCAAGATCGCCGAGATGCGCACCGGCGAGGGCAAGACGCTGATGTCGACCTTGCCAACCTATCTCAACGCGCACAGCGGTGATGGCGTCCACGTCGTCACCGTCAACGACTATCTGGCGCGCCGCGACGCTACCTGGATGTCGCAGGTGTATGAGTTCCTCGGCATGACGGTCGGCGTGATCCACTCCGGACAGTCGCCCGAAGCGAAGCGGGCCGCTTATGCCGCGGATATCACCTACGGGACCAACAACGAATTCGGTTTCGACTATCTGCGCGACAACATGGCCTTCCGTGTCGCCGACAAGGTGCAGCGCGGACTGAATTTCGCCATCGTCGACGAGGTCGATTCCATCCTCATCGACGAGGCACGCACCCCGCTGATCATTTCCGGCCCGGTGAGCGACAGCTCGGATCTCTATCTGAAGATCAACCAGCTGGTGCCAAAGCTGCGCCGGCAGGAACAGGAGGGAGACGGCGGCCACTTCACCGTCGACGAGAAGACCAAGCAGGTTCACCTGACCGAGGAAGGGCATCAGGAAGTCGAGGATCTGATGCTGCGGGCCGGGCTGATCCGCGAAGGCGACAGCCTGTACAGCGCGGCCAACATCAGTCTGATGCATCATCTGAACGCTGGTCTGCGAGCTCACCTGCTTTATCACCGGGACGTCGACTACATCGTCAGTGACAACACCATCGTCATCGTCGATGAGTTCACTGGACGCACCATGCCGGGTCGGCGCTGGTCCGACGGCCTGCACCAGGCCATCGAGGCCAAGGAAGGCGTTCCGATCCAGAACGAGAACCAGACGCTCGCCTCGATCACCTTCCAGAACTACTTCCGCATGTACAAGAAGCTGTCCGGTATGACCGGTACAGCGGATACCGAGGCGTACGAGTTCCAGCAGATCTACGGACTGGAAGTGGTGGTCATTCCCACGCATCGACCGATGATCCGCAAGGATCTCGGCGATCTCGTCTATCTCACCGCCGCAGAGAAGTTCGACGCGGTGATACGCGATATCGAGGATTGCCATAAGCGCGGGCAGCCGGTTCTGGTAGGCACCACTTCGATCGAGATATCCGAACTGCTGTCGAAGCAGCTGCGCGCCCGCAAGATTGCCCATGAGGTGCTCAACGCCAAGCAGCATGAGCGTGAGGCTGAGATCGTTGCTCAGGCGGGCCGGCCGGGAGCAGTGACGATCGCCACCAACATGGCGGGGCGCGGTACTGACATCGTCCTTGGCGGTAATCTCGAGGTCGAGCTGGCGGCGCGCGGCGAAATCTCCGAGGAGGAGCGCGCCCGGCTCGAAGCCGAGTGGAAGCAGCGACACGCGCAGGTGCTCGAGGCTGGCGGGCTGCACATCACCGGTACCGAGCGCCACGAATCGCGGCGTATCGACAACCAGCTTCGCGGTCGCGCGGGTCGCCAGGGTGATCCCGGCTCCAGCCGCTTTTACCTGTCGCTCGAAGACAATCTGATGCGGATCTTCGCTTCCGATCGGATTTCCGGCCTCATGCAGAAACTCGGTATGTCCGAAGGCGAGGCCATCGAGCATCCCTGGGTGAGCAAGGCGATCGAGAATGCCCAGCGCAAGGTCGAGGGTCACAACTTCGACATCCGCAAGCAGTTGCTGGAATACGACGACGTTGCCAATGACCAGCGTCGGGTCATCTACCAGCAGCGCAACGAGCTGATGGAAGCGGATGATATTTCCGATTCAATCCAGAGCATCCGCCATGATGTCATCAATGCGCTCATCGATGGCTACATTCCTCCGGGAAGCCTGGATGAGCAGTGGGACATCGCCGGTCTGGAGAAGGCCCTCGAGCAGGAGTACGGCATGCAGCTGCCGCTCTCGAAATGGCTGGAAGAAGATCATTCCCTGCATGAGGAACCGCTGCGCCAGCGCATACTCGAGGAATTCGAGAAGGCGTATGCCGCCAAGGAGGCCGTGGTCGGCTCGCGTGTGATGCGCGACTTCGAAAAGGCGGTGATGCTGCAGGTCCTCGATTCGAGCTGGAAGGATCATCTGGCCGCGATGGATCATCTGCGCCAGGGCATCCATCTGCGAGGCTATGCGCAGAAGAATCCCAAGCAGGAGTACAAGCGCGAAGCGTTCGAGATGTTCTCTACCCTGCTGGAGCGCATCAAGCAGGAAGTGGTCGCCGTCCTGGCCCGGGTCGAGATCCGTGCCCAGGAAGATGTGCAGGCGGTCGAGGAGCAGCGGCGCCAGCAGGGACAAATGCAGTTCCAGCATGCCGAGGCAGCGAGCGCGGTGGCGGGTGGTGACGCTACGGCGGCGGGTGGAGGCGGACAACCGTTCGTGCGTGCCGGCGGCAAGGTCGGTCGCAACGAGCCGTGTCCCTGCGGATCAGGACGCAAGTACAAGCAGTGCCATGGCCGTCTGAGCTGATCCCGGTGCGGAAAACGCGGGCGCTGGTGGGCGTATCCGAAGGCAACCGTTCCGCTGTCTGAGCTCTTCCCTTCCGGCCCCGGCTTCGTGATATCGTAGCGGCCATGAACGATCCTGCTGTTTCCAATACCATGCTGTCCGTCGATGGTGTGCGCCTCGGCACGGTTGCCGCCGGGGTGCGCAAGCCGGGGCGTCCCGATCTGGTGCTGTTCGAGCTCGCCGCCGGTTCCGCCTGCGCAGCCGTATTCACCCGCAATGCATTCTGCGCCGCTCCCGTGATCCTCGGGCGCAGCCATCTTGCCGTGCGGATGCCGCGCTACCTGCTGATCAATTCGGGCAATGCCAACGCCGGGACGGGCGTGGCCGGCATGAAGGCGGCGCAGGACTGCTGTGAGGCGGTGGCATCGCGTGGCGATTGCGCCCCGGAGGAAGTGCTGCCGTTCTCGACCGGTGTCATCGGCGAACCGCTGCCGGTCGATCGCATCGTCGACGCCCTCGGCGGGGCATTCCAGGCCCTGCGTGCCGATGGCTGGGACGAGGCAGCGCGCGGCATCATGACCACCGACACCATTCCCAAGGCCGTCTCGCGCCGGGTCCGGCTTGGCGAGGTGGACGTGGTGTTGAACGGTATCGCCAAAGGCGCCGGCATGATCCATCCCAATATGGCCACCATGCTGTGTTTCATGGCTACCGACGCCCGCGTCGCCGCTCCGCTCCTCCAGCGCTGTCTCGCCGACGCCGTGGATCAGTCCTTTCATTGCATCACCGTCGATGGCGATACCTCGACCAATGATGCCTGTGTGCTGGTGGCGAGCGGCGCCCGTGATATGCCGCCGCTCGTGTCACCGGAGGATCCGCGTTATGAAGCGCTGCGCGCCGCGGTGGAAGATGTCTGCCGCGAACTGGCCATGGCCATCGTGCTGGATGCCGAGGGCGCTACCAAGTTCATTACCATCGTGGTGGAGGAGGGGCGGGACCGCGAGGAATGCCTCGCCGCCGCGCGAACCATCGCTCTGTCTCCGCTGGTCAAAACAGCCTTCTTCGCCAGCGATCCCAACTGGGGCCGCATTCTTGCCGCGCTCGGCCGGGCGCCGCTGGCGGAGCTCGATGTCGATCGTGTCTCCATCGATCTGGACGAGGTCGGCATCGTGCGCGCCGGTCAGCGGGCGGGCGACTATACCGAGGAGCGCGGCCGGGAGGTGATGCAGCGTTCGCGGATCACCGTACGCGTGCGTTTGGGGCGGGGCGATGCACAAGCCCATGTCTGGAC
>CAZOOF010000032.1:0-25009 GCA_964581365.1 uncultured Chromatiales bacterium
TACTACACCACGCCCGAGAACCGGCGCCTGCGTTTCGCGCTCGCCTATATTTCAGCGCGCGACCACGATTCGCTGCCGCGCGACCGGCGCACCGCCGATCGCAACGGCTTCAGCACCTCGCTGGTGTTCGACAGCGGTCCGCTCTTCCTCGGCATCGGCTGGGAGCGCCTGGGACAGGATCCTGAGCCATTCGGTGACGATCCCGGATTCGAGGATGATGCCGAGGCCGTGAAGATCGCGCTGGCCTGGGATTTCGGCCAGGGCACCCGTGCCTCGCTGATCTGGGAGGATGCGGACGACGGCCGCCGCATCGCTGGTCGCAAGGGCAGTCGCGAGGCCTGGCATGCGGCGCTGTCGCACGTGAGCGGCAATTTCACCTGGAAGCTCGCCTACGGCATGCTCGATGAGCTCGCTCATACCGCAGACAGTGGCGCGCAGATGATTGCGGCTGGTTTCTCCTGGGCTATGTCACCGCGTACGGAGTTCTACCTGCTCGGCGCCACCATGCTCAATGATGACGGCGCCTTCTACGGTCTGCAGCCGGATCACGATGACCGCGGGTCGCGTGACACGGCGAAGCCGGGTATCCCGGCCGCGGGCGCGGGAGAGAACGCGCTGGTGCTTTCGGCGGGACTCATGCACCGTTTCCGCATCGATCTGTAGGCGAGTCCGGTTCCGAAGCGTTTCGATGATTGTCGCGTTACCGCTGCTCGTTGTTCTGAGTAACAAAAAAATATGATAGAGTTCCGGAACCACCCGGTCGGTGGTCCGCTGATTCGCGGTGGCCAGAGGGGGAGCACGGGGCAACAATGCGAGCGGCTAACCATATCCGCAGACGCGCATGGGGGGCAGCGCTTGTAGTAGTGGCGCTGGCAGCCACCGCGGTCGATGCCGGGATTTTCAATACCAGACACAATCTGAGCAGCACCGGAATCAATGCCGCGAGCAATTTCAGCGGCACCTCCGAAATCTGCGTCTTCTGCCATACTCCGCATGGTTCGGACGCCTCGGTGGCAGTTCCGCTGTGGAACCGCGCCGTCGACCCCCAGGGCTTTACCACCTACGATCAGCTGGGCTCCACCAGTCTGGATGCGGCCATCGAGCCCGTCGGCTCGGTTTCGGTCGCCTGCCTGTCGTGTCATGACGGCACCCAGGCCATGGATTCGGTGATCAACGAGCCCGGTTCGGGCGCCACCAACTGGTCTTTCCGCGCCGGACAGTGGAGCGGACAGGCCGCCCCGGTCGGCGGACGCATCGGCCCGGTGACGGTCATCACCAACCTGACCAAGGATCTGCGGGACGACCATCCGATCTCGGTGCAGTATGCCGGCGGCGGCTATTCGCAATCCAACCCCTTTGGCCCCGGCCGTGACCCCGACTTCCATCAGGCCGAGAGCAAGATCGTCGGCAGCGAACGGGTGTGGTGGGTCAACACCCGCAATGCCGGCGGTACCTCGGATTACGAAAAGAGTGACATGAAGCTGTATACGCGCGTCGGTACTCGCGGCGTCTACGTCGGCGAGCCGCAGCCGTACGTAGAGTGCGCCTCGTGCCACGATCCGCATGTCGACTACAACCCGCTGTTCCTGCGCATCGATCCGGTGGGCAGCGCAGTGTGTCTGACATGTCACGACAAGTGACGGCAATCGCCGCGGCGATCCGCACATGCCGGTCTGATCGCTCTCCAGCATGCGTCGCCTGAGTCCGGCGCTGGTCTTGCTGCTGTCCCTGGTCGCTGCTCTGGCGGGCGCGGAGGAGGCCGGGGATGAGGAAATTTTTGCGGTGGTCGGTGACGTCGTGATTCCGGCGGCCGAGTTCGAGGCGAACTTCCACACCGGAGTTCGCGAGCGTTTCTATCACGGCAGCGTGCCGGCGGCGGAGCTTGCGGAGTTCCGGCGCGAGGTGGCGCGCTCGATGGTCGATCGGGTGCTGCTGTTGCGCGAGGCCGACCGGCTCGGAGTGGAACCGGACGAGACCGCGGTGGAGGCGGATCTCGAGCGCAGGATGGCAGTCATCGCGGCGAGTCCCGATCCGGACCGGGCGCGGCAGATGGTGCGCGAGCGTCTGCTGGCCGATAGCGTGCTGAGTCAGCTCCGCGCGCGCATCGGGAATGTGCCGCCACCGCCGCGGGAGGCTGTGGAGGCGTACTGGCGTGAGTACCCCGAAAAGTTCACCACGCCGGAACGGGTGCGGCTGTCGGTGATCCTGCTCAAGGTCGAACCCTGGTCGCCCGAGACGGTGTGGAAGGCAGCGCATGAGGAGGCGCTGCGGCTGGAGGCGCGTCTCGCCGAGGGTGCGTCGTTTGCGGAACTGGCGCAGCTGCATTCCGCCGATGCTTCGGCGGCGCAGGGCGGCGATCTGGGCTACGTGCATCGCGGCATGCTGTCGCAGGAGGCGCAGGAGGTCGTCGATGGCATGGGTCCCGGTGAGATTTCGACGCCGGTACGCATGCTGCAGGGTATCGCGCTGTTCCGGCTCGAGGAGCGCATCGCGCCGGCGCTGAACGCCTTCGAGCTGGTGGAGGATCGCGCCCGGGAGCTGCTGCATCGCGAGTTGCGCGAGCAGGCCTGGGAAGAGGCGTTGCAGCGGTTGCGCGCCGGGACACCGGTCACGCTCAACGAGGCGCTGATCGAAGGTAGTTGATCCCCCGACGGGGCCGGTTCGTCGCGTCGGAGCAATAACAACTTGAAGACGCCGCGAGACGCCGCGCGCGGCGATCGACGTGGGGATACGGGATTTCATGCCAGTGGGCAAGCATCATTCTGGTTCGATGCTGTATGCGGTGGCCGCGGCGCTGTGGGGGGCGCAGGCGGTCGCTGCCGTGACGCTGACCGACGTGTCCGGCAGCGTCGGCTATACCTTTCGCTCGATCACTGGCAGCACCGCGAGTGATGCGCGGTCCAACCAGCTGCGGGCGTCGATCAACGGTCAGGGCTACCTGTGGGAGCCCTGGTTCGCCAATATTTCCGCGGGTCTGCGCGCGACCCAGGACTCGACCCGGTTCACTGCCGCCGATACCTCGACGCGGACCACGATCCTGGGCGCCGATCTCGATCTCAGCGTGCTGTCACAGAGCCGCACGCCTTTCTCGCTGTCATACCGCCTGAGCGATACCCGCGTCGACTCGGTCAGTCTGCCCAATCCGGTCACCGCGCTCGGCGGCTACGAGTTTCAGGCCGAGCGCGTGAGCCTGCGGCAGAGCTACTTTACGGAGCAGGGCGATCGTCTCCAGTTCAGCTTCGATCACGGCACCTGGGAATCCGATCAGCGGGAGGACTACAAGGATCAGCTGTTCGGCCTCGAGTACAATATGCGCCGCTCGCGTCACACCCTGAGTGCCCGCGCCAGCTATCAGGAAACCGGACTCAGTTCTTTCGAGGACGAAACCAAGATCCGGCTGCTCAATTTCGATCATTTCTACCATCCGAGCCGGGCCCTGCGTTTCGACACCATGGCCAGCTACTATGATGCCGATGGGCGCTCGGCGGAGCCGTCGGCCAACAGCAGCGTGCACCGCGACAGCAGCATGCGCTATGTGCAGGTGTCGAATTTCGCCTTCTGGCGCCCCGTGGACCGGCCGATTTCGGCGAGTGCCGGTATCCGCATCTATGATCTGGAGGCGGAGTCGCCTGGCGGCAAGCTCGACCAGGCCAGTATCAGCGCCAGCGCCGGCATCTTTTATCAGTTCACGCGGAACCTGCGTTTCGATGCCAGCGCGGAGGTCACCGATTCGGACGCCACTGGCTTCAACACCAGTTCGCGCCAGCGCCTGGGCGCGCTCTACCAGTCCGACCTGAGAGAAGTGCTTTCGGGTTTCACCTACTATTGGCATGCCGAAGCCTCGGCCCAGAACCAGGACACCGGCAATGACGATCTGTTTACCGGCATGGTTCGCGTCGGTCACGATCTGCAGCGCATGTGGCTGACCGATGGGCGAGGCACCTTCCGGCTGAGTCTGAGCCAGAACGTGAGCGGCGTGGAGCAGTCGGGAGAGCGGGACGGGTCCATGCAGCGGTTGGATCACACCGGTAGTGTGTCCTGGGATCTGCACGGGGAGAGCGGTTCAACGATGGTCCATCTGACCTTGTCGGACTCGCGGGGCTTCGGTGATCAGGACGACAGTCAGCAGTTCGCCAACCTGCAATTCATGCGCACCCAGAACCTGACGCTGTACAGCATGCTGAGCGGAAATCTGACCGTTCAAATGGTGCAGCGGGACTTCAACGGCCTGCGGGATAATGATACAGTAACGGCGACCGGCCAGGTGACCTACCGTCACATGAGCCTGTTCGATATCGCGCAACTGAGGTTCAATTCCGATCTCAGGGTCGCACGCGCAGCCACCGACGAAGGCGTGGATCGCGCTGAATGGGAGAACCGGCTGGATTACGTCATAGGTCTCGTCGATGCCAGTCTCAGCTGGCGGTACATCAGTTTTGCAGGGGAGCAGAACGACGAGGCTTACAACATCATCTATTTTCAGGTGAACCGTCGCTTCTAGTGCCGCTGCAGTAGAGGGAACCTGCGCGGGCAATAACAAGCATTGAAGTCATGAGGAGGGGGGTTTTTATGCCATCGATGATCTCTCGGAGGCCGTTCGGCATCTCGCTGCTGGCGGGTTTGCTGATCGGAATGTGGTTCTGGGCGGCGCCGCAGCCGGCCCAGGCGGAATATGGTGACGTCGTCATCAATAACTACGCGGATGCGGCTGGCATGCGTCCGGTGGTGTTCCCTCACTGGTTCCATCGCGTGCGTTTCCGCTGCAAGGTTTGCCATGCCGATCTCGGCTTCCAGTTCAAGGCCGGCGGCAACGAGATCACGATGGCCAAGATCGTAGACGGCCAGTTCTGCGGCGCCTGCCACAATGGTGAGGTGGCGTGGTCGGTCGAGAACTGCGCAATGTGCCATTCGGGCATCCCCGGCACGCCGACGCATTTCCATGGCAGCACGGTGCAGCGTCTCGTCGCGCCGGCATTCAAGCCGTTGGATCCTGCAGCCGCGGGCTCGCAGTGACGCGCAGGGGGGCTTAGAACATGAACATTACAAGAAACGCCAGCATCGTTTTCGGAGTGGCAGCCCTGGTACTGACTGCTTTCCTGCCCGCTCAGCAGGCAGCAGCCCAGGTATCGACCGCCAACGAGTTCAACGTCAACCTGCAGAAGCGGGATTCGGCGAATCCGCCGCCCTGGGAGGACGGAGTTCACGATACGGAGAACGAGGCCACCTTCTCACTGCAGCCGCCGGAAGAGGCCTATCAGGGGCTGCCGCGCACGCGCTTCGGCAACCGCGTCGACTGGGTGAAGGCCATCGATGATGGTTTGCTGCGTCCGCGCTGGGATCGACTCGATTCCTCCGAGGAGCCGTTCGTGATGGACCTCGACATCGTGCGTCCGGTGAAGGCATCGATGCCCGACGTGGTGTTCCCGCATCGCCAGCATACGGAGTGGCTGTTCTGCTCCAACTGCCATCCGGCGATCTTCGTCCCGCAGGCCGGCGCCAACCAGATCAACATGTCGGCGATCCTGCTCGGCGAGAAGTGCGGCGTCTGCCATGGCAAGGTGGCATTCCCGGTCACCACGGCGACCTGCACGAAGTGCCATTCCAAGGCCAAGCCTGCGGACTGGAAGCCGCCGCTCAGCGAGGCGACGCTCAAGAATCCGTGGCGTTGATGTGACGGATGGGCCTGCCCTTGACCGGGCAGGCCCAGTGGTGTCCACCAATGCGTGAGAAGGGAATGCGATCCTCTTTATTCTTTCCGTTATCCGCCATTCTCGCGCTGATCCTTGCCGGCTGCGCCTCTACTGGCGGAGATGATCCGCGTCCGGTTGCCCGCGAGGAAGCGCAACCCGCAGCAGCACCGGCGCCGGCCGACGTCCCCGTAGTGCCGCCGGCGGTCAGCACAGCGCCTGCCGCGCCCGAAGCGGAGTCGACCGCCTCGGCGCCACCGTCCGCTCCGCAGATTCAGCATCCGCAGCAGCCGGAGCCGCCGCCGCTCATCCCCGCGCCAGGCGCGCCGCAGCAGCAGCCGGCCGAGCCGGAGCAGCCGGAGTCCCCGTTCATCTTCAACGTGAGAACGGCGACCAAGGACCAGACTCATGCGTATTATGGTGTCGGTCACCGCATGGGATTCACCGTAAACGGTGTGCAGGGCAAGCCGCTGGTACTGGTGCGCGGCAAGACCTACACCTTCCGCGTGGATGCCGGAATACAGCATGATTTCTACCTGTCGACCAGCGAGGTAGGCTGGGGCGGGGCAACCTATACCGACGGTGTCAGCGGCCAGTTCATCTATGAAGGTGTCGTCACCTTCACTCCGGGGCCGAATGCGCCGGACCTGCTCTATTATCAGTGCCGCAACCACAAGAACATGGGTGGCCCGATCTACGTCGTCGACGAGGGTCAGGAGAACACGCCCATCGAGGAACTGGCCGCCGCGCGCGGTGCGGCTGCCCCCACGGGAACGGCTCGGAGCGCGACCCCGCAGGCCTCGACATCGGAGGCCGGGCAGCAGTTGGTGCAGAAGATGCAGTTCGCCGAGCTGTTCATCAACCAGTCCGCCGCCGCCAAGCGGATCATGGAAAGCGACAACGCGATGGCCAAGGATCTGCATCGCGTCGCGCGCGAGCATCTCGAGTCCGCGCGCCTGGCATCGGTGGCCGGGAAGAATGATGAGGCGCTACGCCTGGTCGAGGATGCCACGCGGACGATGAGCGAAGCGGCGCTGCAGGTGCCGGCAACCGATGGCGCGGCCGAGCGCACGCGCTTCGAACAGTTGTACGAGAGCGTGCAGGCGTTCCAGACGGCGTATCAGCGCAGCGCAGACCAGATGGCCAAGGCGCAGGGCAAGGACAAGGTGCGTGACGTGGACCTCGGTCGTGTCCGCGATATCATGGCCAGTGCCCGCAGCCTGGCCGATGAAGGCAAGTACAACGAAGGCATCAGCATGCTGGGCGGCGCCCAGGACGCGCTCACCACGGCCCTGACCGAAATGCTGGCGAACCAGACCATCGTCCATGAGCTGGTGTTCGAGACGCCGAAGGACGAATACGAGTACGAGCTGTCGCGCTACATCGGTTATGAGGCGCTGGTCCCGCTCGCGATTCGTCAGAAGCGCCCTGACGTGCAGACCGTCAACATGATGATGCAGTTCGTCGATCGCGCGCGCGAGGTAAAGGCGCTGTCCGAACCCGAGGCGGCGCGTGGCAATTATTCCGAAGCGATTCTCATGCTTCAGGGCGCCACCAGCAATATCCAGCGCGCGCTGCAGACTCTGGGTGTGCGGTGATGAAGGTGATGGCTCGTTTGCGCGCATGGTTCGCGCTCGTCCTCTGTGCCGCCTTGACTGGCGGCATGACGATCGGCGGCACGGCGCTGGCGGCCGGAGGCGTTTTCCCCGACGAGCCGCAGGAAACACCGATGTGGTCACGCGGCCAGCACTTCCAGCTGCGCGGCGAGATCGTTGCGGTTCCGCAGGACGGCATTCACGATCCGCTGGGAGAAGCAGTGGATATTCTGCAGCAGCCGCACGAAGCCATGGCCGGCTTTCCGCGCGACGAGTCCGGGCAGATCGACTGGGTGAAGACGCTGCAAAGACGCCATATCGAGCCGCGGTCTTCGCTCGACGGCACCAGCATGGACATGTTCCCGGTGGACTTCGATATCATCCTGCGGAATACCGAGTCCATGCCGTGGGTGCGGTTCCCGCACCTGCAGCATACCGAGTGGCTGACCTGCGCCAACTGCCATCCTGCGATCTTCATTCCGCAGGCAGGCGCCAATCCGATCTCCATGTCGGCGATCATCCAGGGAGAGTTCTGCGGGGTGTGCCACGGCAAGGTGGCTTTCGCTCCCACGCTGAACTGCGGTAGATGCCATTCCGTGCCGCAAGACGTTACCTTACTGCGCTGACGGCGGCGGCGATCGCGCTGTCGCTGCAGGCATGCGCGCTGTCGCGGAGCGACATCGAACGGTTCGCGCCGCCCCCGGCCGAGCCCGCGGCGCAGGCGCCGCGACCGGTGACCGGTCCCGGCGAGATCTGGCGCGTGGTCGACCAGGCTCCATCCGGTGGCGATCTGCAGTGGCTGGCCGGAGCCTCTTCCATTCATCTGTTGCAGCCGGTCGCGGTGGCTGCCCGCGGCCAGCTGGTCTACATCGTCGATGCCGGGAGCCGGCAGCTGCTGCGCTATGATTCCGCCATCGATCGCATCACTCTGCTTCGTGACCTGAAGGGCGTGCTGAGCGGCGATGCTGCTGATCTGTTCCTGCATCGCGACATGTCCTTCTACCTGGCCGATCCGGACGGTGCCCGGGTGCTGCATTTCGATGCCGATGGCAGGCTGCTGCGGGTGGTCGAGGATCGAGCCATCATCGGGCGCCCGCTGGGCGTGGTAGCCGACGAGAGGAGCGGCTATCTGTTCATCGCCGACGGTTTCAACGATGACGTCATCGTCTTCAATCCGGCGGGTCTGATCACGGGCTCCATCGGTATCCGCGGTCAGGGCCCCGGGCGGTTTCTGGGGATTACGGCGCTGGCCCAGGGACCCGACGGTTATTACGTCGGGACGCGCTTCGGGCCTTCGCGCGTCCAGCTGATGGGCTACGACGGTGTGTTCCGCGAATCCCTGCAGGCTGATACGGTGACTTTCCCCACTTCGATCGCCGTCGATGCCGAAGGCAGAGTTTTCGTCGCCGACTACATGAGCGATGACATCAAGGTCTATCAGGGCGCCGCGCTGATCGGCACCCTCGGTGGCCATGGCTCTGCGCCGGGACGTTTCCGTCGTATCACCGACCTGTGGATAGATGAAGGTTTTCTGTACGTTGCCGACAGCCTGAATCGTCGCATCCAGATCCTCGATCTCGCCTCCTGGGAGCCCTCGTCCCGGTCCGGGGAGTCGGCCGGACAATGATCCGGACCGGCATGCGCGCGGGACTGTTGCCGGTCCTGCTGATGCTGCTCGCGGCCTGCGCGAGCACGTCTCCGGTCTTCGAGTATCAGCTCGCCGAGACCGGATACCGCTGGCCTGCGCCACCGGAAACCCCGCGCTTCGAGCTGCTCGGACAGCTTACCGGTGAGGGCAATTTTCCTCGCGATACGCAAGGAATTGGCGGGCGCGTGCTGGGCTGGGTGCTGGGCCTCGGCAGCGACAAGCGTATCCCTCAGGTGCTGCAGCGCCCGCAGGCGGGCTTCGTCGATGAACTTACGGGACGGACCTATGTGACCGACGTCAGCCGGGGCGCGGTGTTCGTATTCGATGAAGCCGATGCGCGGCTGCGTATCTGGCAGTCAGCGGGACAGGTGGCTCGTTTCATGGCGCCCGTCGGTATCACCGCCGGACCTGACGGCGAAATTCTGGTCGCGGATGCCGATCTCGGCATCGTGGTGCGGCTGAATAGCGAAGGCGAGCCGCTCGGCGGCATCGGTCTCGGCGAACTCGTTCGACCCGTCGGCATCGCCCGCGACTCGGTGCGCGGACGCCTCTTTGTCGCCGATTCCCAGGCGCACGATGTGAAGGTGTTTACCGATGACGGCACGCTGCTCGAGATCATCGGCAGACGCGGCGAGGGCGCGGGAGAATTCAATGGGCCGACCTATGTGGCATGGGCCAATGATCGCTTGCTGGTCACCGACACGCTCAATTCACGTGTGCAGGTATTCGATGCCGAAGGGCGATATCTGCATGAATTCGGCCGCCGCGGACTGTTCGTCGGTGACATGCCGCGGCCGAAAGGCATCGCCGCGGACAGTCGCGGCAATCTGTACGTGGTGGAATCCTATTATGACCATCTGCTAGTATTCAACGACGACGGGGAGTTGCTGCTGCCCATCGGGGGGGCCGGAAGCGGCATTGGTCAGTTCTATCTGCCCGCTGGCGTGTGGACCGATCATCGTGACCGGATCTATGTCGCCGATTCATTCAACGGTCGTGTCATGATATTCCAATTGCTGGGGGAGACGTGATGCGCGGGCACGCATGGTTCGTCGGCGTGCTGGGCATGCTGTGGATGGCGGCGGGATTCGCGGCGGGACCGGTATCGGACATCGCCAACACGCGCCACAACCTGTCGGCTACCGTGCCACCGGCCGATGTGGAGCGGCGCGCCGCGGCGACGGAAGAGTCCCAGATCTGTGTCTTCTGTCATACGCCCCACGGCGCCACCCCCGAGTACAACGCGCCGCTGTGGAATCGCCAGCTCTCGCAGGCGACCTACATCACCTATGACTCGAGCTCGATGGATGCGACCGATCTGGGGCAGCCCAGCGGGCGCTCCAAGCTGTGTCTGTCCTGCCACGATGGCACCATCGCGCTCGGCGCGGTCAACGTGCTCAACCGCGACGAACCCAATCGTGCCGGACGCACCGTGTCAGTGGACACGCTCGATGCTTCCCCGCCGGGAACCATGCCGCACGGGCATGGCACCGAAACCGGTTTCACCCGCTACATCGGCATCGATCTGACCAACGATCACCCGATTTCCTTCACCTATGACAGCGCGCAGGCGGCGCGCGATGGCGAGCTGTTCGATCCGCTATCGACGCCCTGGCTGGACGAGCGCACCCGCCGCATCGACGGCGAGGCCCGGCAGCCGTATCCGCGCGGAAGCTATCTGCCGCTGGAGCGGGATGCCGAAGGCGTTGGTCCCAAGGTCGAGTGCATCACCTGCCATGATCCGCATGTGCGCTCGCAGGTGCCGGGAGAAAACATCAAGTTCCTGCGCGTCAATCGCCTGCAGCAGCATCCGCCGGTGCAGGGACAGTTCGATCCGCAGCGCGACATCATCTGTCTGGCCTGTCACGACAAGGAAGGTTGGGCCGGTTCGGCGCACGCCAATCCCGCGGTGGCCGACGAACGCTATACCGATGCCGCGGCCGCCATCCGCGAGTTCCCCCGCGATACCCGCGTGTGGCAGGCGGCATGTCTGAACTGTCACGATCCGCACACCGTGCAGGGCTCGCGCCGCATCCTGCGCGAGGGTACGGACGGGCCGCTGATGACCGATCCGGTGACCGGCGCGCAGTTCCGTCAGGGTGGCAATCCGGCCATCGAGCAGGTCTGCTATTCCTGCCATGGTGATCCCGCGCTCGGGCCGCCGACGCCGCAGACGCTGCAGGGACAGATCAATCCCAGTGCCAATCCGGCGTTCGAAGTGCCCGACGTGAAGACGGATTTCACGACCATGCGCACGCACATGCCGATTTCCAACACCGATCAGCTGGCCGGGCGCGAGGTGCACAGCATCGGTACCGGCGATGCCGCCACCCAGGGTACCGAGCGTGGTCAGGATTTCATCGAGTCGCGGGAACTGCTCGGACTGGGCGGGCTCGCCAATCGCCATGCCGAATGCACCGACTGCCACAACCCGCACCGGGTGCAGCGTACGCGACTGTTCAACGACGACCCCACCGTGCCCTCGCCGGGTCCGACCCATGAGCACGAGGATGGCGTTCCCCATACCAATCTTGCCTCGGGAGTTCTGCGCGGCATCTGGGGAGTCGAGCCGATCTATGCTTCCAGTGCGTTCGGCAATCCGCCGGTGGATTTCCAGGTGAAGCGCGGCGATCCCGGCGTCGGCGGCAGCACCGATGTCAACGCACCGTATCTCACGCGCGAGTACCAGCTCTGTCTCAAGTGTCACTCGAACTACGCCTATGACGTGCCGCCGCCGCTCGGCTATACCAGCGGACTGACGCCGGCAGGCACCAATTCGCTGTTCAACTACACCAATCAGGCGATGGAGTTCCAGTCACCGCTCGATCACCAGGGCGAGACCACGCCGGCCACGCCGACCGGCGCCTATGTCGGTCCGGTGGCTCCGACGCCGACACAGGTCGACGACTCGAGCGGAAGCGGCACGGCCACCTATGGCCGGCTCGATCCGGAAGGCAATCCGGTCGACTACGTGACCAACAACCATCGTTCCTGGCATCCGGTCATGCAGCCCACCGGGCGTACGCCGGCGGTGCGCGGCGCCGATGCCAATGCCTGGCGGCCCCCCTTCAATGCCGCAGTCGGAACTCAGACCATGTACTGTACCGACTGCCATGGTTCCCGTACGCCGGGTGACACGGTGGTTCCCTTCGGTGGCGAGAACGGCTTCGCCTGGGGACCGCACGGTTCGGATGAGAACTTCCTGCTGAAGGGGAACTGGAACGACCAGACCGGCGAGCTCACCACCAATTTCGCCAATGAGGCCGATCCGTCGAACCATCTGTGTTTCCGTTGCCATGATCCCAAGAACTATGCCCGGGCATCGTTCGGAGTCACCGACCCCGATGTGGTGCGCAGCGGCTTCCGACGCGCGGTCGGCGGCGGCGGTTGTCTGCCGTTCCTCGGCACCAACCTGCATGTGGGACACGCGGCGGCGGTGCAGAATTTCCGTTGCACCTACTGCCATATCGCGATTCCGCACGGATGGAAGAACAAGGTCTTCCTCGCCAACCTCAACGATGTCGGCTTGGAGGCCGAGCAGCCTCCGGGAACCCAGGTCCGCCGCAATACCACCGCCCGCTACTATCAGGGGCCGTACTATCTCGGCGCCACCCTCAAGGTGCGCAGCTTCGCGCGCAGCGGTGAATGGCTGGATGTCAACTGTGGTTCGGCCGGCTTCCCGGGTAATGGCGTCTTCGGCGTCGACTGGATGAACAACAGCAACGAGGCCTGCGTGAACCCGCCATGAGACGGATGCTGCGCAAGCTGGCGTCGCTGCGTCTCACTGTCTTCGGCATGATCACGCTCGGCATCGCCGCGGCGCTGAATTACGACAACCCGGTTTCCACGCCGGTGTGGGTGCTGGTCGCGCCCTTGGCGCTGCTGGCGCTCAACCTCCTTGCCGCCATCCTCACCAATCCGCGCATCTACCGTCGCGGCGGCCTGCTGATCTTTCATGTCGGCCTGCTGCTGATCGCGGTGCTGGCGGCGATCGGCCGGTTGACCTACATGGAAGGTCGGGTCGAACTGGTGGAAGGACAGCCTTTCGCGATGGAGGACGTGATCGACATGCGCGCGGGCCTGCTCCATCGCGGCAGCATGGAAAAGGTCCAGTTCATCCAGGGCCCTTACACCGTGGATTACACCACCGGCATGACACGCGGACCGACCCGCAGTCAGGTCGCCCTGCCGGATGGGCGCGGTGGCTGGGAGCAGCGCGTGATCGGCGACGACACTCCGCTGGTGATCGACGGTTACCGCTTCTACACTACGTTCAACAAGGGATTCGCGGCGATCGTCACCTGGATGGCCGATGGCAGTGGTCCGGTGACCGGCGCAGTTCACATGCCGTCCTATCCGTTGTTCGAACATCGACAGGCGAATCGTTGGGTCCTGGATGACGGGCGGGAAATCCGCTTCTGGCTGCAGCTCGAAACCGACATGGATCCGGAGGGCGACTGGCGGCTGGATCCGGCGCGCACCCCGGCTATCCTGGTGGTGCGCGATGGTGATCGGCGCATCGAGCTCGCGCCGGGACAGGCGGCCTCAGTCGACGGCGGCCTGCTGCGTTATGAGCGCCCGGCCGGATGGATGGGCTACAAGATCTATTACGATCCGACGCTCCCCTGGCTGTTCATCGTATCGTTCATGACCGTGTTCGGGCTCGCCGCGCATCTGTGGCGCAAGATCGGCAGCGTGCAGGTCAGCGCCGCAGCGCAGGAACAGCAGGCCAGGGCGCGAGTAGACCGCGGTCTGCGTGGAGGTATTTCATGAGCGGTGAAGTCGTCACCGAACTGCCCTGGCTGTATGCGGGCATCGCCAGCTACGCGCTGGCATTCATGGTGGCTGGAATCGCACTGCGGCGCAGCGGGGGTACCGCAGCCATCTCGGCGGCGCGCCCCGATCGCTACGTGCTCGGCTTGCTCGTCGGCGCCGTGGCCCTGCTCACCATTTCGCTCGCCGAGCGCTGGATACGCATCGGTCACGGTCCGTTCGTCGATCTGTTCGAGTTGCTCATCAGCCAGATGTTCAGTCTCGGACTGGTCTACACGGTTGCCTACTGGCGCATACCGCTGCTGCGTCCTACCGCGATCATCGTGCTGCCGGTACTGCTGTTCATGGGTGCCTGGGTGCTGACTGTGGATCCCGCCGCCAGTGCCTTTCCGCCCACCTATTACCACGACTGGAAATGGGCGCATGTCATCTTCGGCAAGTTCTTTCTCGCCTTCTGTCTGATCGGAACGGGGCTTGCCGGTATCATTCTGCTGCGTGACGCGCCGATCATCAGCCGCCTGCTGCGCCACATGCCTGCGGACGCGGTGCTCGACACCGTTGCCTGGCGGTTCATGCTGCTGGCGCTGGTATTCGAGAGTCTGATGCTCATCGCCGGCGCCGTGTGGGCGCAGGATGCCTGGGGGCGCTACTGGGCCTGGGACGCGCTTGAGACCTCGTCCTTCATCAACTGGCTGCTGCTCGGCATCGCCATTCATGTGCGCTTCACCTACCGGGTGTCGATCCGCGCCGGCGCGGCGGCCATCATCGGTATCTTCGTGTTCGCCTTCTTCACCTATTTCGGGGCGCCGTTCTACAGCGAGGCTGCGCACAAGGGGGTCATATGAGCGGAGCAGTGGCCGTACAACATCGCTCCGCCGTATCGGCGCTTTCGCTGGCGCTGGCGCTCATCGTCGTCAGCGCCCTGGTGTTGTTGACTCTCGGATCCGAGATGCGCGTGAAGATGGCCAATGCTCATCTGCCCGGCGCGGGACCGCAGGCGTCTCATGCCCGCTCCGCCGCCGGAAGCGGCGCTCCGCTCGATCCCCGGCTGAACGAGATCGAGCAGCGGTTCGGACAGGCGGTGATGATGCTGCATGCGCGCCGCTACCATGAAGCCATCGTGGCGCTGGAACGGGTAATCGAGCTGTCGCCCCGTCTCACCGAAGCTTACGTCAATCTCGGTTACGCGCTGCTCGGATTGAATCAGCACGAGCAGGCGCGCGACCTGTTCCTGGCCGCAACGGAACTCGATCCGTACCAGGGCAATGCCTACTGGGGCCTGGCCGTCGCGCTGGAAGCGCTCGATGATCTGGACGGAGCGCTGGGCGCCATGCGTACCTACATCCATCTCGCGCCTCCCGGCGATCCTTTCGTGCGCAAGGCGCGTTCGGCGCTGTGGGAATGGGATGAGCGGCGCGCGCGCGGTCCGCTGCCCGAACACGAGGAGCGGTGGATCGAAGAGCGTACTCGCCAATGGGAGGAGCGCAATCTGCCGGATCGCGATGCACCCCATGCTCCTGCACTGGAAATTCCCTTGGGAGGCGGTAATGCGCATCCGTAAGCACAATCAAGTGTACGCCCTCATGCAGATCTCGAATCCAGGCCCGAGCGTCCTTGCGCTGCTGCTGGCTGTGGCGCTCTGTTGGTCCGGGGCCGCGCTGGCTCAGTCGCCGCGCGGGGTGCTCGCGGGGGTGAACTACAAGGAGCTGTCGCAGCCTCAGCCGACCGAAGCGGCTCCGGGGACGGTCGAGGTGATCGAGTTCCTGTGGTATGACTGCCAGACCTGCTTCATGGTGGAGCCGGCGCTGAAGCGCTGGCTGCAGGAGCGCGAGGGAAGAGTCACCCTGCGCCGCATGCCCGCGCTGGCCGGCAGTCACATGATCCACTATGCCCGCGCCTTCTATGCCGCGGAGGCGCTGGGAGTGCTCGATCAGGTCCATGAAGCGCTGTACGAGGCTCTGCATCGATATGGGCGCGCGCTGGATCGGGAAGACAGGCTGGCGGACTTCTTTGCCGAGCACGGTGTGGATCGTGCCCGTTTCCTGAGCGTGTTTCGCAGCAGCGCGGTCGCGGCCAGGGTCCGCAGCGGGCAGCAGGCGAGCAGAACCTACGAGCTGGCCGGTGCGCCGACCTTCATCGTCGCCGGCAGGTATCGGGTCGATCCGACGATGGTGGCGAGTGTTGCTTCTATGCTCGAAGTGATCGACTTCCTGGTCGAACGCGAATCCGGGCGCTGATCAGAGCCGTGTGCCGGCAGAGGCATCCCGCGGCGTGCTGAACGAGCGCGGTGACCAGGGATCTTCTTCCTCCTGCGGTGGCTGTGCCATATGCGCGCGCCTGGAAAGGATGGCGAGTGCGGCCTCAATGGCATCGTGCAGGTCGGTGTCACGTTCGTGCGGCAGCACATCGCCCGGTCGATAGCGGATCCGCTGTACCTTCCTCACCGCTGCACGCAACGCTGCATCGGTGCCATACTGCTGTTCCTGACGCTCCAGGCCTTCTTCCAGCGTGCGCGCATCGCCCAGCGCATGCCGCAGCCGCTGCAGCGGATCGCTGCCGGTGGAACGCGCCGGACGCGCGCCGGCCTGCCGGCGTCGCCGGCTCCAGCCCCAGGCCGCGAGCGTCGTCAGCCAGGCGCTGCCTAGCGCGAGCGCGGCAGGGCGCCAGAAGTCAGCGGCATCATCGTTGTCGCTGACATCGGCTTCCATGACTTGTGCGGTCATCGCCGCGTCCTCTCTCGGCGGCGCGGGTTCGACCCGCAGTGGTGTCCCGGCGACCTGGACCGTTCTCACCGCTCCCGTTTCGGGATCGAAATAATCCTGGGCCAGAGTCGGGCTGATCATCTCGCCCTCGTGTTCGGCGAGCAGATGGCCGCGATAGACGGCGACGCTGACCGGGTTGCCTGCGGCGTCCAGTTCGATGCGCTGCTCTGGCGGGTCCATGTACGCGCGCAGGCCCGGAGGCAGAGCGGCGAGCGGTGCGGCGGCAGGCAGGCGGTTCAGGCTGCTGCCGCTGCGCAGCTCGATTTGCCAGGCAGCGGGTTCGCCTGCCTGGAGCTGTTCCGGCAGAGTTGCGGTGAGCTCGGGACGCCCAATCAGGGCGGATTGCAGCTGCGGCGGCAGTGGGACCGCTTCGATGCGGTGTTCGGAGAAGGGCAGGCGCCAGTTGCGCCCCTGACGCGTCTCTACGCGGACTTCGGGCAGTATCAGCACCATTTCGCCGGCCTGGTCCGGACTGACCGCCCAGGTGCTGCGGGTGATGCGATAGTCGATCCCGTCGATGTGCTCGCTGCGCTCTTCGGTCGAAAGCGCAACGGCTTCGAGTTCGCGCGGGCGCGATTCCAGCGGTCCGCCGAAGCGTGCTCCTGCAAGCTCCACCCGGTAGTAGAGATCCAGCCAGAGCAGGGTCTGCTGGCCCGTATAGAGACGGTCATGAGCCACCCCGCTGCGCACGAAGACTTCGGGGCGGGCATCCGCAGGCAAAGGCAGGACCCGAAGCGTGATTGCTTCGGTGCTGAGGCCATCGACGGAGAATGCTGGAATGCGCAGTTCTCCGCTCCGGCGGGGAAACAGTTCCACGCTGATGCTGGAGGTGGCCCGTCCGCGGGCGCGGGCAGTGCTGAAGCGGAAATCCGCTCGCGGTGTGCCGAACTCGAAATCGGGCGTGAGCACGGTGAGGTCCACATTCGGGGCGACGCCTTCAGCCCGCAGGCGCGTATCGCTGCCGCTCAGCGAGAGGGTGAGAATCACATGCTCGTTGAGATAAAACTCTTTGCGATCGACCTCAGCGATGAATTCGGCCGCATGCAGGGAGGCCGACATCGTCAGCAACAGAAACAGGATGAGGCGCGACATCCTTACCATGGGTGCGCCTCCGGCAGCACCACTCTGCTGGAATCCATGATCATGAAGCGATGCCTCAGTACTTCGCGCGGATCGTCCGCCACCGACGGCAGCGCGGTTCCGTTGCGGCGATCCGCAAAGCGGCCCATGGCGGCGGCGCCGCGTCCGCCGTCATCCGGCGCTGCGGCGGCGGTGGCGCCTCCCAATCCGGCCGATGGTTCGCCATGGGCTGCGCCGTCTTCCATCATCGTGTTCCCTGGGGCGTCGCGCGTGTCGGCAAGGGCGTCTTCTGCTGTTCGCGTCTGTCGCGCGAACTCCGCAGTTCGCGGAGCTGCGCCAGCGTCACCGGATCCGTCGCCATCGAGCAGGCTTTGCAGCACGAGGCGATTTCGCGCCGCGCGAGTATGGCCCGGGTACAGCTCGAGCACTCGGTCCAGCAGCGATACCGCCTCGGTGATGTCGTTCATGCGCGCTGCGGCGCTGGCTTCGTTGAACCATGCGATGGCGCGTTCATGCTCATCCTTTGCCAGCGCTGCCGCAGCCCGGAAGGATGATCTGGCGGCAGGCCAGTCGCCGCTGTGCCAGGCCGCCGCCCCGGTCCCCATCTGTCCGCGGTAGCCGCCGACATCCCGGTACAGCGCAGCTGCCCGCTGATAGTCGCCGGCTTGCAGGGCTTTCCAGGCCCGATGCTCGTCCCAGGGCGCAGCCACAGCGTCCCCGGCTCCGGCAAGCATGCTGAGTGGCAGAACGAGTGCCATGACCAGGGCTGCGGGCGCAGCGTAGCGGCGGCTTTGCAACAGCATGAGAATCAACGCGGGTGTCAGCAGCCAGGCATAGAGCGGCAGACCGGGCGCGCGCTCCTTCCCCGTCTCGCTGGCCTGCAGGCGAGAGATGCCGGTAAGGAGGTGATCGCTGTCGGTGCTGTCCGCGCGCATCTCGGTATAGCGTCCGCCGCTCAGTATGGCAAGGCCGGCGAGCGTGTCGCGATCGAGCCGGGACATGTGCAGGCCGCCCTGCTCATCGCGCTGATAGCCGAGGGGCCCCTCGATCGGCGCTCCGCTCAGGCTGCCCACTCCGAGCACGAAAGCCGGAATCCGGCGCTCGGCGAGACGACGGGCGGCGGCATGCACCTCCGCAGGGTCATCCGTTTCGCCGTCGCTGATTACGATGACGGCGCGGGCTCCGGGGGATGAGCGCTCCAGAGTTGCCGCGGCGGTTTCCAGCGCCTGCACCAGATTGCTGCCGCGATGGCGGGTCAATCCGGGGTCCAGGGCATCGACATACGCGCGCAGCAGGCCGAGATCGTGAGTGAGCGGCAGGACGCGATAGGCATGCGCGGAAAAAGCGACCAGCGCCATGCGCTCGCCCTGCAGGCGATCGATCAGATCATGCGCCTCCATGCGGGCGCGCTGCAGTCGGGCGGGCGCCGGATCACGGGCCGTCATCGATGGCGAAATATCGATCACCAGCGCCAGATCGACGGTGCGGCGAGTATGTTCTTCATCATGTTCGATCAGAACCGGTCCGGCAGCGCCAAATGCGGCAAGTATCGAAGCAGCCATTATCCATGTCATGCGGGGGCGCCGGCGCGCGCCGATCCATGGCGCCAGCCAGCCCAGCAGCGCGGGGTCGGCATAGGCGCTAAGCGAGCCACGCTGCCTGCGGGTCATGGCCAGCAGGATCAGCGCGCAGAGCGGAACCAGGATCAGCAGCCACGGGTGCTGGAAGGAGACAGCTGGCAGGTTATTCATGGCGCGAACCCGCGGCGACGACCTGCTTCGGCCAGCAGCAGGCACATCAGGCCGAGAACTGTGATTGGAGGATAGAGTTCGATGCGGCTGAGTGGCGCCTCGGCGCGCGCGCTTTCGGCGGCGTGAATGCGGCGCAGTGCTTCGTCCATGTCCGCGGGCGAGGAGATGTGATGGTGCGTACCGCCGGTGCTCTCGGCCAGCGCGGCCAGCAGCGCCCTGTCGGGCGGGAGCTCACGGTAGATCGTTTCACCGTTGCCGAGAGGAAAGGGAACGGCGCCCTCGCGCCCGAAGCCGAGGGCATGGATACGCATGCCGTACTCATGCGCCAGGCCGGCGGCTGCCTGCGGACGTATGTCGCCAGCCGTGTCCGAACCGTCGGTGAGCAGAAGGAGCGCGCGGGGCAGCGTGGATTCCGCGGCGCTGCGGTGAACGGCGAGTACGATAGCGTCGCCGATCGCGGTGCGTTCCCCTGCCAATGATGGATCGAGTTCGGCGATCATCGCCTGGGCCACATCACGATCGGTCGTTGCCGGCATGTAGGTAAAGGCGCTGTCCGCAAATACCAGCAGGCTGACGCGCAGCCGCTCGCTGCCTTCCAGGAAGCGGGTGAGAGATGCTTTGACCATATCCAGCCGGCTGAGAGGACGGCCATCCGCATCGCGGTAATCGAGCGCCCGCATCGAACCCGACAGGTCTACCGCTATGGCCAGATCATAGGCGGGAACGGTGGCTGCGGTGGCGGGGTCGTTCCACTGTGGGCGGGCGAGGGCGAGCAGCAGCAGCAAGCAGCCGATCAGCCACAGCACCGGGGGCAGCAGGCCGCGCGCCGGCACGGGACGCAGCTCGGCGATGAACGGTGCGAGCGGATGGAGCAGGGCTTCGGCGCGCGCATTCCGCCGGATATGGTGCAGGTACCACAGGAGGGGCGGCAGCGGCAGCATGGCCAGCCACAGCGGTGCAGCGAATTCAGGCATGGTGGTCCCGTTGCAGCCAGCATTTCGCGGTGGTGAACGCCGCCGCGGTGAGCGCACCTTCCGCGGGTCGATAGCGGACATGTCGCAGCTCGCGATGCCAGCGTCGCCAGATTTCCTCGTCCACTCCGGCCGGCACCGTCTCCGGGTCCAGGACCCGGAGGCCGAGGCCGATGCGCAGCAGGGCGCACAGCCGATACGCCGCTTCGCGATCGCCGATGGCTCCGGCTTCCCATTCGCCCTGCAGTGTGGCGAGACGCTGAAGCGCCTCGCGACTGGCAGGAACGGTTGCGAGCGCTGCCGGCGTCCGCTTTCTCATTTTCCAGTGATACCAGGCGAAAGCGGCAACGAGCGAAGCCAGGACCAGCAGCGCCCCGGTGCTCCCGATCACCGGGGGCGGTGGCAGCATCTCGATGTCTGCGAGTCCGTCGAGCGGGTCCATCACAGTATCGATGCGATCTGGGGCAGCAGATCGCGGCAGTTGCTGACGGTCAGGGCGGCGATGCCAAGCCCCGCGCAGTGGTGAGCAAAGCAGGCATCCCGCTCTGCTGCCGCGGCGGCGTAGCGACGGCGCAGCTCGACGTCGTCGGTATCGACCAGTACCGGCGTGCCGCCGCCCGGCGCGACCAGCCTCAACAGTCCCGCTGCGGGAAGCTGCCGCTCGGCGTCATCGATGATGCGAATGGCGGTGACGGGGACGCGTCCGCTGACTGGCAGGTAATCGGTCAGCGCAGCCGTGCCGCTCAGCAGATCGTGGAAGTCACTGATCAGCACCATGGCCGCTCCTGACGGCGGTTCGGGATGTCCGAGTCTGGCGCCAGGCTCCCGGGCCGGCGGCGCGGCGGCCGCGTGAAGCAGGGGCAGAATGCCCGCGAGTGAAGTGGCTGCGGGAAAGCTCCTCGCCTGCTGTCCGAGCACCAGGCCCGATACCGCCCCCTGCGCCGCCAGCGTGCGGAACGCGAGCAGGGCGCCGATGCGGGCGGCGGTCGCCGCCTTGAGTTCGCGACGGGTGCCGAACATCATCGACGGCCGCCGATCGATCAGCAGATACAGGTCGCAGCGCCGGTCCGCTACAAACACCTTGCTCATTGGGCGGCCGCTGCGCGCCGTGGCCCGCCAGTCCATGTGGCGCGGATCGTCGCCGGGCTGGTAGGGGCGGCTTTCCAGCAGATCCAGTCCCTCGCCCGGGCGGCGGCTCGAGAAAACACCGCTCAAGGTTTCCGCAGCCTGGCGTCGCAGGCGGCTGTGGAGCGCCATCTGGCGCAGGCGCTCGAATTCCTCGTCGGAGAGCAGCGCGGCGGAGGGCGCCGTCAGGGCACGGGCACGCATGCGATGAGACGCTCGACGATATCTTCGGCGCTGGCGCCGGCGGCCCGGGCGGCGAAGGTGAGGCCGATGCGATGCGCCAGCACATCCGGCGCCAGCGCGATGATGTCATCCGGTTCGACGAAATCGCGGCCGCGCAGCCAGGCGCGTGCGCGCGCGGCCTCGATCAGCGCCAGGGTGGCGCGCGGCGAGGCCCCGTGGCTGAGCCAGGACGCCAGTTCCTCGTCGCGTTCGCCCGGTTCGCGGGTGGAGCCGACCAGCGCGACGGCATAGCGCTCCAGCATCTCGTCGACGTAGGTGGCGGCCGCCGCGCTGCGCGCCGACAGCAGGCGTTCACGGTCGAGCGCGGCGGGCGCCGCGGGGTGCGCGTCCGCGGTCCGGGCCAGGCGCAGGATGGCGAGTTCCTCCGCAGGCGATGGATAGTCGACCCGGACCCGCATCTGAAAGCGATCGAGCTGGGCCTCGGGCAGCGGATAGGTGCCTTCCTGTTCCAGCGGATTCTGCGTGGCGATGACCATGAAGGTGTCCGGCAGAGCATGGCTGGTACCGCCGACGGTGACCTGCCGCTCCTGCATCGCCTCGAGCAGCGCCGACTGTACCTTGGGCGGGGCGCGATTGATCTCGTCGGCCAGGATGATCTCGCTGAAGATCGGTCCGCGCACGAAGCGGAACGCGCCGTCACCGGGCAGGTAGATCTCAGTTCCGGTGATGTCCCCGGGAATCATGTCGGGAGTGAACTGGATGCGGCGAAAGCTCATCGCCATGCCATCGGCGAGAGCGCGGACCGCGGTGGTCTTGGCCAGTCCGGGCGGACCTTCGATCAGCAGGTGGCCGCCGGTCAGCACACCGACCAGCAGGCGCTCGATCAGCCGTGACTGACCGACGACGCTCTGCTCGATGCGGTGGCGCAATGAATCGATACTTTCTTTCATTGAGAGGTAGAAGTCTTTGTTGAGCAAGATACTAGAATCGGAGACAAAGGGCACCCTCGCCGCCGCCTGCGGCGCCGTTCGCGCGGACGGTATCATCCGGCCGGCAACTTGCGTAATATAAGCGCCGGTTCAGATCCGGTACGTCCCGCATGTCCGACAGTATGCTAAGATATTGCCGATCCCGAAATTGTCGACCACGGCGCAAGGGCGGAGCCTGAGCGCATGCTGAGGGGGGAGTCCCTGGCGGCGGTCCGCGGTGACCGCAGGCTGTTTTCGGAACTGGATTTCGATCTTCAGGCCGGCGAGATGCTCTACGTCGGCGGTCCCAACGGCAGCGGCAAGACGACGCTGCTGCGTATGATCTGCGGCCTGGTCCTGCCGGTCGCCGGGCGGATTCTCTGGGGTGGCGAGGATATCCAGACCCTGGATGAGGCTTACCGGGCGGACCTGCTCTACTGTGGACACCACACGGCACTGAAGGATGATCTGAGCGGTCTCGAGAACCTGCGCTTCGCCAGCATGCTCGGCGGTCGCTCGGTGGACGAGGACGAAGCGCTGGCCGCTCTGGACCGGATGGGAATGCGAGAGGTGGCGGATCTGCCGGCTCGCGTGATGTCGCAGGGCCAGAAGCGGCGCGTCAACCTCGCCCGGCTGCTGCTGACGCGCGCGCGGCTTTGGGTGCTCGACGAACCCTTCACCGCGCTCGATGTCGCAGCGATCGAAACACTGCGTTCGACCCTCGCCGATCACCTGAGCGCCGGGGGCCTGCTCGTGCTGACGACGCACCAGCAGGCATCGTTCGAGGGGATCACCGTCCGTCATGTCGAGATGGGGCGGTGAGCGGGCCGGGGCTGGCCGGGATCGTCGGCAGCGTGATCGTGCGCGATCTCACGCTCGCCGGGCGCCGTCCGGTGGACGTGATGACCGCAGTGATCTTTTTCGTCATCGTGGTCAGCCTGTTTCCGCTGGCGGTGGGGCCCGAGCCGCGGACACTGGCGGCGATCGCCCCCGGCGTGGTGTGGGTGGCCGCGCTGCTGGCATCGATGCTGTCGCTCGGAAGGCTGTTCAATGCCGATTATGCCGACGGCACGCTGGAGCAGATGCTGCTCGCGCCGCAGCCCTTGTCGCTGATCGTGCTCGGCAAGGTGGCGGCGCACTGGCTGGTGGCGGGGGCGCCACTGGTGCTGATTTCACCGCTGCTCGGTCTGCAGTTCGGACTGCCGGCGGAGGGGCTGGCGATGCTGGCACTGGCGCTGCTGCTGGGGACGCCCGCCCTCAGTCTGGTGGGCGCGCTCGGCGCTGCACTCACGATCGGAGTGCGCGGCGGAGGGGCGCTGGTATCCCTGCTGGTATTGCCGCTGTGCGTGCCGGTGCTGATTTTCGGCGCGGGTGCGGTCGAGGCGGCGGTGTCGGGAATGGACGCGGGAGCGCATCTGTCGCTGTTGGGAGCGTTCCTGGTGATGGCGCTGTGCTTCGGTCCCTGGGTGACCGCCGCGGCGCTTCGCATCGCGCTCGACTGATCAGGCCGCGGTCTGCGCATGCGGGCATAGGAAGCGGAAGCTAATGGCAGTCAATTGGTTCAAGTACTCCTCTCCGGCGAGCTTCTATCCGCTCGCCGGGCGGCTGATTCCCTGGTTTGCGGCTGCTGCGGCGTTGTTTACGGTCATCGGGCTGTGGATCGGGTTCTTCGTCGCGCCTACGGATTACCAGCAGGGTGAAGCCTACCGCATCATCTACATCCACGTGCCTGCGGCATGGATGTCGATGTTCATCTATCTGGTGATGGCCGGCTACGCCGCGCTCGGCATCGTGTTCAATACCCGGCTGTCGGGATATATGGCGCGCGCCCTGGCGCCCACGGGCGCGATGTTCACCTTCGTCGCGCTGTGGACCGGTGCCTTGTGGGGCAAGCCGATGTGGGGCGCCTGGTGGGTGTGGGATGCGCGCCTTACTTCCGAACTCATTCTGCTGTTCCTGTATCTCGGCTTCATTGCCCTGCATTCCGCGATCGACGATCCGCGACGCGCGGCCCGCGCCAGCGGACTGCTCGCCATCGTCGGCGCGGTCAACGTTCCGATCATCTATTTCTCGGTGCAATGGTGGAACACCCTGCATCAGGGGGCATCGATCAGCCTGACGCAGGCGCCGACCATGGCCAAGACCATGCTGGCGGGAATGCTGGTGATGGCAATCGCGGCCTGGTGCTATACCGTCGCCGTAGCGCTGGCGAGAGTGCGCTGCGAGATCCTGGAGCGTGAACGCCACGCCGACTGGATCGGCGATGTGCTGGCGCGGGAGTCGCGGTGATGAGCGAATTTCTGGCGATGGGGGGATATGCCTCCTATGTGTGGGGATCTTACGGAGTTACCGCGCTGCTGGTAATCGTCGAAATCCTGCTGGTGCGCCGTCGCCGCCGAACTCTCCTGCGTCGCGCTGGTCGAATGAAGCGTAACGTTTCCATGGGGGTGGAGACTTGAAACCCAG
>CAZOOF010000033.1:0-23872 GCA_964581365.1 uncultured Chromatiales bacterium
CAGGTGTCGAGCACATCGTCGTCCTGGCGCAGAGCGACATCCGGTGCGAGGCCGTGACGGGAGCGCGCCTCTTCCTCGGAGCGGGCGACATAGATGTTGCCGCGCTCGTCGTACCAGGCCGGAATGCGATGCCCCCACCAGATCTGGCGGCTGATGCACCAGTCCTCGATGTTGCGCATCCACTCGAAGTAGGTCTTCGCCCAGTTCTCGGGAACGAAGCGGACCGCGCCGCTTTCAACCGCGGCAATGGCCGGTTCTGCGAGAGGCGCGACGCGCACGTACCACTGGTCGGTAAGATACGGTTCGACGACGGCATTGGAACGATCGCCGCGTGGGACCATGAGTCGATGCGCTTGGACCTTTTCCAGCAGACCCTGCTGCTGCAGCTCTTCCACGATGCGCTTGCGTGCTTCATAGCGCTCGAGACCGCGGAAGCGCTCGGGAATGAGTTCCAGTCCGTCGTCCTCGGATGCGCCGGGACCGCCGTCGAGGATCCGCGCATCCGCGGTGAAGATGTTGATCAGGCCGCCGCGAGGTAGCGCCGCGATCTCGCTGTCGTCGCGATGACGCAGCCACACTCCGTAGTCGTTGAAATCATGTGCCGGCGTGATCTTCACGCAGCCGCTGCCGAACTCTGGATCGACGTAGTCATCCGCGATTACCGGGATGCTGCGGCCGGTGAGCGGCAGCTCGAGCCGCTGTCCGATCAGGTGGCGGTAACGCTCGTCGCCGGGGTGCACTGCAACCGCGGCGTCACCGAGCAGCGTTTCGGGACGCGTGGTGGCGACCACTAAGTGGCCGGATCCGTCGCTCAGGGGATAGCGGATATGCCACAGCGAGCCCTCTTCCTCGCTGGAAATTACTTCCAGATCGGAAAGCGCTGTGTGCAGGACCGGATCCCAGTTGACCAGGCGCTTTCCCCGGTAGATCAGTCCTTCCTCATAGAGGCGCACAAAGACTTCACGGACTGCCCGGGAAAGTCCCTCGTCCATGGTGAAGCGCTCACGCGACCAGTCGAGCGAGGCGCCCAGACGTCGGAGCTGGCGAGTGATGGCGCCCCCCGATTCTTCTTTCCATTGCCAGATCTCGCTGACGAAGGCCTCGCGTCCCAGCTGGTGACGCGAGATGCCGCGGGCCGCGAGCTGACGCTCCACCACCATCTGGGTCGCGATGCCGGCGTGATCGGTGCCGGCCTGCCACAGGGTGTTTCTGCCCGCCATGCGGTGATAGCGGATCAGGGCGTCCATCAGCGTATCTTGGAACGCATGACCCATGTGCAGGGTGCCGGTGACGTTCGGCGGGGGGATCATGATCGCGTAGGGCTGGCCTTCGCCGGAGGGGCGGAAATGGCCCTGCTGTTCCCAGGTCTGGTACCAGCGACCTTCGATATTGTGGGGTTCGTAGCTTTTATCCATGTGTGTGCTGCTGCAGTCGGTTCGCTCTGGGCCCATATTGTAGCCCATGCATCGGCCGGCAGCTTCAGGCGATGCGGTGGGACTGCGGGTCCAGACCCAGTTCGCGGTAGCGGCGGAAGCGTTCGCGGCCCAGCCGGCGGCTGTCCTCGCTGGCCGCGACGATTTCGACCACGCGCTCGAACTGGCGAAAGCATTCGGGCACGGTATCGGTAAGATTGATCAACACGTCCGCGGGCGGCGGTGGCTGGTCGGTGGTGCCGATGAGCACTGGGGAGTCCTCGGAGGCGATGCCAGCGTCGAGCAGCGCATGGGGGACGAAGCTGCCATCGCGGAAGGTCCACAGCAGCTCGTCGATCCGGGTAGCCTGCGCCCGATCAGGCGCAAGAATGAACACCCGCAGGCCTCCCTTGTAGGCCTTTTCGGCAATGCGGCAGGACAGCGCCGCGCGTTCGCTGTCGGTGTCTTCGAGGATGTAGAAGTCTACGCGCATGGGCGGAGTCGATGAGCGGGACTCGCCCCTGCCGTGCTTTGCATCCACGGCAGGAGGCGGATCATTGCCCGGCGAGTTCTGGACTGCTTCAGCGCTTCTTCCTGCGGTTCATCAGGAACTCCACCAGCAGAGGCACCGGTCGCCCGGTTGCTCCTTTATCGTTGCCGGAGCGCCAGGCGACGCCGGCGATGTCGAGATGAGCCCAGTGATATTTTTCCGCGAAGCGAGCGAGGAAGCATGCCGCGGTGATGGTGCCGGCCTCGCGTCCGCCGACGTTCGACATGTCGGCGAAGTTGCTCTTCAGCTGCTCCTGATATTCATCCCAAAGCGGCAGCTCCCAGGCGCGATCGCCCGTGTCCGTTCCTGCCTGACGCAGTTCGCTCACCAGCTCTTCATCGTTGCCGAGCAGGCCGGCGGCGTGCTTGCCGAGGGCGATCACGCAGGCTCCGGTCAGCGTGGCGATGTCTACCACCGCTGCGGGTTTGAAGCGCTCGCTGTAGGTCAGCGCATCGCACAGGATCAGGCGCCCTTCGGCATCGGTATTGAGGATTTCCACCGTCTTGCCGGAGAGGGTTGTGACCACATCGCCGGGCTTGGTGGCATTGCCGTCCGGCAGGTTCTCGCAGGCCGGTATCACGCCGACGACATTGATCGGCAGCTTCAGCTGCGCGATGGCGGCAATCGCGCCGAGGACGGAGGCCGCTCCGCACATGTCGTACTTCATCTCGTCCATCGCCGCAGCGGGTTTGATCGAGATGCCGCCGGAGTCGAACGTGATGCCCTTGCCGACCAGAACCACCGGCGGAGAGTTACGGGAGCCGCCGTTCCAGCTCAGCTCGATGAGCTGCGGCGGCTGGCGGCTGCCGCGAGCGACGGCGAGCAAGGCTCCCATCTTGAGGCGCGCCATGTCCTTTTCCTGCAACACCTTCACTTTCAGGCGCTCATCTGAGGCGGCAAGGCGGCGGGCCTCGTCGGCGAGATAGGAAGGGGTGCAGACGTTGGGCGGCAGATTGCCCAGGTTCTTGGCCAGCTCTACGCCCGTAGCCACCGCCTTGGCGATGCGGACTGCTTCGCGCGCGGGGCGCAGGTCTGTGGCATCGTTGACGTTGATGTGCAGATGGGTCAGCCGGACACGGGGCTCTTTCTCCTTCGGTCCACGCTCGAAGCGATAGAGCGCATCGGCCGTGATCTCGGCGATCTGGCGCACTTTCCAGGCGATGTCGCGGCCACGCACCGGCACTTCGGCGAGGCAGCACAACGCATTCCGGATCGCCGCCCCGCGCAGCGCCGAGGCCATGCCGCGCACGACCTTGCGGAACGCGGCATCGCTGAGTTCCTTGTCTTCGCCGCAGTCGACGAGCAGGACACGCTCGCATGCCACGCCGTCGATGTGATAGATCCATAGCGTGTTGCCTGCGCCGGGCTTCATGTCGCCGCGCTTCAAAACGTTTACAATGGTGCCGCCCGCGGCCTTGTCGAGGGCGGCGGCGGACTCGCCTGGACGGCGCGCGCCGCTGACTGCCACGACGATACAGGCGGATCGTTGCCCGGCGACAGGGGCGTTCTTGACGGTGAATTCCATAGTGGCTCCACGCGAAAACGAAGGTTCGGGAACGTCGCGACCGCGCTGGCGGTGCGGGACGGATATTCATCGGAAGTGTACCGTAAAGCCCGGACTTTGCCATCCATCGCCGGAGCGCCGCCGTCCGTGATCATCGATCGTTACATCATCCGGGAAATCCTCTTTACCCTGCTGGCGGTGATCGCCATTCTCCTGGTGATTTTCGTCAGCAACCGCTTTGTCCGCTACATGGCGGAGCTCAGCGGCGGAGCGGTCGATGGCTCTGTGCTGCTGGCGGTGGTCGGGCTGAAAACGCTCGGCGCCATGGTCATTATCCTGCCGCTGGCGCTATTCATGGCGGTGCTGCTCGCCTTCAGTCGCCTGTACAAGGATCTCGAGATGACGGCGCTGATGGCCGCCGGCGTGTCGACGCGGCGGATCTATCGTCCGGTGCTGCTGCTCGCGGGCGGCATAGCGGCGGTGGTCGCCGCCATTTCGTTCTGGCTTGCGCCCTGGGCCGAGGAGCGCAGCTATCAGCTCCGCGATGAACAGCAGGCCCGGGCCGAAATCGCCAGCGCAGCCCCCGGGCGCTTCGTCCGCTTCAGCGGATCTCAGGGTGTCTTCTACTTTCGCAGTCTGGAGCGCGATGGCGGGGTGATGCGCGAGGTGTTCGTGCGCATGCGCCGGGATGGGGGCGATGAGCTGATATTGTCGGCCGAACGCGCTTCCGCCAGCGAGGACGCCCAGGGCGAACGCTACATGGTGTTCGAAAACGGCTATCGTTACGAGGGCCGTCCCGGCAGTGCCGAGTTTCGCATCGTCTCCTTCCGCGAGCACAGCGTACGCATGGAACAGCCGGAGATTCGCCCCTCGCAGCGCAAGCAGAAAGCCCGTCCCACCAGCTCGCTGAATGCCGCGGCTGCTTCCGATGTGGCGGAGTTGCAGTGGCGCATATCGATGCCGCTGTCGGTGCTGGTGCTGGCGCTGCTCGCGGTGCCGCTCAGCCGGACCAATCCGCGTCAGGGCAAGTACGCCAAGCTGTTCGTCGCCGTCCTGGTCTATCTGCTCTACAACAATCTGCTGGGCATGGCGAACTCCTGGACCGCGCGAGGCGCTGTCCCGGGCGTGATCGGCATGTGGTGGGTCCATCTGCTGATGCTCACCGGAGCCTGGCTGCTGTTCGTGCGGCAATACGGTCTCAGCTGGGTTCTGTCGCAGATGCGGCTGTCGGGGGGCGCGCGGCCTTGAAGCTTCTCGATTCACTCATCGGCAGGACGGTCATCGGGGGCACGCTCCTGGCGCTTTGCGTGCTTCTGGCGCTCTTCGTGTTCATCGAATTCGTTTCCGAGTTCGACCGCATCGGACAGGGTGAGTACACGGCATGGATGGCCTTCAAGTACGTGTTGTTCAGCGTGCCGCGACTCGCCTACGAGCTGATGCCGCTGGCGGCGCTGCTCGGCAGCCTCATTGGCCTCGGCCTGCTCGCCAGCAACAATGAGCTCATCGCCATGCGGGCCTGCGGCGTCTCGGTGGGGCGCATCGCCTGGGCGGCGGTCAAGGCCGGATTGCTGCTGGTGATGTTTGCCGTATGGCTGGGTGAAGGCGTCGTGGCCACGGCGGAGGATTACGCGGCGAACGCCCGCGCGACAGCGTTGTCGGGATCGAGCGCGTTGCGGACCCAATCCGGCTTCTGGACCCGCGAGGGAGGTGCTTTCGTCAATGTGCGGGCGGTCGAACCCGGGCCGGTGCTTGCCGGCGTCACCGTCTATGAGTTCGATGGCGATCGCGCGCTGCAGCGCATGACCCGGGCTAAGACCGCGACGCACGAGCAGGATCGATGGGTTCTGCACGGAGTCACCAGCACCATCATCGGCGCGGACGGTGTGCAGACGGTCCGTGAGCAGCAGGCCGAGTGGGGGCTGCGGCTGGATCCCGGCTTGCTGGACCTGGTCGCGGTTCAGCCCGAGAGTCTCTCCATCACCGGGCTGTACCGCTATATGGGGTATCTGCGGGAGAACGCCCTCGAAACCTCCCGCTACGAGATCGAGTTCTGGACCAAGGTGATGCTGCCGCTGGCGAGCGGCGTGATGGTGTTTGCGGCCTTGCCGTTCGTGTTCGGTCCCTTGCGCTCGGTGGGCATCGGTCAGCGCATGCTGGTCGGTGTGCTCACCGGACTGGGCTTTTACCTTCTCAACCAGGCGGCGGCCGAAGTCGGTCTCGCCTTCGGCCTCAATGCGATGCTGGTTGGCTTTGCGCCGACGCTGATACTTCTGGTGGTCAGCATGGTGCTCATGCGCCGTCTCGTCTGAATTCGCCGCCGACCGCGGCGGAGCGCTGATCAGCCGTATCGTGTCCGCTCTGGTTTTTCATCGACCAGGCCATCTGCCTCATAGCCCTGTTCGAGGAGAAGCAGGGCGGCCACGGACGATCCCACGCTGCTGGAGCGACCGGCCATGAACGGCTTCATGGAATTTCCACAGCCACGGACAGGGGGTAGCGGATGCCGGCACGATGGTCGTCGATGCAGCGCAGCACCATCGGGCTGCGCAGCTTGAGTGCAGCCACCTCATCACGGGTGTACCAGCGCGCGGCCAGCACGCCTTCGTCCAGCGGGCGATCAGGCTCCGGTTCGGAACAGCGGCCGCTGAATGCCACGCGCAGATAGGTCACACTGCTGCCCGGGTTGCGCCAGCGATAGACGCCCAGCAGGGCTTCCGGGGTGAAATGGCATGCGGTCTCTTCCAGCACCTCACGGGTGACGGCCACCAGGAGAGTTTCGCCGTCCTCGAGGTGTCCGGCGGGCTGGTTGTAGATGATCTCGTCGCCGACGGCTTCTTCAACGAGAAGGAAGCGACCGTCGCGCTCGATTACCGCGGCCACGGTGACGTTTGGTTTCCAGATGGTTTTGCTCATGAGGGCGTCGGCGTGTCCTGTTCCTTGCGGGTAATAATGTATGCCACTCCGTCTCGGGAATTTCGCGCCAGGCTCCTGGTGCCAGGCCGTCCAGGCTCCACGGGCCTACGGCATAGCGCACCAGGCGCAAGGTCGGAAATCCCACTGCCGCCGTCATGCGGCGTACTTGTCGGTTTCGCCCTTCGCGCAACTTCAGTTCGATCCACGCGGTGGGGATGTTTGCCCGAAAACGTATCGGCGGATGCCGCGGCCACAATACCGGTTCCGGTATGCGGCGTGCCTGCGCTGGGAGTGTGAGTCCATCGCGCAGCGCGACACCAGTGCGCAGCTGCTCGATCGCTGCGTCGGTAGGTTCGCCTTCCACCTGCACCCAATAGGTTTTTTCCAGCTTGTGACGTGGATGGGTCAGGTGCGCCTGTAGTGCACCCAGGTCCGTGAGCACCACCAGCCCTTCGCTGTCGAAATCGAGCCGTCCGGCCGGGCGCACGTGCGGGATGTCTACATAATCCTTGAGGGTCGGTCTGCCTTCAGCATCGCTGAACTGCGTGAGCACGCCAAACGGCTTGTTGAGAATGAGCACCCTGGGCATATACCGGTGGAACCGCGCGTTCGACACTCTGTGTCAGGCTCCGCCAGTATAAGGGTTTAACCGAGGGACGGTTAATCCGCGGGCAACAACAGGAGCGACGTTTGTCAGTGGCCGCTCGCTGCGGTCTCCGTTCAAATTGACGATTCACAATGTCCTGCCGCGACGATGGCGCGAGCATGGTCTGTGTGCCTGCAAATCAGATTGCGAGGTTCCATGGACATCTTCGAGCATGCGAGAACCCATCACCGCCGCGCCGTGGAGTTGCTCTCCGCGCTGCGATCGGTGGACGATCCCGCAGTGTGCCGGGAAACATTCTCTCGCCTGCAGGACGAACTGCGCACGCATGAGTGGATCGAGACCGGTCTGCTCTATCCCGCGCTGCGCGAGAAGGCGCACATGCCGGTGGAGATCGGTGGGCTGCTGGGCGAGCACACGCGGATCAAGGCGATGTGCGCGCGCATGTCGGCGACACAGCCCTGCGGTGAGCAATGGCGCGAAGCGCTTGATGCACTGGCCTCCAGTCTCGGTCGCCACGTGGCCGGCGAGGAGGAAGAGATTTTTCCGCGGGCGCGTGACATGGTGGACGATGTCACGCTCGATGAAATTTCCGCGGCCGCCGATCATGCCGCCGCGGATGCGGACTCAAGGAAGGGGAAGCCAATGAAGGAGCAAGCGCAGGATCCGTCTGCTGCGGTGCGGCAACCCGCCCGCGAGCTCGGCGCGAGTGTGGGGCGCATGCGCGAGGATGCGGAACGCAGCTTCTACTCGCTGATCTCCAGACAGGGACGCATGGTGGCCGGGCGGGGGCACGAGATCGCCGCGGCACTGCGTGAAGCGGGCGAGAATCTGCGGCATCGCGATTCCGGCGATGGGGTTGCCGGCTATGTCGTCGAGGCCGCTGACGGCCTGGATGAATGGATGAAGCGGCTCGAGCAGGAGGACCCCGGCCAGCTGTTTGCCGCGCTCGACGACGCAGCGCGGCGCCGGCCCGCCGTCGTATTCGGCGGCGCACTGGGCATCGGCTTCCTGCTGTCCCGCTTCATGCGGAGTTCTGGCGAGCGGGCGTTGTCATCGGACGAGGAGAGTCCTGCGGCCTGGGGCGCGGGGTATGAGCGCGTCGATGAGCCTCTCGGTGTGGAGGCTGGTATGAGGAATCCCGGGAGAGAGCCATGAGTCGAGTGATGGACGAAGAATCGCGACGGATCGAACGCGCGGAAGGCGGGGGGCTAGGGGAGCTGGTATCCGATCTCCTGCGCCATGGCGTGACCCTGATACAGAACGAGCTGCAGCTGGCGAAGGCCGAGCTGTCGGCCAAGAGGTCACAGGCAGGCGCTGGCGCAACCTCGCTGGTGCTGGCGGCGATCTTCGGCAACGCCGCGCTCATCATCCTGCTCGCTGCAGCGACCCTGGGGCTCGCCGAGCTGGTGGAAGGGTGGCTGGCGGCGCTCATCGTCGGTGCGGCGGCGGCTATCGTCGCCTTCGTGTTCTTCGCCGTGGGAAGAAACAAGCTGCGCACAGACAGGCTGGCGCCGCGCGCCAGTGTCGAATCGCTGCGCGAAGACGCGCGTGTGCTTGGAGGACATCTGCGATGAGGGCGGATCACGAGGATCTGAGAGCACCGAACGATGCCGATGTGTACGAAGCGGAGCGCTATGTCGAAGCCAGTCGCGCTGCGCTCGACGACACCCTGCAGCGGCTGCGGCAGCGCCTGTCAGTGGAAGGCATCGCCGATTCCGCGCTCGACAGCCTGCGCCATGGCAGCGGGGCCCGGTATGCCCGGAATCTCAGGGAATCGGTCGTGCGCAATCCGCTGCCGGTTACGGTCAGCGTGCTGGGGATGGTATGGACTGCGCTCGCTGAGCGGTATCCGCCAGGCGATGCCGGCAGCAGCAGGCTGATGCAGCGCTCGAAGGAGGTTGGCACGGAAGGCGCGGGCCGTCTGCGCAGCGGCGCGCAGGGCTTGATGGAGCAGGGGCGCAGCGGCGTTCATGCGGCTCAATCCCGGATGCATCAGTGGCAGGACGCCGCGGTGCAGCGCTCGCAGGAATCCGCGCGGCGGGTCAGAAACTTTTCGCACGAGCATCCCCTGATCATTGCCGGCGCCGGCCTCACCATGGGCGCAGTCATCGCGGCCCTGCTTCCGCCCACGCGAGCAGAGGACCGGCGATTGGGGGGTGTGCGCGACGCCATGCTCGAAGAGGTGCAGAGCGGAATGGAGGCTGGCCGAAGGGATGAGCGACGGGTTAGCGAACGGCCGTCCGAAGCCGGGCCGGGAAAAGTAGAGCCACAAATGGATGTGAGCGAGCAGACGCCGGCGGCGGAACGGCGGCCGGCCGAGGCCGTCGCTTATCCTCCGCGTCAGGAAGCCCTCGAAGAGAGGGCTGGCCGTATCGACGTGCCGGTCGGTTCGGATCAGGGACCGGAGGCGCAGGCGCCGCCTGCGCCCGGCAGTCAGGATGAAATGCGTCCATGATGTGACGCTGGCGGGAAACGCGCGGCCTGCGTGTCAGGCCGCGCGGTCCTATACCCCGCTCAGGCGCTATGCGGGATGCGGCGAGAGCGCCGCGCGGCGATCCCCAGCAATCCCAGCGACGCCAGCATCAGGCTCATGGTCGCCGGTTCGGGCACGGAAGTCGTGGTGAATGGGGTGTCGCCGACGATGCCGTAAAGATTGACGTGCGAGAGCCCGCCGCCTCTTCCGAACATGTTCACAAACTCCCAGGTGCCGGCACTGACCGTGGGCAGGAGTTCGTAGACAAACCACATGTCGGGCTGATTGCCGGTGCCGAACTTGAAGCCAATGGCGCCGAACTCATAGGTATCCCAGAAATTCTCGTCGAAGCTCCAGGTTCCCTGTCCCTTGCTATTGCCGCTGCCCTGGGTGTAGGCGATGCTGAATGGATTATTGCCGTCCGATTTGCCGACGAGCTCATAAGAATCGCCGACCCCGGTCAGGAACGGATCATTCGCCTGATTGCCGTTGATATTGCCAATGCCCGATGCGAGACAGGCAGCTGCCTGGCTGTCATCCAGGAACATGTGATTGACAGCGGGGTTATGGCAAAGGATCGGAGCCGCCTGCGAATTGGCGAAGCACGCCAGTCCGGCAATGAAAACTGCAGAGAGGAGTCCTTTGGTCATATTTGCCTCGGCTGAATTATTTTTGAAGCTTCCTAATTCTAACCTCGACGACGAAAAATTGACACAAATGAAAGTATTTATGAATCAATGGGGAGATGCTGGTGTTTGAGGGCGATTCGAGAATGGCGGCGTGCTCATGGCGTTCGGGTGAGTCTGGCAGCAGCGAACCAGCCGGCGCATCATCGTGTTTTTTCAGTGGATGCCGCACACGGTTATTGTGCAGCTGACACGACGGGAGAGGGAAGTTACGCGAAATTTACGTAGATGAGGCTGAGCAGTGGAGCGGGGCGTGTAACTTACTGATATACTTGGCGCTCCCTAGGGGAATCGAACCCCTGTTCCCGCCGTGAGAGGGCGGTGTCCTAGGCCGCTAGACGAAGGGAGCCAGACACGAAAACGGCACCCTGGCAGTAGGCCGGACGCCGAATTTCGGCTATTATACGGCTCTTCCGCGAATGTACAAGCTGTTGAAAACAATTTAAGAATAAAGTTTCAGGGAACCGCCATCAGCAATCCTCTCGTAATAACCCGCTCGCAACACACCATTTCCCGAGCCGGTATCAGTGAGAATGCGCTCAAAGTACTGTATCGGCTCAAAGAGGCCGGGTACGCGGCGTATCTCGTCGGCGGCTGCGTGCGCGACATGCTGCTCGGTCGCGAACCGAAAGACTTCGATGTGTCCACCAACGCCAAGCCCGAGGAGGTTCGCCAGCTGTTCCGCAACTGCCGCCTCATCGGCCGCCGCTTCCGCCTGGCGCATGTTCATTTTGGGCGTGAAATCATCGAGGTTGCGACTTTCCGCGCGCTGCATTCCGATGCCGATGACAGCGAAGAGCGGCTGATCGAGAATGGACGCATCATTCGCGATAATGTCTACGGCACGATCGAGGAAGATGCCTGGCGGCGTGATTTCACGGTCAACGCGCTTTACTACAACATCAGCGATTTCAGTGTCGTCGATTACGTCGGCGGGATGGAGGATCTGCGAGCCGGAGTGCTCCGTCTCATCGGCGATGCGGAGACCCGTTATCGCGAGGATCCGGTGCGCATGCTGCGCGCCGTGCGGTTTGCGGTCAAGCTCGGCTTTCGGATCCATCCGGATTCCGAAGCGCCCCTGTTCGAGCTGGCGCCTCTGCTGGCGAGTATTTCGCCGGCGCGACTCTACGAAGAGGTGCTGAAGCTGTTTCTCGGCGGCGTCGCTGCCCAGACGTTTGAGGCACTGCGGCACTATCGGCTGTTCGAGCATCTGTTCCCGGTTACCGAGAGAGTGCTTTCCGAGCTGCGCGAAGGCCCCGAGCTGGAGCTGCTCAATCGCGCGCTTGCCAATACCGACACCCGTATCGCCGAGGACAAGCCGGTCACGCCGGCCTTCCTGTATGCGGCGCTGCTGTGGGGTCCGGTCCGCATGCGCATCGCGGAGCTGCAGGCCAGCGGCATGGCCGAGATGCCTGCCCTCCAGCAGGCGAGCCGGGAAGTATTTGAGGAGCAGAGCCGGCATGCAATTCTGCCGCGCCGCTTTTCGACGCAGATGCGGGAAATCTGGCTGCTGCAGCCGCGTTTGCAGCGCAATACCGGGAAGCGGGCGGCGCGCATGCTGGAGCATCCGCGGTTTCGCGCGGCCTATGACTTCCTGTTGCTGCGCGCCGCGGCCGGCGAGCCGGTCGGCGAGCTGGCGGACTGGTGGACAAAGTTCCAGGAGACCGACGAGCAGGGGCGGGCGGCGCTCGCCGCTCCGGTTGCGCCGTCTGCGGAGCGGCGTCCGCGCCGGCGCCGGCGTCGCAAAACGCGCAAGCCCCCGCAGCAGGATGCGGCGAGCTGATGTCGCGGCCCTGGCCGGGGTTATACTGACGCAGTGGTCTGCGTGAACAGTCGAATTTCCATGTCCGAGCGCCCCGATTCTCCGCTGTGCCAGTCCGAATCCGAAGCGCGCGCCTACATCGGGATCGGCAGCAACCTCGACGACCCGGTGGAGCAGGTGCGACGCGCCGTGGCCGCGATGCGGGCGCTGCCGCACACTCGCCTGGTACGGCTGTCATCGCTTTATCGAAGCGCGCCCCTCGGCAATGCCGATCAGCCCGACTATATCAATGCCGTGGCGGTTCTCGACACGCGGCTTGACGCCAGGCAGTTGCTGGCCGCCCTGCATGAGATCGAGGCTGTTCACGGTCGCGATCGAAGCGCCGGCCGCTGGGCGTCGCGCACCCTCGATCTCGATCTGCTCGTGTACGGCACGGAGCGACATGAGGCCGCGGATCTCACCGTGCCTCACCCCCGCATTGCCGAGCGCGAGTTTGTGCTTCATCCGCTGCATGAGGTTGCGCCGGAGCTCGACATTCCCGGGCTGGGACCGGTAGCCGAACAGGCCCGCCGCTGTGCGCTGCGCGGTCTGGTGCGCCTCACGGAATCCCCGGCATGAGCGGCGAGAAGCGTCACGACTATATCGTCGTCGAGGGCCCGATCGGCGTCGGCAAGACCAGCCTGGCGCGCCGCCTTGCGACCACCTTTGAAACCGAGCTGCTGTTGGAGGGCGCGGACGAAAACCCGTTCCTCGAGCGTTTCTATCGCAACCCGCGCGAAGCCGCCCTGCCGACGCAGCTGTATTTTCTCTTTCAGCGCGCCCGGCAGATGCAGGCACTGCGCCAGGGTGACATCTTCCGGCCGGTGCGCGTGGCCGACTTCCTGATGGAGAAGGATCGGTTGTTTGCCGGGCTGACTCTCGACGATGAGGAGCTCAAGCTCTACGAGCAGGTCTATGCTCAGATGACGCTCGATGTGCCAACGCCGGATCTGGTGATCTATCTGCAGGCACCGGTCGACGTGCTGCGCAACCGTGTGCGGACGCGGGGCATCCCTCACGAGCAGCTCATGGACCAGCTGTATCTGGAAAAGGTCGTCGATGCCTACGCGCGCCTGTTTCACTACTACGATGCGGCGCCCTTGCTGATCGTCAATGCCGCGTCCATCGATCCGCTGCACAACGAGGACGACTACGAGGCGCTGCTCGCCTGCATTCGCGGCATCAGCAGCGGGCGGCACTACTTCAATCCGGCGCCATCGGTGCTGCAGAACCCGAGGTCACGCCCATGACAGACAAGCCGGTCAGCCTGGCCTCCCTGCGCGCGATGAAGGAGCGCGGAGAGAAGATCGCCTGCCTCACCGCCTACGACGCCAGCTTCGCTCGCGTGCTCGACGGCGCCGGAGTCGAGGTGCTGCTGGTTGGTGATTCGCTTGGCAATGTGGTGCAGGGCCATGGCACTACCTTGCCGGTGACGCTGGATCAGATGGTCTACCACACCGCCTGCGTCACCCGCGGCAGGCGCCGCGCGCTGGTGATGAGTGATCTGCCTTTCGCCAGTGATGTCACGCCGCTGCGCGCGCTCGACAGCGCCGCGCGGCTGATGGCGGAGGGCGGCGCGCAGATGGTGAAAATCGAGGGCGGACGGATCATCGCCGAAACGGTGCGGACACTCAGCGAACGCGGTCTGCCGGTTTGCGGGCATCTGGGTCTGTTGCCTCAGTCGGTGCACAAGAGCGGTTATCGGGTGCAGGGCCGTGACGCCGAAGGCGCGGCCAGGCTGCTTGCCGAGGCGCGGGAGCTGGAGGAGGCGGGAGCGGACATGCTGCTGCTCGAGTGTGTTCCGGCCGGGCTGGCGGCAGAGATCAGCCGGAATGCCGATGTGCCAGTGATCGGTATCGGCGCCGGACTGGACTGTGACGGACAGGTTCTGGTGCTCTATGACGTGCTTGGTATCACCCCCGGAAAACGACCGAGTTTCTCCGCCGATTTCCTGACTGGCGCCGCCGGCGGCATCGCGGCAGCGGCACAGGCCTATGTGCAGGCAGTGAAGCAGGGCGCTTTCCCTGCGCCGGAGCACGTGCTGGCATGATGCGCCTGGTGCGCGCGCCGGCCGAGCTGCGTGAAATCCTGCGCGGCTGGCGGCGCGAAGATCACTCCATCGCTCTGGTGCCCACCATGGGCGATCTGCATGAAGGGCACATGACCCTGGTCGAGCAGGCACGGCATCATGCGTCCCGCGTCGTCGTCAGCGTTTTCGTCAATCCGCTGCAGTTCAATGACGCCGATGATTTTGCCGCCTATCGGCGCAATCCGGAGGGTGACACGGAGCTGCTGCGTCAGGCGGGAGTCGATGTCCTGTTCATGCCTGATGCGGCGACCATCTATCCGCGCGGAGTCGGCGCCGGTAGCAGCGTCGTCGTGCCGGAAATCGGCGATACGCTCTGCGGCGCTTTCCGTCCGGGTCATTTCGCGGGGGTGGCCACCGTGGTTGCCATCCTGTTCAATCTGGTGCGGCCCGATGCCGCGCTGTTCGGGGAGAAGGATTATCAGCAGTTGCTGCTGATCCGCCGGATGGTCGACGACCTGCATTTCGGGATCGACATCATCGGTGTGCCGACGGTGCGCGGAGCGGATGGGCTGGCGCTCAGTTCCCGCAATCGCTATCTGCGCGCCGATGAGCGCGCGCATGCGGCGCGGCTGTATCAGGCGCTGGAGGCGATGCGCACGGATTTGCTGCGGGAGGGTGTGTCCGCAGTCGCCGCGCTCGAGGCGCGTGGCATGGAACAACTGTCGGCTGCCGGCTTCCGGCCTGAATACGTGGCGATCCGGCGGGCCGCTGATCTCGCTGTGCCGCAGCAGGGCGACAATCAGCTGCGGATACTCGCGGCGGCGTGGCTCGGCCGGGCGCGGTTGATCGACAACCTGCCTGTGGAGCTGGCGCCGCGCTGAGTCCGGGGTTTTCTGCAGGTTCCGGCCATGGCAAGCGTCCGCGGCGGTTTTCTTCGCACTGATCCTTCATCGTTCGATGCCCTGGCCGCTCCTTGCGAGCAACCAGGGCATCGCTGATCCGAGCCGGTTTCAACCGGTATTGCGCATCCCGGCAGCGATGGCATTGATGGTGCGCAGCAGCGGATCCAGCCAGACCGTTTTCTCGCCCTGATCGGCTTTCGGGTCGCGTGTGCGCTCCAGCAGCATGACCTGGATATGGTTCAGCGGATCCAGGTACGGATTACGTCGGCTGAGCGAAAGTCGCAGCGGCGGGTTCTCGTCGATCAGATTCTCGATCTTGGCCGCGTGCAGGATCTGGTGTACCGTGCGCTCGTACTCCGAACGGATCTGCTGGTAGATACCATCTGCCATCTCGGAATCCACGCACAGATTGGCGTAGCGGCGCGCAATGCCCATGTCGGCCTTGAACAGCGACATCTGCGTGTTGCTGAGCAGGGCGCGGAAGAACGGCCACTGCTTGTACATCATCCGCAGCTGCCCGATGCTTCCCGGATTGTCCGCGCACCAGCCTTCCAGCGCCGAACCGATGCCGTACCAGGCAGGGATCGTGTGCCGTGACTGCGCCCAGCCGAATACCCAGGGAATGGCCCGTATCGAACCCTTGGTGCGGTCCGAGCGGCGCCGGTGGCTGGGGCGAGAGCCGATGTTCAGCATGCCGATTTCGGTGACCGGCGTCGCTTCGTAGAAGTAATCGAGGAAATGCGGAGTCTCGTCGACCAGCGCGCGGTAGGCGCGCTCGCCACGGCGGGCCAGGTCGGCCATGATCTCCATGTATCGCGGCTCCGTCGCCGGAGTTTTCGCGACCAGACTGCGGCTCGCCTTGAGCAGACCGGTGACGCCGACGCCGAGCTCGTACACCGCGGTTTCGCGGTTGCTGTACTTGTAGGAGACCATTTCCCCCTGCTCGGTGAACTTGATGCGGCCCTGCACGGTACCGGGCGGTTGGGAGAGGATGGCTTCGTGAGTCGGTCCGCCGCCACGGCCGATGGTGCCGCCGCGACCATGGAATAGACGGTAGTCGATGCCGCGTTCGCCGGTGAGGCGCGCGACGGTGATCTGCGCCTGATAGAGTGACCATGCGGAGGCGAGAATGCCGCCATCCTTGCACGAGTCGGAGTAGCCGAGCATGATTTCCTGCACGTTGCCGCTCGCCTGCAGCAGCCGGGCATAGATGCTGCTATCGAGCAGGCGGCTCATCACCGGCTCGATGCGCTGCAGGTCGTCGATGGTTTCGAACAGCGGCGAGACCAGCAGGTGGCAGTACCAGTTGTCTGCCTTGCGTCCGACCAGGCCGGCGAGGCGTCCGAGCAGCATCACTTCGAGCACATGGCTGGCAGTATGGGTCATCGAGATGACGTAGCTGCCGAAGCACTCGCCGCTCACCTCGCCGCGCATGCGCGCCATGACATCGAATACTTCCAGGGTTTCGCGCGTCGGTGTCGAAAGGGAGCCGCGGTCGATGTTCAGCGGCTCAATTTCGATCAGCCGCTCCAGCGTTGCGATACGGCTGTCCTCATCCATCGACGCATAGTCGATGCCGTTGGCAGTGCACAGCTCGGCAACGGCTTCCGTATGCCGCGAGGATTCCTGCCGGATATCGAGCTGGGCGAGGAAGAAACCGAAGGTCTCGACCAGCCGGATCAGGTCCTTCAGGCCGAGATCGGCGACCGCCTGATCGCCGTGTGCGATCAGTGAATCGCGGATGCGGCGGAGCTCTTCGAGGAATTCCTCGGCGGAACGGTATGCGGCATGCGGTGGCGTCAGCGTTGCCTCGCCCTCCTGCTGGCGACGCAGGTGATCGAGCATCTGCTGCAGCCGGTAGCGCACGATGTAGAGCTTGCGGCGATAGGGCTCGTGACGGAAACGTTCCGGATCCCCCAGCGCTTTATGCGCCCAGCACTCATCGGCTTCCAGACTGGCGAGGAATTCCGGGCTGGGCGTGCACATCAGGGAGGAATGGGTCAGCTCGTGGCTGAGCTGGACCACGCGCGGCAGGTATTCCTTGAGCACGGCGATGGCGTGCATGCGCACCGCCTGCGCCGTCACTTCCGGCGTGACATTGGGATTGCCGTCGCGGTCTCCGCCTACCCAGGATCCGAAGCGAATGAAGCTCGGCACCACCACCGGCTCGAGGTCTTCGGAGGCATGTCCGTAGACTCTCTCGATCGTCTGCTCCAGCTCCCGGTACATGAGCGGGACGGCATGGAACAGACTGTCCTCGAAGTAATGGATGCAGTGACGGATCTCGCCGGCGACGTTCGGCCGCTGCATGCGGACTTCGTCAGTCTTCCACAGCGTCTGGATCTGCGTCTCCAGCAGCCGGATGATGCTGTCGCGGTCATCGCGCGACAGCCGCGGCTCATCGAGCTGCTGGCTGGTGAGGAAGATCCGGCGCAGCGCCTCCATGATGGTGTGGCGCTTGGATTCGGTCGGATGCGCGGTGATGACCGGGTTGTAGGAGAGGCGGTCGAGCACCTGCTGCAGTTGGTCGCGGCTGATGTGCTGCCGACGGAATTCGCGCAGGATCTGATCGAAGGAGCCGGTCCACTGCGCCTTGCCGGCGCGCATCTGGCTGCGGCGCAGGCCGTGCTGATGCGCTTCTTCGGCCAGGTTCACCAGGCTGAAGTAGATGCTGAAGGCGCGCACCACATGGGTGATGGTCTCCGGATCGAGCTTGCGTATGTAGCGGTCGAGCCGCTGGCGCAGGCGCGGCGAATCGCCCTTGTGCAGGCGAATGGTGCCCTTGCGCAGCGTTTCGACGGCGACGTAGACGCGACCGCCTGCCTGCGACTGGAGTACATTGCCGAGCAGGCTGCCGAGCAGCTTGACCCGGGCCCGCAGTTTCTTGTCGGCGCCGGATTCGCGCCCGGCGACGGTCCGCGGGCCGGTGGCCGGGACGATATTGGTGGCTTTGGTCGGATTCATGCGCCGGCATTATAGCCGATCGTGAGAGAATTACGCGGCCAGTCGCATTGCCTGGCGGTAAAGATCGAGGTATTGCTGGGCGCTGCGGCGCCAGCTGAAATCCTGCTGCATGCCCCGGAACTGCAGCGATTTCCACAGGCGCGGCTGGCGATAGCAGGCGAGTGCGCGGTGGATGGCGCCGGTGAGGGCCGCGGGGGTCGGCTCGTCGAAGACGAAGCCGGTGGCGATGCCCGCCTTGGTGGCTTCCGGGGTGGCATCGACCACGGTATTGGCCAGGCCGCCGGTGCGATGCACCACCGGCGGGGTGCCGTACCTCAGGCTATAGATCTGGTTGAGGCCGCAGGGTTCGAAGCGTGACGGCATCACGAACAGGTCGACCGAGCCTTCGATGCGGTGGGCGAGCTCCTCGCTGTAACCCAGGTGAGCGGCGACGCGGCCGGGCCAGGCGGCGACAGCCTGACGCAGGCGGTCTTCCAGATGGGGGGCGCCACTGCCCAGCACCACCAGCTGCAGGTTTTCGGCCGCGAGCAATTCCGGCAACGCATCGAGCAGCAGGTCGAAGCCTTTCTGTTCCACCAGGCGGCCGATCATGCCGAGCAGCGGCGCCGCCGGATCGACGTGCAGTCCCATCTCCGTCTGCAGCGCCGTCTTGTTGATCCGCTTATCGGGCAGGCTGTAGGCGTTATAGCGGCGGGGAAGGTACGGGTCGCGCGCCGGGTTCCACTGCCGGTAGTCGGCGCCGTTCAGGATGCCGATCAGGCGATCGGACCGGTGTTTCAGCAGGCTTTCGAGTCCGTAGCCGAACTCGGGCGTCGTAATCTCCCGCGCGTACTGGGGGCTTACCGTGCTCAGCATGTCCGCGTAGGCCAGGCCGCCCTTGATGAAGGAAAGCTGGCCGAAGAACTCCAGTCCGTGCATCGACCAGAGCTCATCCGGCAGGCCGAGGGCGCGGAACGTTTCCCAGGGAAACAGTCCCTGGTAGGAGAGATTGTGTATGGTGAATACGGTCGCCGGCCGTTCCGCCTCCAGGCTGAGCAGCGCCGGCACCAGACCCGACTGCCAGTCATTGCAGTGAACGACGTTCGGTTGCCAGGACAGGCCGGCGGCACCGCGAGCGACGGCGGCGGCGCTTCGGCACAGTACCGCGAAGCGTTCGGCGTTATCCGGCCAGTCCCCGTTGCCATCGGGCCCATACGGTCCGCCGCCACGCCGGAAGTGCGGGGGCGAATCGACCAGCCATACCACGACCGAGGTGCCGGGAAGCTGGGATTCGAGCAGGTGCACTGGCGGCAGACCGCCGCCGGGGTCGAGGCTCGCTATCCTGCTTACCTGATCCAGGCGGTCGAGCGCCGACTGGTAAGCGGGCATCATCAGGCGGATATCGCAGCGCAGCGCTTTGAGCGCAGCCGGCAGTGCGCCGGCGACATCCGCGAGGCCGCCGGTCTTGACGAGCGGATGTGCTTCGCTGGTGACGAAAAGGATGCGCTCCGAGCTCATCGGACAGGCTTCATGGTGTGGTCCATGGGCGCTGGTGTAAGCTTGGCAGCCGGCCCGAAGATGGCTGCGGCCATGGCAGTGCTCTTCGTCGGTCTGTTAACAAATCGCCGTCCGAGTCGATATGCGTGAGGCTGTATTTGATTCGTGTTGACGGTACCATACCTAACGCGTGCCGCAATGCGTGGACGACTGATCCGGGACGATCGTAAGTACAGCGGTTCTTTATCCCATATAAAACCGGAGACTTCAATAATCGCTCCGTGCAGTGCAAACCGGATACAGAGGTAGCCGATTCATGAAACTTGGAATGATTGGCCTCGGCAAGATGGGAGGCAACATGGTTCGGCGCTTGCGCCGCGCTGGCATCGACGTCATCGGACATGATCCCGATGAGGTTGTCAGGCAGCAGCTGGCCGACGAAGTCGGTATGGCGGTTGCTCCTACCATTGCCGGTCTGGTGAAGCGGCTCGAGCAGCCGCGCGTCGTGTGGCTGATGGTGCCGAGCGGAGACGCCACCGAGCGGGTCATCAAGGAACTGGAGCGCCGGCTCGAACCCGGTGACATCGTCGTCGACGGCGGCAACTCGAACTACAAGGATACGCAGCGCCGGGGCGCCATGCTCGCCCAGTCCAACATCGGTCTCGTCGATGTCGGCACCTCCGGCGGAGTGTGGGGACTGGAAAATGGTTACTGCCTGATGGCGGGCGGCGAACGGGATCACGTGCGTGCCGTCGAGCCCCTGCTGCAGGCGCTCGCTCCGGCGGCGGACCGCGGCTGGGTCTATGCCGGTGCGCGCGGCGCAGGCCATTACGCCAAGATGATCCACAATGCCATCGAATACGGCATGATGCAGGCCTATGCCGAGGGTTTTTCCCTGCTGCATGGCAAGCGCGAGTTCGCGTTCGACGTCGCCGCCGTGGCCGAAGTCTGGCGCCATGGCTCGGTGGTGCGCAGCTGGCTGCTCGACCTGAGCGCGGATATTCTCAAGGAAGATCCGCTCCTCAGCCGTGGCAGCGGTGTGGTTCCCGATTCCGGTGAGGGCCGCTGGGCAGCGATCGAGGCCATCAATCAGGGGACGGCGGCGCCCGTGCTGAGCACCGCGCTGCACATGCGCTTCGCAAGTCAGCAGGAGGATGGAGGCTACGCCAATCGCATGCTGTCGATGATGCGCAATGCTTTCGGCGGCCACGCCATCCCGGGTGACAAGGCCGCAGACTGATGGACCCCTGCACGCTGGTAATCATCGGCGCGACGGGCAACCTGACCCGCGCGAAGCTGATGCCAGCGCTGTTCTCGCTCGACGCCGATGGGCGTCTGCAGCCCGAGATGAAAGTGATGGCCTTCGCCCGCGGCCGCGAGTACGGCGCGGACGAATGGCGCGAAGAAGTGGCGTCCATGGTTCGCGGCAAGGAGCCCGAGGCCGACGAAACCGCGCTGTTGCGTTTTCTCGGACGCCAGCATTACGTGCAGGGGGATCTCGCTGAGTCGGATTCGGTCAGGATGCTGGCGGAGCGGCTGGGAGACGCCGCTTTCGCATCCAATGTGATCTTCTATCTGGCGATTCCCCCGACGCATTTCGCGCAGGCCATCGAGAGCCTGAGCTCGGTGGGACTGCTCGACCAGTCCGCCGGCTGGCGCCGGGTCGTCATCGAGAAGCCCTTCGGTTATGACCTGCTGAGTGCCCGCATGCTGCAGCAGAACCTGCTGCAGCATCTCTCCGAGGGCCAGATCTACCGGATCGACCACTATCTGGGCAAGGCGACGGTGCAGAACATTCTGGTATTCCGCTTCGCCAACCTGATGCTCGAGCCGCTGTGGAACCGCAATTACATCGATCACGTACAGATCACGCACTCAGAGACCAAGGGCATCGACGGGCGTGCGGGATACTATGAAGGCGCGGGCGCGATGCGGGACATGCTGCAGAGCCACCTGATGCAGCTGCTGGCGCTGGTGGCGATGGAGCCGCCGGCGATGATGGATGCCCAGTCCCTGCGTGATGAAAAGGTCAAGGTGCTCAAATCCATCCGGCCGATCCCGCAGAGCGCGGTTCACGCTCACGCCTTCCGGGCGCAGTATGCGCAGGGAAAGATCGACGGTCAGCCCGTTCCCGGTTATCAGGAAGAGCCAGGCGTGGCGGAGGGGAGTTCGACCGAGACCTATGCGGCGCTCAAGCTCTACATCGACAACTGGCGCTGGCGCGGAGTGCCGTTCTATCTGCGCACCGGAAAGCGGTTGACCGAGGCTTCATCCGCGATCTGCATCCGCTTCAAGGAGCCGCCTCACCATCTGTTTCGCAATACGCCGCTGGAACGGGTCTCCCCCAACTGGCTGCTCATGGGCATACAGCCGGCGGAATGCCTGAAGATGGAAATTCAGGTCAAGGTGCACGGACTGGAGATGCGGACCCGCACCATCAGTCTGGACGCAAGCTATCGCACGCGCGGCGAAAAGCAGTCCGATGCCTACGAGGAACTGCTGCTCGATGTCATGATCGGCGACCAGTCGCTGTTCCTGCGCTATGACGAGGTCGAATGGGCCTGGCGGGTGGTGGATCCGGTGCTGATGGTCTGGTCCATGGAGCGCGATTACATGAGCACCTATCCGGCAGGCACCTGGGGACCGCGCGGAACCCATCGTCTGTTCGATCGTGAAGACCAGTTCTGGCGTCACAGCCTCGGGGTCGAGGGTTGTGACGTCGCAGCCGAGTCCTACTGACATGACTGATCCGAGCACCCTGCCGGCCTGGAGCGCCTTGCGCGCGCATCGGGACGAAATCGCCTCGCGTCATCTGCGCGAGCTGTTCCGCGAGGATCCGCGCCGCTTCGAGCGCTTCTCGCTGCGCTTCGAGGACGTCCTCATCGACTACTCGAAGAATCGCATCACCGGCGAGACGCTGCGCCTGCTGCTCGATCTCGCCCAACAGGCGGGACTGCGCGCGAAGATCGATGCGATGTTCGCCGGTCAGGCGATCAACATGACCGAAGGCCGCGCCGTCCTGCACACGGCGCTGCGCAACCGTTCCGGCGGGCCGGTGCATGTCGAGGGCAAGGACGTCATGCCGGAAGTGCGCGAGGTGCTGGCGCGGATGCGCGCTTTCACTGCCGCCGTGCGCAGCGGCTCGTGGCGGGGCTGCACCGGCAAGCCGATCACGGATGTGATCAACATCGGCATCGGCGGTTCCGATCTCGGTCCGGCGATGGTGACGCGGGCGCTGCGGCCCTATGCGAGCTCCTCGCTGCGGGTCCACTTCGTTTCCAATGTCGACGGCACGCATATCGTCGAGACCCTGAAGCAGAAGAATCCCGAGACCACGCTGTTTATCATCGCCTCGAAGACCTTCACCACCCAGGAAACGATGCTCAATGCGCACACGGCGCGCGAGTGGTTCGTGCAGGCCACGGGCAACGAGCAGGGCGTCGGTCGCCACTTCGTCGCCGTGTCCACCAATGCCCGTGAAGTCAGCGCCTTCGGCATCGATACCGCCAATATGTTCCGCTTCTGGGACTGGGTCGGCGGACGCTACTCGCTGTGGGGTGCGATCGGGCTGCCGATCGCCGTCGCCATCGGTATGGACCGTTTCGAGGAGCTGCTGGACGGCGCGCATGCCATGGACGAGCATTTCCGCACCGCTCCCTTCGCCGGCAACGCGCCGGTGATCCTCGGTCTGCTCGGCGTCTGGTATGCCAATTTCTTCGGTGCGGAAACCCATGCCGTGCTGCCCTATGACCAGTATCTGGACAGGCTGCCGGCATACCTGCAGCAGCTCGACATGGAAAGCAATGGCAAGGGTGTGGATCTGGACGGACGCCCGATCACGGGCTATACCACCGGGCCGGTGGTATGGGGTGAGCCCGGCACCAACGGGCAGCATGCGTTCTACCAGCTCATCCATCAGGGCACCAGACTGATACCCGCCGATTTCATCGCCGCTGTGCACTCGCCCAATCCCGTGGGCGAGCACCATGCTGTCCTGCTCGCCAATTTCCTCGCCCAGACCGAGGCGCTGGCCATGGGCTGCACAGCGGACGAGGTGCGCGAGGAAATGACGGTCGCCGGCGCCAGCGCGGAAACGATCGCGCGGCAGATGCCGCACCGGGTCTTTGAAGGCAATCGCCCCAGCAATTCGATTCTGCTGCGGCGCCTCACTCCGCGCGCGCTCGGCGCGCTGCTCGCGCTGTACGAGCATCGGGTATTCGTGCAGGGTGTCATCTGGAACGTGAACTCCTTCGATCAATGGGGAGTGGAACTCGGCAAGCAGCTTGCCCGGAAGATACTCGACGAACTGAACCAGGATGAACCGGCGAGCGGACATGACGCCTCCACCTGTGCCCTGATCGAGTACGTGAAGTCGCTGCGCGGCAATGCGGATAGCGCTGGGGGTTGAGTATCACGGCGGCGGGTTCTGCGGCTGGCAGATCCAGGATGGCGTCCGCACCGTGCAGGAATGTCTGGAGAGCGCGCTGGCCAGAGTCGCCAATGAGCCGGTGCGGACCATCTGCGCCGGCCGCACCGATACCGGTGTGCACGCTTT
>CAZOOF010000034.1:0-23806 GCA_964581365.1 uncultured Chromatiales bacterium
GCCTGGGCGGTGGCTGCCATACCGACCAGCGCGACGGCCCCTGCCGTATTCAGAAAAATGCTCTTCAGGTTCATGGGTATCTCCTCGAAACTCAAAAAAGGCCGTTTTGCTCGTCGCCGGATATTTTCCACATCCGGTACCTCGCTGCCCAGCAAATGCAGATACCATGCCACGAGACAAATTTATATTAAATACAATAAGCTAGCCAGAACCCCGCGCCATCGAAGACCGGCGAGTGTAAAATACACCGACAGACAAGCTCAAGATGGGCATGGCGCGGTCGCTATGCTCCAAAATCCCGCGACAGGCTCCGCGGCACTCATATCAGAGGATCAGCAGTGACTACAGCACCAGGCAGCAAGACCAGGGATGAGATCGCGCAGGCTTACGCCTCGCCGCCCTGGTGGTACGACATCCGTGGCTTCCTCATTCTGACCTTCGCCTACAACAGCACCCTGGGTAACCAGTTGCGCTTCTTCGGCCCGAACTTCGGCGCCCGGCACCTGGAAGTGGCCTGCGGCACGGGGACGCTGCTCGGAATGATCCTGCGCTGGCGCCGCCGGCAGGGGATGCCGCCGAGCTCCGTAGTCGGCATCGACTATGCCGAATCGATGCTGGCCGGTGCCCGGCACCGCTTCGCCGGCAATCCCGAGGTCGAAATCCGGCATGCCGACGCCACCGACCTGGCCTTCGCCGATGCGAGCTTCGACAGCGCCAACATCGCCAATGCCGTGCACTGCCTGCCGGACGTCGATGGCGCTCTGCGCGAAACCTGTCGTGTCCTGCGCCCGGGCGGCACTCTGGCTGCAAACGTGCTGCTCTACCCGCGCGGCAGATGGCCCTGGGGAGCCATCGCTGAACGCATCAATCGCTGGGGCATTCAGAAGGGTATTCTTTACACCCCTTACGAGCAGGAGGATATCCGCGCCCGCATCCTCGATGCCGGCTTCGAGATCCTGCGTGAGTCGGTTTCCGGCAACTGCTACAACGTGCTCGCGCGGCGGAAACAGTAACGCCGGCAACCGAGTCCGGATCCGGAGCGAAAGGGCGCCTGGCGCAAGCCGCCAGACGCCCGCTTTCCGTTCCTTTCAGAGCGTGCTCAACATCTCCCTGACATCCGCCTGCGGAACATGGGCGTCGTCCACTTCGAGCAGTCCCTCCAACAGCGGCCGGGCCTCCTCGCCACGACCACTGCGCGCCAGAGCACGAGCGTACTGATAACGCACCCCGGCATGCGAGGGATCCAGGTCCCGCGCCTTGCGCAGCGTGCTCAATGCCTCCTCGCCGCGCCCCAGATCGAGTTGAATGGTGCCCAGAGTATGCAGGGCAGCGGCGGAATCCGGCAGCAGACGGACGGCGCGCTCGGCCAGCCCCAGCGCCTTGTCCGGATCGCTCGCCCGCTGCAGCCAAGCAAGATTGTTCAGTACCGCGCCGTTCTCCGGCAGGTGGCGGGCGACTTCCTCCATGTGACGAATGGCCTCGGTCTGTTCACCACCCGCCATGTAAAGCAGCGCGAGGTTATAGCGCGCGACGTGGTCATCCGGACGCGATTCCGCCCAGGCGCGCGCGACAGCAATGGCGCCCGCCCGATCGCCGCCTTCCCAAAGGGCCTGGTAGAGCCCCATGGTCGCAGGCCCGCTCTCAGGCTCGGCGCGAATCACTCGCCGGAAGGCGGCGGCCGCATCCTGAAAGCGGTGCTCTGCCATCGCAACCTGAGCTGTGAGCATGGCCACCTCCGCTGACTCGCCCGCGCTTCGAGCGAGAGGCTGCAGCACCTTGGCCGCCTCGGCGGCGCGCCCCTCGGCGAGATGCAGGCGAACCAGCATGGCGCCGGCGCCGAGGTGTCCGGGTTCGAATTCCAGCGCCTGCTCCAGCGCCGCCCGCACCCCTTCCCGATCCGGCGTGAGCGCAAGCGCGCGGGCAAGCGCCAGATGGAGGTCGGCGGAAGCCGGCTCATTCTCGATCAGTCTGCGCACCAGCGCCGCCGCCTCTTCACCGTTTCCGGCGGCTCCCTGCGCCAGCGCCATGTGCCGCATCCACAACGGCGACTCCCCGTGCAGTTCGCGCACCTGATTCAGCACATCGATCGCCGCCTCGATCTCCCCTGCCGCCAGCCGGTTGCCGGACAGCGCCAGGCGAGGCGCGAGCGCCTCGGGATCCGCGGCCACCGCGCGGCGCAGCGTTTCGTATGACTGCGCGAGCTGACCATCGCGCATCTGCAGTGAGCTGAGATAGAGCATCAGGTCGATGGCTTCGGGGCTATGACTCAGCCCCTGCTGCAGAATCGCGATGGCACCCGTGAGATCGCCCCCGCGCGCCGACATGGCGGCGAGATTGCGCACAGCAGGCGCGTATCCGGGCATGTTCGCAACAGCCTCCTCGAACGCCGCCTTCGCCTTCGCCGCATCGCCCTTGCCCAGCCAGGCGGTGCCCTCCAGATTCGACAGCAGCGGATCCTGCGGATTGCGCGCCTTCAGCGCCTCGAGCGCCACCAGCGCCTGATCGTGCTCGCCACCGCGAATGCGCTCTATGACCAGCGCTACCTCGAGGCCGGCCAGGTTCTCCGGATCGAGCGCAATCGCCGTTTCCAGTTCACTCATCCCCTCCTGCCGCCCGCCCTGTTCCAGGAGTGCGAAGCCGAGCTGGACGCGGGCCCGGGCCGAATCCGGATCCAGGCTGACCAGCTGGCGCAGTTGCGCCAGCGCCTCCTGATCCCTGCCTTGGCTCATCTGGATGCCGCTGATCAGCCGCAAGGCGGCGACGTCCTTCGGATCTTTCTGGAGAATGGTACGCAGAGTGCTTTCCGCCCGGCCGAGATCACCCTCCCTGGCGCGCGCCATCGCCAGCAGGCGCGTAGCGTCACTGACATGCGGATAGCGGGCGTTGAAGCGGGCCAGATGATTCTCGGCGATGCGCCAGTTGCCCTGGGCAAAGTGAGTGGCGCCGAGATAGTAGACCGCCAGCATGTGGTTCGGCGCGAGAGCGAGCGCCTGCTCGAATTCGCGCTGGGCATCAGGGTAGCCGCGCTCCTCGAACGCAATCAGCCCGCGAGCGAAATGGATCGCGGGATGTTTCTGGTAACGCCGGGAAAGACTGTCCAGATCCTCTTTCGCCGCCGCATGGTCTTCGCGGTAGATGCGCACCATGGCGCGCTTGATGCGCGGCGAGAAGGGCTGGCGGGAAACCTCGAGCGCCGACGTGTAGGCGGCCTCGGCAGCCGCCAGATCGCCGCTGTCGCGCTCCATATCGCCAAGGAGTTCGTAGCCCCGCGCATAGCCGGGATGCAGCTCGATGAGCCGGGTCAGCACGGCGCGGGCCTCGGTGTGGCGGCGCGACAGGATATCGGCCCAGGCGCTGGCGTAGAGCACATCCCGGTGCGTCTCGTCCCGCGCCGCCGCCTCGGCCAGCACCGCGCGCGCGGTCTCGAGATCTCCGCGCATCAGCAAAGCGCTCGCCCGCAGCGCCAGCGCCTCGGTCACCTGCTCTTCGGGCAGCCCGGCGAGAGCCCCGGTCCCGTCGATCACTTCCTGGGTGTTACCGATCAGTAGCGCCGCCCGCAGCAGCGGCACGCGCACCCGCTCCGCCGCGACGCCGAGATCGGCGGCGCGCCGCAACTCGGCATAGGCGGTCGCCCCATCCATGACCTCCAGATGCAGCATCCCGAGCAGCCAGCGCGCCTCACCGTTGCCGGGCTCCTGCTGGAGTGCGTTCTTGACCTCGATGATGGCCGCGACCGGATCGTTCCCGGCGCTGAACTCACGGGCCCGCTCGAGATGCTCGGCGGCGGTATAGCTGCTCTGCCCGCAGGCGGCGAGCACAGCCGCGAGCGCCAGCAAGCCGCAAACCGCCGTCAGTCTCCAGGCGGCCCGGCGCGCGTGCGCGAAACGGGGCTGTACTCTTCGGTTCAGTGCCATGCCTAGATCCTCCGGGTCATGCGAACGATTGATCCATTCCGGCCTGGGGCAGATGGAGTCTGTCCCGAACATCCGGCTTTCTACCGGTAATGCTGGCGCTCATGATAGCGCAGCGCGACGCCCCCCTGTCTCATTTGACCGGAGAAACGGCGATATCCAGCTTGCGCATCAGGTCGTACAGGGTAGGACGGCTGATGCCGAGCAGTTCTGCTGTCTGAACGATGTTGCCTCCGGTATGCGCCAGTGCACGGCGGATGGCCTCGGATTCGGCCTGATCCCGCACCTGGCGCAGATTGAAGGGCAATTCATCGCCGCTGCTGGTCGCCCCCTCCAGCTCGAGCTCTTCCGCCGTGACCAGCGCGCCTTCGGCCATGATGACCGCCCGCTTCACCCGGTTCTCCAGCTCCCGCACATTACCGGGCCAGGCATGACGCTCGATGGCGAGCAGGGCATCACGAGTGAACCCTTTGACGCGACTGCGCAACTGGGTCGCGAAGCGCTCGAGAAATACGCGCGCCATCAGGACCACATCGCCCTGGCGCTCGCGCAAGGGCGGGATGAGCACGGAAATCTCGCTGAGCCGGTAATAGAGATCCTCACGGAAACGGCCGTCGGCGATCATGCCTTTGAGGTCCTGGTGCGTGGCGCACACCACCCGGACATCGACCGCGATCTCCTGCCTTCCGCCGACGCGTTCGACCACCCGCTCCTGCAGGAAACGCAGCAGCTTCGCTTGCAGGCTGAACGGAAGATCGCCGATCTCATCGAGAAACAGCGTGCCCTTATCGGCGTACTCGATCTTCCCCGGGGTCTGCCTGGCCGCACCGGTGAAGGCGCCCTTTTCATAGCCGAACAGCTCGCTCTCCAGCAGATTCTCCGGAATCGCCGCGCAGTTGATCGCGACAAACCGCCCCGAGGACCGCGGACCGAGCTCATGGATCGCGCGCGCGAAGACCTCTTTACCCGTGCCGCTTTCGCCGAGGAGCAGGACGGTGACATCGGTAGGCGCCACCCGTTCCACCGTTCGGCACAGCTTGAGCATGCCCGGACTCTCGGCGATGACCCCGTCCAACGGCGCGCTCGTGCGCATGCGCGCCAGATTGCGGTTCTCCCGCTCGAGCTCGTAGAGGTGGCGCGCCCGATCGACGATCACGCGCAACACGTCGGCATCGACCGGTTTCTGGTAGAAATCATAGGCGCCCATGGCAATGGCCTTCAGCGCATGCTCGCGCTCGTCGTTACCGGTAACCACAATCACCTTGGTATCCGGAGCCAGCGCGAGCATTTCCGCGAGCGTAGCCATCCCTTCGCTGGCGTTGGCAGGGTCGGGAGGCAAGCCGAGGTCAAGGGTAACCACAGCCGGGGAGTGGCGGCGCAGCGCCGCCAGCGCCGACGGACGGTCATGCGCCACCTGCACCTCTTCGTCACCGAGCGCCCAACGCAACTGGCTGGCCAGTCCAGGGTCATCCTCGACGATCAGCAGGCCACTCGCGCTCTTCCCGTTCGCCATCAGTTCGCCACCTCCGCGATACCATCATTGCCGGACTCAAGTATATCGGCAGGCGCCGCCGGCAGCAGGATCGTGAACGTGGAACCCTCGCCGGGGGCGCTCCGCACTTCCATGCGCCCGCCCAGACCATGGATGAATTCACGCGCCTCGTACACCCCGATCCCCATGCCCGCGTTGCCCTTCGTCGTATCAAACGGCCGGAACAGCCGGGTGCGGATGAAATCTTCGCTCATGCCCACGCCGTCATCGCGTATCCGGATGCAGGCATTCGGCCCCTGGTCCTCCAATATGAGCTCGACCGCGCCATCGCGGGTGGTGGCCTCCTGGGCGTTCTGCACCAGGTGTTCGAGCACCGAGGACAACCTTTCGGCATCGGCCATGACCCGCGGCGCACCCGCCGACCGGCGATGCAGGACCGGAACGGGCTGGGTTCCGCTGCGACGGGCCACCACCTCGGCAAGACACTGATCGAGCCGGACCGGCGCCGCCGCGGGCGAGTCGAAACGCCCCTTGCGCAGCTGGGCGAGCAGACGGTTCATGCGCCCCACGGTATTGTCCACGGTACGAATGGCGTCCTCCATGAACGCCGGATTGTCGCGATGACGCCGGGCGTTGGAGACCACCAGCGCCAGCTGCGCGACCATGTTTTTCAGGTCATGCACCACATAGGCGGAGAGCCGGTTGAAGGCCTCGAACTGACGCGCCTGCGTCAGCGCTTCAGAGGCGTCCAGCAGCGCGAGATAACTCGCGGCCTGCTGGCCCGCGGTCTTGAGCAGGTCGCGATCCTCCCAGTTGGTTTCACGCGGCGCACGCGGGCGGCCCAGCAGGATGATGCCGACGAGCCGCTCATGATGACGCAGCGGAATGATCAGCCAGGCCCCAGTGTCCGCGGCGAGCCACTGCGGGATCTCCAGGCCGGGATAGCGGTCGGGAGCTACCGCGAGCTCGTGCAGATCGATGACCCAGTTATGCGTTTCCAGAAACGTGATCAGCGGGTCATCGTGAGCCAGAACGGTGACCGGCGGCGCGCGGTTCCAGTCCGCGGCATAGATGAAGTCGCCGCTGTCATCGGGCGCCCGCACCCACAGGCGGCCATTGGTGCTGTCCACGATCTGCGCCAGCGCCTGGATGACGCGCTGGCGCAGCGCGGGGCCTGCCTCGCCGTCGGCAAGGGTGCCGATGAACCGCAGCCACTCGTCGCGGTAATCGTATTTGTAATTGTAGAAGTGCTTGCTGAGGAAGACCTTGATGCGGGCGCGCACCTGGCCGGAGAACAGGGCGATGAAGAGAGCGATCGCACTTGCCGCCAGCAGCGCCACCTGCGCCACCGCGCCCCACTCCCCGCCATACAGACGGACATAATAGCCACCTGCCGCAATGGCCAGCAGGAGGACTCCGGCGCCGACCAGGGTCGTGCCATAGAACATGAAACGCCGCGACACGAACACGTCGAGGGACCACTGCGGATTCCTTGCTGCCGACACCGCGACCAGCGGCGCCGCCATTGCATTGACCAGCCCGCGCGCCTGCCATAGCCCCGCATCCATCTGCATGAACATCATGGCATCCGCGTACAGGATGAGATCGTAGACGAACACCCCGCCCACGCCGAAGCAAAGATACTTCAGCGCCCAGCGTTGCGCGGTGTCAGCATTGCGATAGAGCTGCTCGATCATGATCAGCCCCAGCAATGCCATCACCAGCAGCCCCATGAGGCGGGCCTGAGCCACCAGTGCCATATCCGCCCATCCCAGCGGCACCATTCCGAGGGCGAGCACCGAGATCCAGAGTCCGTGAATCAGATAGCGTGAACGCGCCGCGACGGTATCGCGCACACCAAAGCTGAGCAGCCTGGCCAGAAAAAACAGCCAGCAGGCGCCGCGCACGACCTCAGCGGCATAGGCAAGGCGGTAGGGCAGATTTTCGGATGCCGCCGACCACGCGAGCAGCACGCACCAGGCGCAGCTTGCCAGCACCGCGGAGACCAGCAGACCGCCTTGCAGGCGTCCGCGCCACCCGGTGAGGAGCAGCAGCGCCAGCCCCAGAAAGAAGGCGCCGCCGGTGAGATAGCTTATGACGCCGATATTGACCATGGCCTGATGATGCACGCCGTTCGAAGGCGCTCAGACGCCGAAAGCCCGGCCGCCGCGCCCCCCGCGCCGCGGACTAGCGTCCACCCTTTTTCCACAGCACCGCCTGGGCAGTCTGCAGCAGAATGACCAGATCGAGGAACAAGGTGTAGTTCTTGACGTAATAAAGGTCGTAGGAGAGCTTTTCCTCGGCGTCCCGCTCCGATGCTCCATACGGATAGTTGATCTGGGCCCAGCCGGTGATGCCCGGCTTTACCCGGTGTCTTTCCGCATAATAAAGGATCTTGCCGGAAAGCTCACTGACGAATTCGGGACGTTCCGGACGCGGGCCGACGAAGCTCATCTCTCCCTTCAGCACATTGAACAGCTGGGGCAGCTCATCGATGCGGTATTTGCGCATGAGTCCGCCGAAACGGGTGACGCGCGCGTCGTTCTTCTGCGCCCACTGGGCGCCTTCCTTCTCGGCATCCACCGTCATGCTGCGAAACTTGAGCACCTCGAACTCACGGCCGTGCTCGCCCACCCGCACCTGGCGGTACAGAATGGGACCACGGCTGTCGACGGCCACCAGGACTGTCGCCAGCACCATCAGCGGCCAGAAGACGGCGAGCATCACCAGGCTGACGGAAACATCGAAGATGCGCTTCCACACCGCCCGCATTCCGCTGTGGTAGAAGCCGTCCGCATAGATCAGCCAGCCCGGATAGAGATGCTCGATGAGAATGCGACCGCACTGACGCTCGACAAAGCTGATGATGTCCAGCACATCGATTCCCAGCAGACGGCACTCCACGATCTCGCGAATGGGGAAGTTGCGGCGGCGGTCATCGACCGCCACCACGATCTCCTGGATCCTGTGCTGACGCACCAGATCCGGCAGCGGCTCGGAATGCGGGAACACTCTCCCCTTCACCTGTGGCGGATCGTCACCCAGCTGCACATAGCCGACGATACTCATGCCGCGCCGGTCCGCCTTTCTGCGCATCAGGCGATCGATGACGCTCGCCCTCTGCCCGGTGCCGAGCACGAGGATCCGCTTCTTCAGCCCATCCACCGTGCCGATATGCTGGAACAGGAGGCGGGAGGCGATGAGCGCTGCGCCGGAAAACAGCAACACCAGCGCGAATGCTCCGCGCCCTATGGCAAGCCCCGGAAAAATATAGAAGAGCACGACCATGACCGTCAGCCCGAGCACCAGGCTGACGCCAAGCCGCAGCACCAGTTGCGCGGTCCCGTCACGAGAATGCCGAGTGTAGAGCCCCATGGTCATCATGCAGGCCATGACCACGAGCGCATAGGTGATCGCCTTGCCCTGCAACGGCTCGACTTCGGCCAGCCCCCCCGGATCCCCAATGAAACGCAGCCAGATGCCGAGATAATAGGTGGCGGCGAGCAATGCCAGCTCGAGACCGACGAGCATGACCAGGGCCCGGGGAATGTAATGACCGAATACTCGAACCATATTTCCGAATCTTTGCGCGCTTGGATACGCCGGTTCGCTGGCCAGCGCGGCGCCCAGCGAGGCGGTACAGGTGCGGGGACAGTCGTCTCCCGCTTTCGCGGGTGATCGTCAAATGCCCGTCAATTCTTTAGTTTTCAGGCAGCCGACGGCTTTGCGCCCCTCGCGGTGCAAGGTATCATACACGGCGGCCTGATTCCGTAAAAATCATGTGACAACAGGATAAAGCGAATGAAGATCACGATCTTTGGTTCGGGCTACGTCGGCCTGGTCACCGGAGCCTGTCTGGCTGAAGTTGGAAACGACGTGCTGTGCGTAGACATCGATGAGCGCAAGATCGGCATGCTCCGGGAAGGCCGGATCCCGATCTACGAGCCCGGACTGGAGAGCCTGGTCGAGAGCAATATGAAAGCGGGCCGCCTCGACTTCACGACCGACATGGCCGCCGGTGTCGCCCATGGCCTGTTCCAGTTCATCGCGGTCGGAACCCCCCCGGGAGAAGACGGCTCGGCGGATCTGCAGCACGTCCTCGCCGTCGCCCGCACCGTCGGTCAGTACATGGACGACTACCGGATCGTGGTCAACAAGTCGACCGTACCGGTCGGCACCGCCGACAGGGTAAAGGCAGCGCTGGCAGAGGTGCTGGCCTCGCGCGGCCGCAGGATCGAGTTCGACGTGGTCTCCAACCCCGAATTTCTCAAGGAGGGCGCCGCGATCGACGACTTCATGCGCCCCGACCGCATCGTCATCGGTACCGACAACCCCCGCACCACCGAGCTTCTGCGGGCGCTCTACGCGCCGTTCAACCGCAATCACGAACGCATCGTGCGCATGGATGTACGTTCCGCCGAGCTCACCAAATATGCGGCCAACGCCATGCTCGCCACCAAGATCAGCTTCATGAACGAACTGGCCAACATGGCGGAGCGGCTGGGCGCGGACATCGAACATGTGCGCCTCGGCATCGGCTCCGACCCGCGGATCGGCTGGCACTTCATCTATCCGGGCGTCGGCTTCGGCGGCTCATGCTTCCCCAAGGATGTGAAGGCGCTCGAACGCACCGCCCGCGAAATCGGCTACCAGGCCCAGCTGCTGCAGGCCGTCGAAGCGGTCAACGACCGTCAGAAACAGGTCCTGTTCGACAAGATCCAGCGCCATTTCGGCAATCTGCAGGGCCGGACGCTGGCGCTGTGGGGACTCGCCTTCAAGCCCAACACCGACGATATGCGCGAAGCGCCCAGCCGCGTACTGATGGAAGCCCTGTGGGAGGCCGGCGCGACGGTCCGGGCGTACGATCCAGTCGCGCGCGAGGAGGCACACCACATCTATGGAGATCGGCCCGATCTGGTGCTGTGCAACAGCCCGGAGGAGGCGCTGCAAGGAGCAGATGCGCTCGCGCTGATCACGGAGTGGAATGAGTTCCGCAGCCCGAACTTCGCCATGGTCAAGCAGACGCTCAGGAATCCGGTGATCTTCGATGGCCGCAACCTCTACGATCCGGAAGTCCTGGCCGCGGAAGGATTTGCGCATTACTCCATCGGGCGCGAGCCGCGCAGCGCCGGGCAGCCGGCCTGACACCCGAACGGGCGCACCGGCGGAATCCGTCAATTCGTTCGTATCCGGCCCGCTGTATCATGCCGCGCCATGCGCACGATACAGCGGGTCGTTCCGCTCTTCATCCTGACGATTACGTTGGCAGTCGCCCCCGCATTCCCGGTGATCGCCGGCGGAGCGGTCGAACTCAAGCATCACCAGGGGCACTACGTCTCCCTCAACCCTGAAGATGACGCCGCCCGCATCATGCCGGAACTCGTGCTGCCCGGCGTGCGCGGCGTACAGATCCGCTATCCGTGGAAGAGTCTGGAACCCGAGCGGGGACGCTATGACTTCTCCCGAATCGAGCATGACCTGGAACAGGCGCGCCGCCTCGGACTCCGGCTCGTCGCCTTCATCCAGGACAAGTCCTTCTTCACCGAAGAACATCACCTGCCGGCCTATCTGGAAGCCTATGCGCTGCCGTTCAAACGCGGCGGGATGGTGGCAAAGCGCTGGGATCCGCTGATCGTCGAACGGCTGGAAGCTCTGTTCTCGGCTCTGGGTCAACGCTTCGATACCGAACCATACTTCGAAGGGATTGCCCTCCAGGAAAGCGCCATGGGTTTCAGCCGTGAAATCGAAACCCGGCACGGCTACACACCCGAAAAATATCGCGACGCACTCATCTCCATCCTGCGCGGCGCCCGCAGGGGACTGCCCAATTCACAGATCTTCTGGTACATGAACTTCCTGGAAGGGAAGCAGGCCTACCTCGCCGAGGTCGCCGAGGTCGCCGTCGCGGAGCGCATCGCGATGGGCGGCCCCGACGTGCTTCCCGAACGCGCGTCGCTGGTCCGCCTGACCTATCCCCTCTATCCGCGTTTCGCCGGACGCCTGACGCTGTTCTGCTCGATACAGAATGACAGCTATGCCCATCGCCGCGAAGACGACGCAGGCCGCTACTGGACACCAGAGGAACTGCTCCTGTTCGCGCGCGACAGACTTCACGTCAGCTACCTGTTCTGGAACCGCAAGTACTGGCGCAAACCGCCGGACTCATGGAACTGGGACGACGCCATGAGAGCCATCAGAGCCTACCCTGAGTTGCCGCCAGGACCCGCGGCAGGCCACTGAGCATCGTCTGCAGCGAACGCGCAGCGCGCATTCACCCGAACCAGGAACACGGACACCGCGCGCCGTTTGGCAGGGCAAAATCCCCGTTTCCACATCGCGATCGTGACCGGCTTCCCAGTTCATCGTTTCGATCATGGATCGGGTGATATGACGCTCGCGCCTCGCTGCAATCGTTCGATACAGGAGGCATGCACGCACATCGTCTCTCACTCGAACGCTTTGCCACGCTCTTCCTTTGCGCCCTGCTGCAATGGGGCTGCGTTTCCGGCGATAACGCCAGCCACGCCAGCGGTGACGAACCCGCCGCCCCGGTCGAGGCGCCGTCGCCGGTGACAGGTGTCATCGCGCCATCGGCACCGATTCCTCCCGGCGAGACACTCGAGGAGAACATGTCAGAAGACTCGTCCGAGCTAGAGGAGGACGCGACAGACTCGTCCGAGGAAGATGTCCCGGCTGAACATCCGGCCGACGAGCCGGCACCTGAACCGGCCCGGAAGCGCAACCCGGGTCACTACATCGCCCTCAACGACTGGGACGGAGACGCCCAGTTCATTCAAGCGGTGCGGCCAGGAGTGACCGGAATCCACAAGCGCTACCCCTGGGCCGATCTGGAACCCCAGTTCGGCGTCTATGATTTCTCACGCGTCGAAGCCGATCTCGCTCTGGCGGCCCATTACGGCATGCGCCTGGTAATCATGATCGAGGACAAAAGCTTCAGCATGGACGTCAAGCGCACGCCCTCCTACCTCCATGACGGCTACACCCTGCCGTACACCCATGGCGGCTGGGTGGCCAAGCGCTGGGACCCCTGGGTAATGGAGCGACTGGGACTGCTCACCCGCGAGCTGGGCCAGCGCTTCGATGCCCATCCATGGCTGGAGGGGGTCGCCTTCCAGGAAACCGCCATGGGCTTCACACCGCAAATCCAGGCCGCCCACGGCTACAGTCCGGAAAAGTATCGGGACGCGCTCATCCAGGTGCTGATCACAACGCGCTCGCATTTTCCGCGCTCGCAGGTGTTCTGGTACATGAACTATCTCGAAGGGCGCCAGGCCTACCTGGGCGATGTCGCCGAGGCCGTGACGGATCACGACATCGCCATGGGCGGGCCGGACATTCTGCCCGACAGCTGGCCCCTCAACTTCCACACCTATCCGCTCTATGAGCGCTTCAAAGGGCGGATGACGCTGTTCAACTCGGTGCAGTATGACAGCTACAAGCACGTTCACCTCGATCCCGAGGCAGCGAGCACATACTGGACGCCCGAAGAACTGTTCATCTTCGCGCGCGACCAACTGCACGTGGACTACATCTTCTGGACACGCAAGCCGCAGCGCGATCCGCCGGGTTCGTTCAACTGGCTGGATGCCTTACCGGTGATCGCAGCCAATCCCGCTATCCGTTAGAGCCGGTGAGGTATGGGCGAATACGGATGCGCTTGACGCGAGCGGGCGGCCGCGCTTCTAATGGCCTTTCCATGCCTGCGGGCCTCCCCGGAAGATCGTTCGTGTTGAGCCGATGCGATGCAAACCGGTCAGTGAAGGATTTCGCCGCGCTCTTGCGCTGATGCTCGCATCGCTGCTCCCCGTGTCCGCCGCATGGGCCCAGCAACCCGGAGAATTCACCCCCTGGGCCCGGGTCGAACTGTCCCACGATGACAACCTCTTTCGGCTGTCCGGCAAGGACGAGGCACGAGAGGTGCTCGGTGACGGCGACATGGATGTTTTCATCCTCCGCTACGGTGCCGGGCTCGATCTCGAGCTGCCGATAAAGCGCCAGCTGCTGCGAGCCAGTCTGAGCGCAAGCCGCAACCAGTACGATTCGTATCATTTTCTCGATCACACCGAGCTGCATGGCCGTGGCGAGTGGCGCTGGGCAGCGGGCCGGCTGTGGAGCGGCCGCGCCTTCGCCGGTTACAGGCGCGACATCTCTCCGTTCGAGGATTTCGAGATTCCGGTCCGAGACACGCGGATCATGCGCGAACTGGGGCTCGAAGCCCGGCGCCGCCTCACCCTGCAGCAGGAGATGGCACTGCACTGGACACGGCGGGAAACCGAGCACGACTTCGCTCCGCGCCGGATCGTCGATCGCGACATCGATATGTTCGCTGCTGAGCTGGTGCACCGCGGACGATCATCGGAACGCTCCTGGGTGAGTCTGCGCGCGCAGCTGCGCGACGTTTCCTACCCTCGCCGCGAAACCGTCAATGGCATCCAGGTCGACAATTCGCACGAGGAGTACGAGCTCACGATCAACTTCAACTGGATCGCATCGGAACGATCCGCTTTCGATGGCCGCGCGGGCTACGCCCGGGTTCGGCATGACGAGCTCACGGAACGCGACTTCTCCGGCGGCGTCGCGGCCTTGCGCTTTCGCTATGACATAGGTCCCCGGCTCGGCATCGACGCTTCGATCTGGCGCGACATCAGCGCGCCCACCAATACTTCGGCCTCCTATGTGGTGAGCGATGGCATCATGCTTCGCCCCCACTGGGAGGCGAGCCACACCATACGGCTGGAAGGATCTCTATCCCGGCAGGAAAGACGCTTCGAGGGAGATGCGCGCGCCGTCACGGGAACAGGCATCCGCGACGACACCATCGACATGCTCGAAGCCGCCCTGCTGTGGGAGCCCTGGGACTATCTCTCGGGCCAGGTCTCGTGGCGCCTCGAACGGCTCGACTCCACGCGCGATGCGCGGGACTACCGCTACCAGACTTTCTCCGTCGCCGCGCGTGTCGCATTCTGACGATACGTAATGCCCCCGATTTTCTCGGGCGGCCGCTTGCCTCACTCTTGAAACACGCCGACGCGTGCCCGCCGCGCCCGGTGAACGTCCATCCCATAGACGAGCGTATGACGAGGGCATCGCCTCCATGCGTCCTCCAACCTCAGCAATTTCGAGGACAGCTAGTATGCGAATTCGTCGACTGATACTGGTATCACTGCTTCTCGTTCTCCCGATGCTGTCACCCGCCCATGCTCAGACCGAAAGCTTTCTTCTCGGTCCAGGCGACGTCATTCGCGCTACGGTGTTTGGTCATCCGGATCTTTCCGGGGAAATGCGGGTCGGTGAAGACGGCCGGGTGTCCTTTCCGCTGGTAGGAGACATTCTGCTCGGCGGCCTGTCGACCAGCGACGCCGAGGCGAAAATTGCAGACCTGCTGATCGGCGGCGGCTACGTGACCGATCCGAGGGTCAGCCTGTTCGTCGAGCAGCGCCGTCAAACACTCGAGAACAGCGTTCTCATTCTCGGCAGGATCGCCAAGCCGGGGAAGTATGCGCTGCAGGGGCTCACCGGTGAAGGGGTGCAGACGCTGGTGGATCTGCTCGCGGTGGCGGGAGGAACGGCCCAGGATTCATCCGACCACCTGATGCTGCTGCGCCGCGATGGCGACAATGTCCACAAGATGACCGTCGACCTCAGATCGCTCCTCGGGCAGGGAGAACTGCAACAGAACGTGCGCCTGATCGGCGGGGATATCGTATTCGTACCGGAGACGGATGTTTTCTACATCTTTGGCCAGGTACAGAATCCGGGCCGCTACCGGCTCGAGCGCGGGATGTCGGTCATGCAGGCAATATCGGTCGGCGGCGGCATCGGCCCGCGCGGGACCGAGCGCGGGATCATGGTCAAGCGGCGCAACGGCAACGGCGAGATGGAGACCATGCAGGCGCGCCTGAGCGATGAGCTGCGGCCGGACGATGTCGTATACGTCAAGGAAAGCCTGTTCTGAGTCCTGAGGAGCGATCCATGCCGCGCAACCTGAGAACCCTGGCGACGATGCTGAGAGCCCGCATCGGAGTAATGATTCTCACGCTACTGATCACCCTGGTTACCGCCGCGATCATCACCGACCTCCTGCCACGCCGGTACGTGGCAACCACGTCTCTGGTGCTAGACAGCGCAGACATCAGCCCGTTCCACGCGCCGACCGCCGGAGTAAAGGCGTCGACAACCTACCTCGCCACTCAGATCGACATCATTCGCAGCCGCGGCGTAGCGCTGGATGTGGTCGATGCGCTCGGGCTCGCCGACGATCCAGAGCAGCAACGCCGCTTCACCGAGGACTTCGGTGATAACGGCTCGATTCGGGACTGGCTTGCCAGCCGCCTGCTGGAAGGTCTCGCCGTCGAGCCATCGCGCGACAGCCGCGTGATATCGATAAGCTTCGAGTCATCCGCTGCCGCCATGGCCGCAGCGACCGCCAATGCCTTCGCGCATAGCTACATCGACAAGACGCTGCAGTTCATGATCGACCCCGCGCGGCGCAATGCCCAATGGTTCGACGAACAGCTTAAACATCTGCGCCAGCGCCTGCTCGACTCACAGGCCCGCCTCACCAGCTTCCAGCAGGAACACGGAATCATTTCCATCGACGAGCGCCTGGACAGCGAGACCAACCGTCTCAACGAGCTTGGACGGAGCTATGTACAGGTCCAGGCCGAGGCATCCGATGTCCGTTCGCGGCAGCTCGGCCGCAACCATCCGGAGTACAAGCGGGCGATTTCCCGCGAACAGGCGGTGGCACGCTCACTCGAAGAGCAGAAAAATCTGCTCCTGGAGCTCAAGCAGCAGCGTGATCAGCTTCATGTTCTGGCGCGCGAGGTGGAGTCCAATCAGCGCGTCTACGACTCAGCGCTCGAGAAGTTTTACCAGACCAGTCTCGAGAGCCAGTTCAACCTGGCGAACGTGTCCATACTTCACGAAGCCGTTCCGCCGCTAGAGCCGTCCAGCCCGAATCCGCTGCTGAACTACACCAGCGCCCTGCTGCTCGGCCTGATGCTGGGAGGATTCTTCGCGGTTCTGGCTGAGATCACCGACCGACGCATCAGGTCGGCTGAGGACGTGATGGACATGACGGGGGCCCGGATCATCGCCGCCATTTGACCACCGACAGGGAAGACTCATGCAAACCATCGGCTTCGAAAACAAGGATGCTTTCCCGGCTGCAATAACCGCCAGCGCGGCGATGGAGCCGGCACATGACAATATGCTGGGGCAGATTCTGCTGCGCCGCCGCAAGATAGACGCGCGGGATATCGATCGCATTCTGAAGTACGCCGAAAAGAAGCGCCTGCGCTTCGGCAGCGCCGCGCTTCGCATGGGAATGATTTCCCGCCAGGAGCTGGATCACGCCATAGCGGCGCAGTTCGACTATCCGTTTCTCGAATCGGGAGCAGAGGGCTACTCGAGCAAGCTGTTCACCGCCTTCGACCCCTTCGGCACGCAAGGAACGGCATTTCGCATCCTGCAGCAACGGCTGATTCAGCACTGGTTCGATGAAGGTCAGCGTACCCTGGCCGTCACCGGTCCGAGCGGCCGCGACGGATGCAGCCATGTGGCAGCGAATCTGGCCGTTGCCTTCTCTCAGCAGGGCAGATCTACCGTGCTGGTGGATGGCAATCTGCGGCGTCCGGCGCTGCACAAGCTGTTCAACGTCAACAACGAAGTCGGCCTGTCCTCCGTACTCGTCGGCAGATCCCTGCTGTCTGAGGCAACGATCCGCCTGTCGGCGCTGCGCCGGCTGTCACTGGTTACATCCGGCATCGTGCCGCCGAACGTCGGCGATCTGCTCTGGCGCCCCGAACTCGAGCGCGTCATCGCGGAACTGAGCCAGCGCTATCAGGTAGTGATTGTCGACGGTCCCTCATGGCGCTCCGATATCGGCTCCGAGAATATCGCCGGTCTGTGCAAGGGAGCCCTGCTCGTCGTGCGACGCGACCACACCCGAGCCAGCGATACCATCGGCCTCACTGAGGCGCTAACGGACAGCGGCACGAGAATCGTAGGCACCACTCTCAATCGGAACTGAAGCTTCCCAGCGTTCGCTGCGGCGGGCGGTGTAGCGACCTGCTATCGGCTCCCCCCGCTTTGCCGCGCCGCCAGCGCCAGGTAGCCCAGCATCAGCAGCACCAGCGTCTGGTATGGCAGGTGCAAGACAAAGAAGTCCTTGTGAACCAGACTGATCGCCACGATGGCGATGCCGGCCTTGAGCCCCTCGAAAATACCGGCATGGAATGGATCAGTGCCAGCATGATCCACTGCTAGACGAGCGGCGGTCCGCCACGCGGCGTACAGTACGGCTGCGATCGAAATCAGGCCGAGAACACCGGTATCCCAGAGAATAGCCGAAATCGCGGTATAGCCGATGCGCAGACCCTCGTGATAGCGCTCCTCGGCGAGCGTGCGAGTTACCGACCACTCATCTTCCTCGGCCATGCGCGAGGCGCCTATGCCGTGGCCGATCGCAATATGCAGCGGATGAGCGTGGGCGTGCTCCTCCGCCCAGAAGGTCAGCACAGTCCAGCGAGTGAGTTCGCTGTGCTGCCCCCGCAGCTCCTCGATGTCCGCCACCTGCTGGTTCCAGGTGACATCGATCAGCTCTGCCCACGATCGCAGATTCCCTCCTGGATGAAACACTGTCATAGCCGTCATCAGCAGCGCAAACAGCAGCGCTGAGACGCCTCCCACAGCCAAAAAACGCAACGGGCGCAGCGCGACATCCCGCCAGAACACGATCAGCACCACCAGCGGAAGGTAAAAGACGGCAACCTTGGCTTCATTGAAGAAGACCGGCGCGATGATGGGCAACCCAAGAGCGAGCGCGACGGGACCTGACATGGCGCCGTGGCGCCACAAGCCGAGAAGACAGGCAAACACTACGAAGGAGAAGAGCGCCAGCACCGCATTGGCGCCCCCTCCCAGCGCATTGCCACCAAAGGTTCCAACCAGGATATCCACTGGAATGATTCCTGGCCCCAGCCCTTCTCTGAGCGGAACCAGAACCAGATACTGATGAACGACAAATGGAATCTGCAGCAGCGCGATCGCCAGCATGAGTTTCAGCAGTCCGTCCAGATCGCCGATGCGCCAACGCGACAGGGCCATGGCGAAGACCAGCGTCCACAGGGTGAAGTAGCCCTTGAAGCCGAGCAGCGCAACTCCGGGATTCCAGTTGACCAGCGTGGTCACGACGGCGATGCCAAGGAATGCCAGCATCCATCCCGTCACGGCGGACATGGAAAGCGGCAGCACGTCTGATCGGCCGGCCAGCAGATCCAATAGCGCGTGCGCCAGTAGCACCAGCGATATCAGCGGCACCACGAACTTCACGATCCGGACCTCGGGCAGATAGAGCTGCGCTAGGCCGGTAACGACGAGTCCACCCACAGCAACGGCCCAGAGCAGGGCCTTCCGCGACGATGCCAGCACGAGCGCCGCAATGCCGCCCAGCATGAGCACGATCAGGCTGGGCCGGCTCGCGCCGCTGACCATGCCGGCAAACACCGCGCACACCGCAGCAGCGGCATAGACCGGCACGACTCTCAGTGATGAAGACAGGCTGCGAGCGTCGAAGTGGGGCGTCACGCTCTTCATCGCGGCAGCCAGGTGTCGAGCGGACGACCCAGCATGCGGGAGAGCTCCCGAACCTCGGGCGCGAACACCTCGCGCAGTCTGCCCAGAATAACCGGATCCGGCGCCGGAATGACCGCCTCACTCGGAATCACGTTCGCTCGGCGATAAAGGGCTTTCAGGCCCAGTGCGCTGGCCGACTTCCACAGCCACTGCGCCGGAGGAATGGAATCGGTATGGCGGTAAAGGCTGTCCTTGATGGTGGCGAGCAGACGGTAACGGTTTGCGTAGGCCGGGTTGTCGTGCTCACGCAGCCGTGACGGGACGAATTCCGGATCAACGCCCAGAAACCGATACAGTGATTGCGCGACGCCCAGCGGATCCGCGGCGATGTCCTCCATCAGCACAACCATGATCTGCTGTGCCGGAAAATGGCGGAACCAGCGACGCAGATGGGTCGCGTAGCGGCCTTGATCGATATACATCGGATTGTTTTCCAGTCCCGCGTGGAAGCTGAGATCTCCCTGAACATGCCCGACACGGACTTCATGCCGGTGATTGGACACGGCCCGCTCGACCGGATCGCGCAGGGAAACCACGATGCGCATCGCCGGTGCATAGCGCCTCACCCGGGCCGGAACCCGCGGATCGCAGAAATAGGAAGGAGAGGTTTCACCGATCGCCTTGCATCCGGCACAGTGACGAAACCGGCTTTCATACCACTGATAGCCGTGATCATAGTGATATGAGAAAAAGTCGACTTCCTTCTCCTTGCTGACACCGACCTCGGGGTGACAGCCGGCTATCCGGTGCAGCCACGATGACGCGCACTTCTGCGCGCCGATGCCGATGAATGTCGGTGTGGAAGCCCTTGCAATCATCCTGAGCGTCCTTCCTTCCCTGACGGAATTCTGCCTCGGCAAACAGCCGCTCGCATTGCGATTTGTCATTGTCATCAGCGCTGCCTCCTTCGATGATCGGCGGCTTGTGATGGTCGGGAGACGAGACGCATGGGCTTACCGGAAAAAGGGACCGATGTGTCTGCAAGATCTGCCCAGGACAAACATATCGTCCACTTCCTGGGCCTGAACTTCTGCAACCTTACGCTAGCGGAGGCGGCCGAACTGCTCATCGATGACGCCGCCGCAAACATCCGCTCCCTGACCTGTTTCGTCAACGCCCATTGCTTCAATGTGACCCACCGCGACCCGCGCTACGCCGGCATCCTCTCCCAGGTCGATTACCTGTTTGCCGATGGCATCGGCGTTGCCTTGGCGGCACGGCTGTGGAACGTTCGCCTTCGCGACAATGTGAACGGAACCGATCTGTTTCCCCTGCTGTGCGCAGGTGCCGCCAAACGCGGCATCCCAGTGGCGATGCTCGGCGGCCGCCCCGGCATTGCCGGCCGATGCGCCCAACGGATGCGCGCCGCCTGCCCAGGGCTCGACATCGTCCTGACGCGCCACGGCTATCATCAGCCCGAGGAAGAGGCTCGGATCATCGAGGAGATCAATCGCAGCGGTGCGCGCATTCTCCTGGTAGCCAAGGGCGTGCCGGCACAGGAGCGCTGGATCGCGGATCATGCGGCTGCGCTCGCGACGCCAGTGGTATTGGGGGTGGGTGCGCTGTTCGATTTCTATTCGGACGCGATGCCCAGAGCTCCCCGATCGTGGCGTCGCCTTCACCTGGAGTGGCTGTTCCGCCTGCTGATGGAGCCTCAGCGCATGTTTGGTCGGTACGTGATCGGCAATCCGCTGTTCGTGATGCGCGCGCTTCGCTGCCGGCTTCACGATCGGGGGACGCCGATGAAGCGCCCCCCGATCGACGGGACCTGATCGCCGTTACGCGCCACCCGGCGGCGGAAGGACCGCGCGATACATACGGCGGCGGAAGGAGCCGGCAACGAACAGCAACGCCACGGCGGTAATGGTCACGGCGCCGCCACCGCCGCCACCTCCACCTCCGATGGCGCTGCCACCACCGTCGCTGTTGCCGTCACCGCCATTGCCAGCTCCATCGCCATCGCCATCGCCACCGCTGCCGTCGCCATCGCCATTCCCGTCACCATTATCATCACCATCACCGCCGATCGGCTCTTCAGGCGGAGGGTCCTCAGGAACTCCTCCCGGACAGGGAGCCACGGTATCGAGGTAGAACTCGCTGAGCGAAATCTCACGCTTCAACGGACCGTAGAAAATCTTCGCCCCCTCGGGAACCTCGATACTGATGCAGGTGTTCTGGCCGAACTCCGGCGAAAGATCCACTCCGTCCTGGCCTCCACGCACCTCGAAGCGGAACTCGATGGCGCTGTCCGAGATATCGACAGTGTCGTGATCCTCATTGAGATTGGCCCGCTCCTGCACCACGATCGGGCCGGATGATTCGATACGACCGGTGTATACCATCGTATCCCCCAGGCCCTTGGTTGCACGTATGTTCCATGCGCCCGGCTGCACCCCGAACCGGCTGTCGAGGCCTTCCAGATCGATGCGGCAGTTGCGGGAAACATAGATTCCCGGCTCTAGTCTTTCGTTGATCTCAGCCGCGCTCAGGCCCTGATTGAACTCGGCGGGAAGACCGCAGGCATAGGGTGCGGCATCTCCGATCGATACCGGCTCCAGAGCTCCGTTCTCGATCGCAAGATAAACCCGATTGGGCTGAACGTTCTCGTAGCGGTCCACCGTGCCGCTGGGCCACTCCACGGTGATATCGACCGACTCCGCCTGTCCCAGCCCGAAATGCAGGCGATTGTGATCCTGGGACCAGCGGTGATAGCCGCCGTTTCGAACCCGCTTCTGGCTCGTATCCTCGGTCGTTGCGGTAACCACTGCGCCCACCGCTTCACGATGAGTGCTGGTCCCCTGAAGATCGATCTGGATCCAGCGATTCCCATTGTCGGTCACATTGCGGAAGAGCAGATTGGGACCGCCAATCCCTTTGGGAAACATATTGAAGCCATTGGTAACGAACATATCGACGCGGCCATCGACGTCATAGTCGGCGATCACCACCGAATCGGCCGTACCGGCCCCGTCTGTCACCGCCATCCCGAGCGGCCCAACGGCGCCGCCGGCGTTGACCACGGGCACAAAGTTGCCGTTGCCGGTATTCTCGAACAGCAGATTCTCGATATTCCTCACTCCGGTCCGGCAGGCGATATACAGATCGACCCAGGTGTCATTGTTGAAATCGGCGGCCGCCGCACTGACACATTCGAGTTCGGAACGCAACGCATCCGGAGTCGCATCCTCGAACCGTCCATTGTCCGGATTGAACACCAGAAGGGTCGGCTGCGAGGCGAAATCATCCGGCCAGAACTCGATCAGCTCGAGCTCGGACAGGTTGCTGCCACTGACCTCGAAGTATGCGTCCGTGAAGACCGACTCTCCTGAGTCCGACTTCGAGCTGAGCGCGATGATCCAGCGCTCATCCTCATAGCCGATTCGGATCAGCGGCGGCTCACTGATGTCAGCCGCAGGAAGTCCCTGGACGGCGGGATCATCCGGATCGAGGCGAACGCTCCGGACGATCGTATCCGGATCCGTGTTCGGCGTATTGCCTTCGGCGCCGATACGGATCCAGTTGGATCCAAGCTCATTGTCGAAGTCCTCATGAAAGACATTGGCGTCAAAGTCGATGACGATGGGACCGGAGCTGCGAAAGCTGACCGCCTTGCCATCTCCCATCAGCCGCGCTTCCAGCCGGGTGCGCTCCGGATTTATATCCGCCCCGGACGGCCTGATCTGCATGCCGCTGATATGAAAGATATCCATGTGCCCATCGTTGTTGAAATCAGCAATGACCGCATCCGGCCCTGCCGTAACGGCGGGGAACTTGTCCGCAAGCGGGATCTCCGTCCATGGCTGGGCCGTAGTGTCGTAGATGCGTCGCGGATAGATCAGGGTTTCGGCATCATCGGGGCAGATGAACTCGAGCCTGCCATCACCCGTGACATCGATGAACTGACCGTATTGCTGCCGGGTGCACGATATGCCGACAGCATCCGTTATCGCCTCGAATCCTCCGCGTACCTGGCGCATCACCTGAACCGGCTGACCGATCATCATCATGGCGAAGTCGGGCAATCCGTCGCCGTCGAAATCCATCCACACCGGAAGCCGGCCGCCCCAGGGATTGAACGCTACACCCAGCTCACGAGTCCTGTTCACCAGAGCACCGTTTTCATTGACCAGGAACTGATCCGGATTGCCGATGCCGGTGGTCACGAACAGGTCCTGATCACCGTCATTGTCGAAGTCGAACCAGCTGGCGCCGTGTGTATCCGCATTGGGAGTCCATGTCCACTGGAAGGTGTGTCGGGCGACATCGATGAAGCCGCCCTCCGCCCCTTTGTTCAGAAAGAGACTGGGCTGATTCCAGTGATTGCTGACAAAGAGATCAGGGTATCCGTCTCCATCCAGATCGCCCCAGGACGCTCCGTACGTTTCACTGGTGTGACTCACTCCGGCAGCCGCAGTCACATCCTCGAAGCGGATATCCGCCATCGCCGAAAGCGCCGAGACAGCTAGGACTGACGACAACAGAGACCCTGATAGCGTTCGCGTTTCCTTCATATTGAACCTCCCTGGCGCCTTCGTGATTGCTGGTTATGATCCGCACTTCCAACCGGTTGATTCGCACGCTGCGCGGGACCTGCGGCGACGCAACATGATCGGAATACCCGCTGCAGCAAACAGGAGTGCAGTTGGAGCGATCGCACCGCTTCCTCCGCCATCCGAGCGCGCCGCGGGATCCTGAGACGTTCCGTCGCCGCCACCAGCCCCATCATCGGGTCCGTTACCATCAC